>NZ_AP019736.1:873750-1217500 GCF_006542685.1 Alistipes dispar | reverse complement strand
GATTTCGGGGTGACGCTGTTCGGACACCGGGCCAACGCCTCGATCTTCCTGCTCAATGCGCTGGGGCTTCCCAACGCGCTGATCTACGCCGGCGTGTGGCCTTTGGCGATCCGGGGGCTGGGGCGGTTCACCAAGATGGGGTCCTCGCTGCTCATCATGGGCCTGTGCGGCAATGCGATTCTGCCGCTGGTCTATGGCTTCGTCGCCGAGCGCTGCGGCATGCGCATGGGCTACTGGGTTCTCGTGCCCTGCTTCCTCTACCTGGTCTTCTTCGCCGTGAAGGGGTACAAGATCGTGCGCTGGCCCTGGCAACGAATCGAAAACAACGGATGATATGGAACGTCTGATACTGACGAACGGAAACGTGATCCGCCCGACGCGGATCGAGTCCGGCATGGCCGTCGTCTGCCGCAACGGCCGTATCGAGCGGATTCTTCCCGGAAATGGGGTGACGCCCGAACCCGGCGACCGGGTTATCGACGCCCGGGGCGGATATATTGCTCCGGGATTCATCGACATGCACGTGCACGGCGGTGGCGGGCACGACTTCATGGACGGGACGGTCGAGGCTTTCCTCGGCGTGGCCGAGACCCATGCGCGCTATGGTACCACGGCGCTCGTTCCCACGACGCTGACCTGTACCGACGAGGAACTTTACCGGGTGTTCGAGGTCTTCCGCGAAGCCGGCCGGTGCAACAAGCGCGGGGCGCGGCTGCTCGGCCTGCATCTCGAAGGACCCTATTTTTCGCACCGGCAGAGCGGCGCCCAGGATCCGCACTATCTGAAGACCCCCCGCCGCGAGGAGTACGGGACGATTCTCGAAGCCGCCCCGGAAATCATCCGCTGGAGTGTCGCTCCGGAGCTGGACGGCGCTCTCGAAATGGGACGCGAACTGCGCCGTCGCGGGATTTTGGCCTCTGTGGCGCATACCGACGCCGTGTATGACGAGGTGGTCCGCGCCCATGAGGCGGGATATACCCACATGACGCATCTCTATTCGGCCATGTCTTCCGTGACGCGGCGCAACGCCCGCCGTTATGCCGGAGCCGTCGAAGCGGCTTATCTGATCGACGCGATGACCGTGGAGATCATCGCCGACGGCGTGCATCTGCCTGAGGCGCTGCTGCGTTTCGTTTACAAGTTCAAGGGAGCGGACCGTACGGCGCTCTGTACCGATGCGATGCGCGGTGCGGGAATGCCCGACGGAGAGTCGGTTCTCGGCAGTCTCCGCAACGGCCGGCGCGTGCTGATCGAGGAAGGCGTGGCGAAACTTCCCGACCGTTCGGCATTTGCCGGAAGCGTCGCGACGACCGACCGTCTGGTACGCACGATGGTCGGTGCGGCGGGAGTGCCGCTCGTCGAGGCCGTGCGGATGATGTCGCTCACGCCGGCCCGCATTCTCGGGCTGGATGCCCGCAAGGGCTCGCTCGACGAGGGCAAGGATGCCGATATCGTCGTTTTCGATTCCCGAATTCATGTCGTAACCACAATTTCTGAAGGTCATGTTCTCTATACCGAATAATTTCCGTACGTTCAGCCGGGAAATGCTGAACGTCAAAGTCTTTTCCACGACCGGGGAGATGGGGCGCGCCGCGGCCGCGGAGGTCGCCGCCAAGATTGTCGAACTGCTCGGAAAAAAGGAGGAGGTCAATATGATCTTCGCCGCCGCCCCCTCGCAGGAGGCATTCCTGAACAGCCTGATTGCCGATAGCCGTATTGACTGGACACGCATCAATGCCTTCCATATGGATGAATACATCGGTGTCGGCCCTTCGGCGCCGCAGAGCTTCGCGCACTTCCTGCGCGAGCGGATCTTCGACCGGGTGCCTTTCCGTTCGGTCTATTGCCTCGACGGACTGGCCTCCGACCGGGATGCCGAGTGTGCGCGCTATGCCGGTCTGCTGCAACGCTATCCGGTCGATATCGTTTGCATGGGAATCGGCGAGAACGGCCATATTGCCTTCAACGACCCCGATGTGGCGGATTTCAACGATCCGAAACTGGTGAAGGTTGTGGCGCTCGATCCCGTCTGCCGTCAGCAGCAGGTCAATGAGAAATGTTTCGAGCGGCTCGATCTGGTGCCCTCCGAGGCGCTGACGCTGACGGTTCCCGCATTGCTGCGGGGTCGGTGGCTCTTCTGCATCGTCCCCTTCGCCAGCAAGGCCGAAGCCGTGCGGTGCACGCTTTACGGAGAGATCTCGGAACACTGTCCCGCGAGTGTGCTGCGCAACGAGGCGGATGCGTGCCTCTATCTGACTGCGGAGAGCGCCCGGTTGCTTCCCGCCGAATGACGAACCCGTTCCGAAACGAAAAACTACCGACCATGAAAAAACAGATTCTCATCATCGCATGCCTCCTCGCCGCGGTCTTCACCGTACGGGCCCAGGGGGTGATCCGTATCGGCATCATCGGCCTCGATACGTCGCATTCCACCGCCTTTACCGAACTGCTCAACGGTACGTCGGACGATCCGCTCGTCCGTGAGTTCGAGGTCGTTGCGGCCTATCCCTACGGATCGACGGCAATCCGGTCGAGCCGCGACCGCATTCCCGGATATATCGAGACCGTGAAGAAGTTCGGCGTGGAGATCACCGCGTCGGTCGCCGAACTGCTCGACAAGGTCGATTGCGTGTTGCTCGAGACGAACGACGGCCGCCTGCATCTCGGACAGGCCGTCGAGGTCTTCCGCTCGGGAAAAATCTGCTACATCGACAAACCGCTTGGCGCGACGCTCGGCGAGGCCATCGCCATCTACGAGATGGCCGAACGTTACGGTGCGAGCGTCTTCACCTCTTCGGCTCTGCGCTATTCGCCGCAGAATGCGGCGCTGCGTCGCGGCGACTTCGGCAAGATCCTGGGTGCCGACTGCTATTCGCCCCATACGGTCGAGCCGACGCATCCCGATTTCGGATTCTACGGCATCCACGGCGTGGAGACGCTCTACACGCTGCTGGGTACGGGTTGTGAGGCCGTGAGCCGTATCCACTCGCCGATGGGCGACATCGTGTCGGGACGTTGGAACGACGGACGTCTCGGCACGTTCCGCGCCGTCGTCAAGGGCCCGGCCGTCTATGGCGGTACGGCCTTTACGGAGAAGGGGACCGTTGCCGCGGGCGGATACGCCGGCTACAAGGTGCTGCTCGACGAGATTCTCCGCTATTTCAAAAGCGGTGCGAGCCCCGTATCGAAGGAGGAGACCCTCGAGATCTTCACTTTCATGAAGGCTTCGAACATGAGTCTCGAACGCGGCGGACGTACCGTTATGATGGATGAAGCCTATGCCGAAGGCATGAAGGAGGCGCGCAGGCTTCTCAAGGCTTACGACGAATAGACGCAAGACGATGAAACGCTTCGAATCGCTCCTGCGCCTGCTGCCCGCCGTGCCGCTCCTCTTCGCTTCGTGCTCGGGAAGTGCGGGACAGCGGCCCCTGCGTCTGGTCGTGCTCGATCCGGGCCATTTCCATGCGAGCCTGTTGCAGAAGAACGCCCTTGCGGAGCTTTCGGACACGGTCCGTGTCTATGCCCCGGAAGGAGAGGAGGTCGAACAGTACTTGGCGGCCGTAGCCTCCTACAACGGACGTGCGGAAGAGCCTACCTCCTGGCGGGAGGTGGTCTATACCGGTCCCGACTACCTCGAGCGGATGGTCGGCGAGCGTGCCGGCGACCTGGTCGTCCTGGCCGGAAACAACCGGAAGAAAACCGGTTATATCCTCGCGTCGGTGAAAGCCGGATATCATGTGTTGTCTGACAAGCCGCTGGCTGTCTGCCGCGAAGACTTCGATACGCTGCGTGCGGCCTATGCCGAAGCGCACCGCCGCGGCGTATGGATCTGCGACCTGATGACCGAGCGGTATGATGCGCTCAACGTTCTGACCCGCAATCTGATGCACGATGCGGAGCTGTTCGGGGACCTGCTTCCCGGATCGGCTGACGATCCGTCGATTTCGATGCGCAGCATCCACCACTTCTTCAAGTCGGTGTCGGGGCGGCCGCTGATTCGCCCGGCGTGGTATTACGACGTGGAGCAGCAGGGCGAGGGGATCGCCGACGTTACGACGCATCTGATCGACCTGGTCTTCTGGCAGTGCTTTCCCGAGAATCCCGTACGCTATGAGACGGATGTCGAGGTGCTGGCGGCCAGTCATTGGCCGACCGCTGTCCGTGCGGAGGATTTCCGTCTATCGACGGGTGTCGAACCGTTCCCGCCCTATCTGGAGAAGTACCTCCGCGACGGGGTGCTCGAGGTGATGGCCAACGGCCGGATACTCTTCCGCGTAAAAGGGGTGCACGTCGGCATGGAGGTGGTCTGGAATTGGAGCTCGCCGAACGGCGAGGATGCCTTTTCGTCCGTGGTGCGCGGCAGCCGGGCCTCGATCGAGGTCGTGCAGGACGAGACGACGGGAAATGTCAAGTCGCTCTATGTGCTGGCGGCCGGAGAGGCCGATCCCGCGCAGACGCTGACGGCTTTGCGGCGGCGCGTTGCCGCCCTGCAGCCGGATTATCCCGGGCTGCGGGTCGTGGAGACGGATATTCCGGGTCGTTTCCTGGTGGATTTGCCCGTTGCGGCGCGTCCCGGGCATGAGGTGCATTTCGGACAGGTGGCCGAGCGGTTCCTTCGGAGTATCCGCACGGGCGAGATGCCCGCATGGGAGGAGGCCAATACGCTGGCGAAATACTACATTACGACGATGGCCGTGGAACAGGCCCGCACGGCGTCGCCGGAATAAAAACGAAAGGGCCGCCGGAAGGCGTATGCTGACGACCGAACGGGAGTATTATGCGGAAGAGTCGTTCTTCCATGGTTTCGTGCCGCATGTCATGGGCACGCGGTTCGATCTGTTGATTGCAGGTATCGACTTGCCGCGGGCGGATGCGCTCTGGGAGCGGACAACGGCCCTTCTGGAGCATCTGAACCGGGTCTTCGACCGCTTCGATCCCGCGAGCGAGGTCGCACGGGTGAATGCCGCGGCCGCACGCGCCCCCGTAGAGGTCGGGCCCGAACTTGGCGAAGCGTTGCAGTCTTGCCGGACGTATTGCGAACGGACCGAGGGGCTTTTCGACATCACCCTCCGGGATCTCTCCCGCGTTCGTCTCGGCACGGAGGCGGGTGTCGTCAGCGTCCGCTTCGACGGGGAGGAAACGTCGCTCGATTTCGGCGGCTTCGCCAAGGGCTATGCGCTGAAGAAGATCGGCGTGCTGTTGCGCGAAGCCGGTGTCGGATCGGCCTTCGTCGATTTCGGCAACAGCTCCATTCTCGGCATCGGCCGTCATCCTTACGGCCCCTGCTGGCGGGTGAGCCTGCCCGATCCTGCAACGGGGAATGCTTTGGCCGAGTTCGACCTCGTGGACCGGGCCCTCTCCGTGTCGGGCAATACGGCGGCCCATACGGAACATATCGTGAATCCGCATACCGGCCTGCGTGACGCCTCGCGGCAGATCGTGGCGGTCGTCGCCGACGATCCGCTCGATGCCGAAGTGGTGAGCACCGCGTGGATGATCGCCGGCGAACCGCAACGGCGGCGTATTGCCTGCGGATTCGACAAACTGGAAGTTTACGCATACATATTGCATCATGGATAGGAAGAATGGCGGAGCGGAGATAAGTCGCAGGGATTTTTTGAAGAACATGGGGCGCCTGACCGGCGGCGTGACGCTGCTGGCCGCCACGCCGTGGCTGACGTTCTGCACTCCTGAGAAGCATCGGGAGATTGCGGGCGAACGGGCCCGTGTGGCGCTCATCGGCACGGGGTCGCGCGGCCAGTACCATCTCCACAACCTGCGGGCGATCCCCCATGCCGAAGTGGTCGCCCTGTGCGACGACTACGAACCCAACCTGCGGGCGGCGCAGCGGTTGTGCCCCGGGGCGAAATGTTATACGGATTACCGCCGGCTGCTCGAGGACCCCTCGATTGACGGCGTTATCGTCTCTACGCCGCTCGACTGGCATGGGCGGATGACGCTCGACGCCCTGGCGGCCGGCAAGCATGTCTTCTGCGAGAAGGCGATGGCCCGTACGCTCGACGAGTGCCGGGCGATCTACGATGCCTACGGGCGGACGGACCGGGTGCTCTATTTCTGCATGCAGCGCATGTACGATGAGAAATACATCCGGGGCATGGAGCTGATCCGTTCGGGACTGATCGGCGACGTGGTCGGCATGCGCTGCCACTGGTTCCGCAACGCCGACTGGCGCCGTGCAGTGCCGTCGCCCGAGCTGGAGCGGCGGATCAACTGGCGCCTCTATCGGGAGAGTTCGGGCGGTCTGATGACCGAGCTGGCCTGCCATCAGTTGGAGGTGTGCAACTGGGCCGCAGGGCGTATGCCCGAGGAGATCGCGGGCATGGGCGACATCGTTCATTGGAAGGACGGCCGCGAGGTCTATGACAGCGTGAATGTCATCTACCGCTACCGCGACGGCCGCAAGATCTGTTACGAGTCGCTTATCTCGAACAAGTTCAACGGCATGGAAGACCAGATTCTCGGAAGCCGCGGCACGATGGAGCTGGCCAAGGGAGTCTATTACCTCGAGGAGGACCGCTCGGCGTCGGGCATCCGCCAGCTTATCGGGCAGATGAAGGACCGGGTTTTCGCGGCGATTCCGGCGGCGGGGCCGAGCTGGCGTCCCGAAACGCGTGTGGAGTATCCGCCGCATCCGATCGTCGAGGGGGCGATCCACGTGAACGGCGGTCAGAGCATGGTCGGCGCCGACAAGGACGGATCGGACATCATCCTCTCGGCCTTTTGCCACTCGTGCATCACGGGCGAGAAGGCTCCCAATGTCGTCGAGGAGGCCTACTGTTCGACGGTGCTCTGCCTGTTGGGCAACCGGGCCATGGAGGAGCTGCGCACGATCCGCCTCCCCGAGCAGTACCGAATTCCCTACATGAAATTTTAGACCATGAAAGATCTTGTTATCTCCGCACGCCGCATCCGTCGCGAGATCCGCTTTGCGGCGGCGGCTTTCATCGTCGCTTTCCTGACGAATCTCTATGCCGTCGTGCGTTTCGACCGTCCGTGGTACGAGCTTTTCACGCAGATGGGTTACGTCGTCGTAATTACGGCGGTGATCTACCTGCTGCTGTGGATCCCGCGGCTGCTCGCGGCGCTCGTTTCGCGTATGGGAGGCCGCCGCGGATGACTTTTGCGTTTTTTGAAGGTTCATTGTCGGGATTGACGAGCCGTAATCCCCGTAAAATCTCTAATTTTGGATAAACATTACGACCTATGACTACGAGAAGAGACTTCATTAAGAAACTGATGACGGGGGCGGCTGCCGTATCCTTGGGAAGCGTCTTGCCCGGCGTGGTGTCGGCACGGGCCGCCGGAGCCAACGAGCGCATCCGGATCGGCGTGATCGGCGTGAATTCGCGCGGCAATGCCCTGGCTCAGGGTTTTGCGAAGATGAGGGACTGCGAGGTAACCTGTGTGTGCGATGTCGATTCGCGCGCTTTGGCCAAATGCCGCGAGGATATCGCCAAGGTCTGCGGGCGCAAGCCCCGCGGCGAGCGGGATCTGCGCCGTCTGCTCGAGTCGGAGGATGTCGATGCCGTGGTGATCGCCATGCCCGACCACTGGCATGCCGCCGCGGCCGTCATGGCCATGAAGGCCGGCAAGCATGTCTATCTCGAGAAGCCTACGAGCCATAACCCTGCGGAAAACGAACTGCTGATCCGCGCGGCCCTGAAATACGACCGTGTGGTGCAGGTGGGCAACCAGCGCCGTTCGTGGCCCAACGTGATCGAGGCCGTTGCGGCGATCCGCGCCGGCGAGATCGGCAGGGTGCGCTACGCCAAATCGTGGTATGTGAACAACCGCCCGTCGATCGGCATCGGCAGGGAGGTTCCGGTCCCCGGGTGGCTGGACTGGGATCTGTGGCAGGGCCCCGCGCCGCGCGTGAAGGCTTTCAGGGACAATGTCGTACACTACAACTGGCACTGGTTCTGGCACTGGGGAACGGGCGAGGCGTTGAACAACGGTACGCACTTCGTGGATATTCTCCGCTGGGGTCTCGGGGTCGAGTATCCCACGCTGGTCACCTCCGTGGGCGGTCGCTACCGCTTTCAGGACGACTGGGAGACGCCCGACACGCAACTCATTACCTATCAGTTCGGCGACGAGGCCTCCTGTTCGTGGGAGGGCCGCAGTTGCAACGGCACGCCGGTGGACGGCTTCGGTGTGGGCACGGCCTTCTACGGCGAGACGGGCACGCTCTTCATCAGCGGCGGCAACGAATACCGGATCGCCGACATGGGCGGCAAGACGGTCAAGGAGGTGCAGAGCGCCCTGAAGTTCGAAGAGGGCAATCTGCTCAATCCCTCCGAGCAGCTCGATGTCATTCACTTCCGGAACTGGTTCGATGCGATCCGCAAGGGCGAGAAACTCAATTCGGGAATCGTCGATGCCTGCATCAGTACGCAGTTGGTCCAGTTGGGCAACATCGCTCAGCGCGTGGGCCGTTCGCTGCGGATCGACCCGACGACGGGCCGCATCCTCGACGACCGCGAAGCCGGCGACCTCTGGGGCCGCACCTACGAAAAGGGGTGGGAGATTCGCGTCTGACACCGCGTCGGAAACGCATGGGATAAAAACATAACGTATTATATACTAACGATATGCAAAGGAGAATGCTCGTCTCCCTGTATGGGGTGTTGTCTCTGTTGATCGCCGGATACGAAGTCTCGGCACAACCCGCCCCGGGGAAATATCTGCCGATGACCGATATTCGCGACCTGGTGCTGATCTATCAGGGTGGTTCTCACCGCATGGACTACAACGCCGAACAACTGCGTCCCTATGTCGTCCACGAGGACCGCTTCGGGAACCGCGACTGGCTCTTTGACGGCTTCCTCTTTCTGGAGTTCGACAGCGGCAAGGGGGTCTCGTACCATGTACGGGGCTCCGCGCTGCTGGCCAGAAAGGAGGACTGGGCCTGGCTTGTCGATCGGCATTTCGAGAGCGGCAAGGGCATTGCGGCGCTCGACGACTGCATCGCGGCGGCCGTTCGGGAGTTGGGAGAGCCGCCCTTCCGTCACAAGGTGGTGATCGGGATTCCCGAGCCTCCGCGCGGTCAGAAAGACTGGGGCGAACTGGAAGGCCGCAAGTTGGATTTCTCGAATGAGGAGGATCGCATAGCCGCCTGCAAATGGTATGCGGATCTCCTCGAGGAACGTTTCCGCAGCAGCGGTTTTCGGCACCTCGAGTTGGCCGGATTCTACTGGCTGCCCGAGATACTGCGGCAGAGCCGCGAGGTGACCCGCGCCCTGGGCGACTACGTGCGGAGCAAGGGGCTGCGCTTCTATTGGATTCCCTACTACACCGCCCAGGGTTACAGCGAGTGGCGCGATCTGGGTTTCGATGCCGCCTACTTGCAGCCGACCTACTTCTGGAACCGCAAGATCGGCGACGAACGGGTAGATCGGGCCTGTGAGTTGGCCCGGACCTACGGCATGGGGCTCGAAATGGAGTTCGACATGCGGGCTTCGGTGAAGTCGGAGGAGTGCCGCCGCGACCGCGGCATGGGCTATATGTCGTCGTTCCGCAGGAACGGAGTTTACCGCTCTTCGGCGATCGCCTACTACGAAGGGGGCGGCGGGGTATATTATTTTACGAAGACCACGGCTCCCGAAGACCGGGCCTTTATCGATACGCTGGCCTACTTCATCCGCGACCGCCGGCATCGGATGCTCGACGGAGCGAAACCCGACTTCCGGGAGACGTTCGGCGGAAAGCGCCTTGATACGGCTTCGTGGAACGAGGCGCCGGGCGGCAAGGCCGTCGTGCGGCGCGGACGCCTGCTGTTGAAGGGTACGACCCGCCTCGACACGCGCGGCCGGTGGGATCTGCAATACGGCACGATCGCCGTGCGGGCCCGCATCCGCTCGCGCAATCCCGAAGCGAAGGCCCGCATCCGCCTGCTGCCCGTCACGGAGCGGCTCGGAGCGTGGCCCGACAGCGGCGACCTGTTCCTCATGGACTACGACGGATCGCGGCCCGGCGCTGTGGCCTGCGGTGCGAACACGATGCAGATGAACGAGGTGAAACTGCAAAATATCAAGCGGTCGGTCCTGCCGGTCGAGAACTTGTACGACGGATTCCATACCTTTGTCTGCAAGTGGACCGAACGGGATGTCGTCTTCTCGGTGGACGGCACTGCGGCCAACATCCAGGAGGACCTCTTCGACAGCCGTTTTTCGTACTATCCGCAGGGATGGCCTTTCAACTGCGACCGTTTCTATCTGGAGATCTCGACCGAGGCGCCCGACGGCGAGGCCGTACTTGAAGTGGAGTTCGCGGAGGGATTGCCCGACTGATTGTTTCATGATCGAGATATTAAGATACCGCGAATGAAGAAGGTGGTTACTTTCGGGGAGATCATGTTGCGCCTGGCGGCCCCCGGGAATCAGCGATTCTGCCAGGCGAACCGGTTCGATGCCACGTTCGGTGGCGGGGAAGCCAATGTTGCCGTGTCGCTCGCCAATTACGGTTACGTGGCGCAGTTCGTAACGCGTATGCCCGAGAACGATCTTGCCGCGGCCTGCCTGATGGACCTGCACAAGTACGGAGTCCGTACCGATCATGTCGTTTTCGGAGGCGAGCGGCTCGGCATCTATTTTCTGGAGACGGGAGCGGTGAGCCGTCCCGGCAAGGTCGTTTACGACCGGGCGCACTCCTCGATGGCCGGGATCCGCCCGGGGATGATCGACTGGGAGCGGGTATTCGAGGGAGCGTCGTGGTTCCATTGGACGGGAATCACGCCGGCGATCAGCGCCGGAGCGGCCGAAGCCTGCCGGGAGGCCGTCGAAGCGGCCAATCGGATGCAGGTCCCCGTTTCGTGCGACCTGAATTACCGCGACAAACTCTGGAAATACGGCAAGACGGCCGCCGAGGTGATGCCCCGCCTGGTGGCGGGCTGCGACGTGGCGATCGCCAACGAGGAGGATGCCGAGAAGGTCTTCGGTATCAAACCCGAGGGTTTCGACGCTGCGACTGCGGGCGGCGGGATCGACAGTCGCCGTTTCGGGGATGTCTGCCGCCGGCTCATGGAACGTTTCCCGCGTCTGCGGAAGGTGGCCGTCACCCTGCGCGGGTCGATCAACGCGAGCCGCAACACCTGGGGCGGGGTGCTCTGCGACGGACGGCGTCTCTACCGTTCGAAACGTTACGACATCACGCATATCGTCGATCGTGTGGGCGGCGGCGACTCCTTTGCCGGCGGGCTGATCCACGGCCTGCTCGCCTGGCCCGGAGACGATGCCCGGGCTCTGGAGTTCGCGGCGGCGGCTTCGTGTCTCAAACATACGATCGACGGCGATTACAACCTCGTCTCCGCGGAGGAGGTCGAGCGGCTGATGCGGGGCAACGGCTCGGGACGCGTCTCCCGATAAAAACAGGCGATATGGCACGATTCGACTTTTTGGAGGTGCTCTGCACACTCCGCGATACGGGCATGGTTCCCGTCTTTTATCACCGGGACGCCGCAGTGGCCTGTCAGGTCCTGAAAGCCTGCTATGAGGGCGGCGTCCGCGCGTTCGAATTCACGGACCGCGGGGATTTCGCCTGCGAGGTTTTCGCCTCGCTCGTGAAATACGCCGGGAAGGAGTGTCCCGAAATGGCACTCGGTGTCGGTTCGGTGACCGACGCGCCTACGGCGGCGTCCTATCTGAACTGCGGGGCGGACTTCGTGGTCGGTCCCTGTTTCGTGGAAGAGGTGGCGCGGCTGTGCAATCGCCGGGTTGTCCCTTACGTTCCCGGCTGCGGGACCGTTGCGGAGATCGTGGCGGCCCAGGAGGCGGGCTGCAACCTGGTGAAGCTCTTTCCGGCGGGATGTGCGGGCGGACCTTCGTTCGTGAAGAGTGTCCGCGGACCGCTCCCGCGCGTGCAGATTATGGCGACGGGCGCCGTGGAACCTACGGAAGAGAGTCTCCGGGCGTGGTTTGAGGCGGGCGTCGCCTGCGTCGGCATGGGGTCGCGGCTATTTCCCGCCCCGCGGCTTGAGGCGGGGGACTGGATGTGGATCGCCGGCAAATGCCGCTTTGTTCTCGGGGTGATCCGGAGCTGCCGGCGGAAATGACCGTTCCGTTATCGGAAAATTCAAAAAACCATCGGATATGAGAAATCTCTTCAGTGTCGGAGACCGCGTCATCGTCATCACGGGCGCGGCGGGGATTCTGGGATCGGCCATGGTCCGCCACTTTGCCGAGCAGGGAGCGCAGGTCGTCGTCTTGGACCGCAATCTCGAGGCGGGAGAGCGGCTTGCCGCAGAGGTCGCGGCCGAGGGGGGCCGTGCCGCGGCGTATGCGACGGACGTTCTGGACCGTGCGTCGCTTGCGGAAAACCATGCGGAGATCATGGACCGTTTCGGTCGTATCGACGTGCTCATAAATGCCGCCGGGGGCAATATGCCCGGGGCGACGATCCCTCCTGACAAGACCTTCTTCGACCTCGATCCCGAGGCGGTGCGCAAGGTCGTCGATCTGAATCTTTTCGGAACGATCCTTCCGACGATGGTCTTTGCCCGCGCGATGACCGAACGGGGCGAGGGGTCGATTATCAACATCGCTTCCGAATCGGCCCTGCGTCCCTTGACCCGCGTGGCGGGCTATGGCGCGGCGAAGGCTGCCGTAGTGAACTTTACACGCTACATGTGCGGGGAGCTGGCCACGAAGTTCGGTGCCGGGCTACGCGTGAATGCCATTGCTCCGGGTTTTTTCCTTACGGAGCAGAACCGCACGCTGCTGACGAATCCCGACGGAAGTCTCACGCCCCGGGCACGGACGATTCTGGCCCATACGCCCTTCGGGCGTTTCGGCGAGCCCGGGGAGCTGCTCGGCACGCTGCAATGGCTTGCGAGCGACGCGTCGCGTTTCGTTTCGGGAACGCTGACGGTGATCGACGGCGGATTCGACGCCTTCTCGATCTGAACGGTCTGGACGACGATTGATTCTAAAACGAACGAACATGTATTTGTGCAAACAATCCTGGCGCTGGTACGGGCCCGATGATCCGGTCGGTTTGCGGGATATCCGTCAGGCGGGCGCCACCGACGTCGTGCATGCGCTGCACCACATACCCAACGGCGAGGTGTGGCCGGTCGGGGAGATCAGGCGTCGCAAACGGCTCATCGCCGAAGCAGGACTCGTGTGGAGCGTCGTGGAGAGCGTTCCCGTCCATGAGCAGATCAAGACTCGTACGGGCGATTTCCGTCGCTATACGGAGAACTACAAACAGACCTTGCGCAACTTGGCCGCCTGCGGTATCCGTTGCGTGACTTACAATTTCATGCCGGTGCTCGACTGGACCCGCACCGACCTCTCCTTTGCCATGCCCGACGGTTCCCGGGCCCTGCGTTTCGAGCGCGACGCCTATGTCGCATTCGATCTCTTCGTTCTGAAGCGTCCCGGAGCCGGGGTTGAATACGACGACGAGGCGAAGGCACGCGCCCGCCGGCGGTTCGAACGGATGTCCGCAACCGAAAAGAACCGGTTGGTGCGCAACATGATCGCCGGACTTCCCGGTTCGGAGGAGAGTTTCACCTTGCGGCAGTTCCAGGAGGCGTTGGACCGTTACCGCGACATCGACGCGGAGCAGTTGCGGCGGCATCTGATCCTTTTCCTCGGGGAGGTCGCTCCGGCAGCCGACGAGGCGGGGGTCGTGCTGGCCATTCATCCCGACGACCCTCCGTTCCCGATTCTGGGGCTTCCGCGGATACTCTCTACGGCCTCCGATTTCCGGCGGCTCGTCTCCGAGGTGCCCTGCTCTTCGAACGGTTTGTGTCTCTGTACGGGATCGTTCGGCGTGCGTGCGGACAACGATCTTCCCGCCATGATGCGTGAGTTCGGCGATCGGGTCCGCTTCGTGCATCTGCGCAACACACGGCGCGATGCCGACGGAAACTTCGTCGAGACGGACCATCTGGAGGGCGATACGGATATGTACGAGATGATGAAAGCCCTTCTGGAGGTCGAACAACGGTACAAGGTCTCGATTCCGGTGCGTCCCGACCACGGACACCAAATGGGAGACGACTTGAAGAAAAAGGGCAATCCCGGCTATTCGTATGTCGGACGCTTGCGAGGCCTCGCCGAACTGCGGGGGCTCGAGACGGGCATAGCCCGTTCGCTGTTCTCCGAACAGTCGCAGGGCGTCTTGGCGATCCCTCGCACCCTCGGACGATGATCCGATGCGGACTGTCCGGCCGGGAGCGTACGGCCACGCGAAACCCCGGTGTCCGGGAAGCTCCCGATGCCGATGTGCTTGCGCGGATTTCTTACAGCGCCTCGCCCACCACGTAGGTGCTGCCGCCGATGAAGATCATGTCCTCCGCGCCGGCCAGCTCGCGGGCCCGGGCCACTGCGGCCGGGACGTCGGCGACGGCCTCGCCCCGCAGTCCGTAGATCGCGGCCTTCGCGGTCAGCTCCCCGGCGGTCATGGCGCGGTCGGAGTGCGCCTGCGTGAAGATATAGTGCGCCTCGTGCGGCAGCAGCGGCAGGATGTGCGCCAGGTCCTTGTCGCGGACGAATCCCATGACGCAGAAGAGCCGTTTGCAGGGCGTGGCCTTCAGTTGCCGGGCCACATAGGCGATGCCGTGGGCGTTGTGTCCCGTGTCGCATACCGTGAGGGGCGCATCGCCGATCTTCTGCCAGCGGCCGTGCAGCGACGTGTGGGCCGCGGCGTCGCGCATTCCCTCGAGGTAGGCGCGGCGCGAGATCGTCAGCGGCGTCTCTTCGTGCAGGAAGTCGATGGCGGCCGAGGCCGTCACGACGTTGCGGCTCTGGTAGATGCCCCGCAGGTCCAGTTCCACGTCGAAAGTCCGGTCGTCGCGCGTGCGGCGCAGGCTGAACGACTGCCGGTCTCCCCGCTCGGTGCAGCTCTCGCAGCGGAACTCCCGTTCGGCGTAGATCACCTTCGACTTGTTCGCGGCGGCGGCCTGCTCGATCACGCCGTCGTAGCGTTCGTCTGCCTCGCCGATGAGAACCGGGATGCTCTTCTTGACGATGCCGGCCTTCTCGGCGGCGATCTTTTGCAGCGTGTCGCCCAGCAGCGCGGTGTGCTCCAGCCCGATGTTGGTGATGATGCTCAGGATCGGGACGACGATGTTCGTGGCGTCGAGCCGTCCCCCGAGTCCTGTTTCGATCACGGCCACCTCGACGTCGCTCTGCGCGAAGTAGTCGAAGGCCATCGCCGCGGTCATTTCGAAGAACGACAGCTCCAGATCGACCATCTTTTCGCGGTGCTTGTCCACGAAGTTCACCACCTTCTGCTTGGGAATCATCTCGCCGTCCACGCGGATCCGTTCGCGGAAGTCCTGCAAGTGGGGCGAGGTGAAGAGCCCCGTGCGGTAGCCGGCCTGCTGGAGCACCGAGGCGATGATGTGCGCCACGGAGCCCTTGCCGTTGGTTCCCGCGATATGGATGGTGAAGAAGTTGCGCTGCGGATTGCCCAGGTGGCGGCAGAATGCGGCGATGCGCTCCAATCCCGGCTTGTAGGCCGTCGCTCCCTGGGTTTCGAAGGCGGGCAGCGACGAGAAGAGGAATTCGAGGGTTTGGGTGTAATTCATGGTGTACGGTGTTATTTGACGAGGTAGTTTCGGCGTTTGACGCGGTAGGCGACGAAATAGAGCATGCAGAGCAGCAGCACGTATTCCGCGATGCGGGCGATGTAGTCGCCGTAGCGGGTGTAGAAGGTCTCCTGCGACGAGAGCGGCACGTCGGCCGTGATGACGCCGCGCTGTTCCCAGCCCAGCGTCTGCCCCACGTCGCCGCGCGCCGAGATGAAGCCCGACCGTCCGGTGTTGGCCGAGCGGGCGATGGCGCGGCGGTGCTCGATGGCCCGCAGGCGCGAGATCGAGAAGAGGTGTTTGTAGCCGGGCGTGTCGCCCCACCAGCCGTCGTTGGAGATGATGGCCAGGAACTGTGCGCCGCGCCGGACGAAGTCGCCGCAGAAGTCGCCGTAGAGCCCTTCGTAGCAGATCGCCGGGCCGACCGTCGCCCCGGCGTGCCCGAACGCCGTGCCGTGCTGGCCCATGCCGATCTGGCCCAGCGTGCCCCCCAGGTCGATGACGAGGAACTTCAGCACGTCGAACACCCACGTCGGGGTGTTCTCCACGCCGATCACCAGCCGTCCCTTGTGGTGGAGGCTGACACGTCCCGCGGAGTCGATTCCCACGGCCGTGTTGAAGATGTCGTAGTAGCTGCCGTCCAGCCGGTTGTAGCGTGCCGTGGGGGTCTGCGCCCCGGCCTCGTAGCGCCGCAGCGTGTTGGCCCCGGTGACGAGCATCGCTTCGGGATGCGCCGTGCGGAGCGAGTCGGTCAGCTCCAGCCAGAATGCGCCGGGCGTCCGCCCGCCGGGCGCGTCGGAGAGTGACGGCTCCCAGTAGTGTTCCGGTACGGCGGTTTCGGGCAGCAGGATGAACTGCGCCCCGGCGGGAACCTCGTGCAGCAGCTCCGCGATGTTGCGCTGCTGGCGTTCCGCGTCGCCGTGGAATTTGTCGTAGCAATCGACGTTGGGCTGGACGATGCTGACGCGGACCGTCCCTTCGTCGGGCTGCTTCCATCCGCACCGGATCGCCAGCGAGGCGGCCAGCGGCAGGACGACGACGGCCGCCGCCGCGAGACTGCGCCGCAGCGTGCGCCGCCGGAGCGCCTCGAAGACGGCCATATTGCTCGCCAGCACCCACAGCGATCCGCCGAAGACGCCCGTGTATTCGTACCACTGCACGGCCCAGACCTCGTGCGAGAAACCGTTGCCCAGCACGAGCCACGGCCACGAGAACTCGCCGGTCGTGTACCAGTATTCGGTGGCGATCCACGCCGCGGCGAGCGTGGTGTAGGCCAGCGCCGCGGGGGCTTTTTTCGAAACGGTGTGGAACAACATGAAGGCGATCATGTTGAGGGTCGTCGAAGCCAGCGTCGCGGCGAACGGCCCGACGGGCGTGGCGTTCCATATCCACCAGATGGTCAGCGCGTTCCACAGGACGAACGTCAGCGTCGCCCAGCCGAACATGCCCCGCCACGAGCGGCGCGAGCCGTCGTACGAGCCGCTGATCCACAGCAGGGGGACGAATCCGACGAGCAGCGTCAGTCCCGTCATGCCCAGCCAGCCCGTCGAGAGCAGGAGAGCCGAGAGAGTTGCCGCCGCGAGTTTTCGAGACATGGGAAGGCCGTGTGTGATTTTACGTTTTTACGTGAGGCAAAAGTAGTCAAACGGGCTTAGATTTCAAAAATATTTCCTATTTTTGTGTGAAACTAAAAAATCCCTGATGACATGAAGAAATTTTCCGTTTTGCTATGCGCCTTCGCCGGTCTGCTCTTCTCGGCCTGCGGCGGCGGAGAGGAGGGCTGGAAGCGGGTGGACGGCGTGATCGTGTTCGACACGCCCGAACGCGAACCGGGCCAGAAGTCGGTGCTCGGGCTGCGCACGGCGCCCATGGAGACGGTCCGCGTGGGCTTTATCGGGCTGGGTATGCGCGGTCCGGGGGCCGTGGAACGGTTCACGCACCTCGACGGCGTGGAGATCAAGGCGCTCTGCGACCTCTATCCCGAGCGGGTGGAGAGCGCGCAGGGGATTCTCTCGAAGCGCGGCTTCCCCGAGGCGGCGTCGTACAGCGGCGAGGAGGGCTGGAAACAGCTCTGCGAGCGCGACGACATCGACCTGGTGTATATCGCCACGCCGTGGCTCAAGCACGTGCCGATGGCCGTGTACGCCATGGAGCACGGCAAGCACGTGGCCGTCGAAGTGCCCGCCGCGCAGTCGCTCGAGGAGTGCTGGCAGTTGGTGAACACCGCCGAGAAGTACCAGCGCCACTGCATGATGCTCGAGAACTGCGTCTATGACTTTTTCGAGCTGACGACGCTCAACATGGCGCGCCACGGGCTTTTCGGCGAGATTCTGCATGTCGAGGGCTCCTACATCCACAACCTCGACGAGTTCTGGGACTACTACCAGGGCAACTGGCGTCTGGACTTCGACCAGAAGCACCGCGGCGACGTTTACGCCACGCACGGTCTGGGTCCCGCCTGCCAACTGCTCGGCATCCACCGCGGCGACAAGATGAACTACCTGGTGGCGATGGACACCAAGTCGGTGAACGGCCTGAAGGCCGCCCGGGAGAAGATGGGCGTCGATACCTTCGCCAACGGAGACCACACGCTGACGCTCATCAAGACCGAGAAGGGTCGCACGATCCACTTGCAGCACAACGTTTACACGCCGCGTCCGTACAGCCGCATGTACCAGCTTACGGGAACCGAGGGCTTCGCCAACAAATACCCCGTCGAGGGCTATGCGTTCCGTGCCGGACAACTGGCCGGGAGCGGTGTGCCCGACCACGAGAACCTGAGCGAGCACTCCTTCATTCCCGAAGAGGCGAAGGCCGCGCTGATGGAGCAGTACAAGGATCCGATCGTCAGGGACATCGAGGATAAGGCCCGCGAGGTCGGCGGCCACGGCGGCATGGACTTCATCATGGACTACCGGCTGATCTACTGCCTGCGCAACGGCCTGCCGCTGGATCAGGACGTGTACGACGCGGCCGAGTGGTCGTGCATCGGCGCGCTTACGGCCATGTCGCTCGACCACAACAGCGCTCCCGTCGCCGTTCCGGACTTCACGCGCGGAGACTGGAACAAGATCGACGGCTACCGCCACGCCCTGTCCGGGGAGTAGCTGCCGCCGGTCCGGCTTCCGATGCGCCGGAGACGTTCTCAGCAACGCCCGGGAACGAGGCTTCCGTCCCTGCCGCAACGGCTGCGGCAGGGACGTTTTTTCGTGCCTTCGCCGCGGCGCGGGCCGGTCGGATGCGCCGCTGGACGGGGAACGCCGTCTCCGCTGTCCGGATTTTCCCGGCGCGCAGTGCGTACCGACGCGAAAAAAAACGTATCTTTGCGGAACGGAAAACCGATTCGGATGCGAAAGTCGCTGTTGCTGTTCTTTGCCTTCGCGGCTTGCTGGCTCTTCTTTTCGGAGGGCGGAGCGGATGCGTCCGCGCTGCATGAAAGCCCCGTGGCCGAGTTCTCGGTCGATGCCGGGTGCGCGGACCAGTGGAGGCTGGAGCGCATCGGCAACTCGGATCTGAACCGGCTCCGCACCCTCCGCGAGACGGAGACCTGCCCGGTCGTCCGCCTCGTGCAGCGCGAAGGGCCGGCGTCGGCCGGCCGTGCGGCTCTCCTGCGGGAGGGCGTTCCGTGCGGCAAGTGTCCCGGCGTCCTCCGTTCCGCCTTCACTTTCCCGTTCCGCGACTCCTTCGCCGGACCGTCGGTCGCGGATTTCTACGTTTTCCGCCTGTGCCGGCTCATTATTTAGCGATTCGTGCCTTTCCCGTCTTTTCCCGAAACACGAAACGTCAAATAATGTCATAAAATGGATAAAACGAAAATCTGCGAGGCGATGTACGCCTTGCCCGGAGCGGTTGTGATACGCCGCCGCAAATCCTTTCTGATGCCTGTTCTGCTCGTCGCCGCAGGTATCGCTCTGCTGATTCTGAACCGCTCTTTCAGGGCCGACCTGTCGAACGACCTGCGTTCCGCGATCGTCTTCGTCGGGGCCTCGCTGCTGCTGGCGGGAGTGGCCGTGCTTTTCGCTCGCCTCTTCAGCGCCGGTAATCCCTATTATCCCGCGGGACGCTGTTACCTGCGCTACGAGGAGCTGTTTTTCGAGATTTACGAGAAGACCGCCGTGGCGCGGTGCGTCGAGGAGGGCGGTTTCCGGGAGCTCCTCGGGAAACCGCAGGCCCGCGTTCCGGCCGTGACGGTTTCCATGTACCGTTCGCCCGACGACCGGTTCGTGGCGATGCAGGCCTTCGAATACGCCGATCTGGAATACAAGCCATTGACGCAGGTGCGGATCGTGGACGGAACGTCCGTCTGATGGCCCGGAATCCGCTTCGGCGGCATCCCTGTGCGGAAAGCCGGAACGATCGGCTCTCCCCCGCGGGACGCTGCCGGAGCCGGTGGTCTGAAAATACCCCGCCGCAGTAATCTGCGGCGGGGTATTCCGTCAGGCGTTGCGGGTCCGGCGCCTGCTCCGGACCACCTCCGCGACGGCCGGCAACAGGGAGACGAAAACGATCGCGACGATCAGCAGCCTGAGGTTCTGCTGCACGAAAGGCAGGTCCCCGAAGAGATACCCGGCGTAGCAGAACAGCGCGATCCACGCCGCGCCTCCGAGCAGGTTGAAGGCCATGAAGCGCGTGTAGTGCATCCGTCCCATTCCGGCGACGAACGGCGCGAACGTGCGCACGATGGGGACGAAGCGGGCGAGGACGATGGTCTTGCCGCCGTATTTCCGGTAAAATGCGTGCGTCTTGTCCAGATGGCTCCGTTTGAAAATCCGGGAGTTTGGGTCGGCGAAGAGTTTTCGGCCGAAGAATCGGCCGATCGTGTAATTGCAGGAGTCGCCCGCGACGGCCGCGGCGAAGAGGATGGCGGCGAGCAGGTGTGCGTTCACCGATGTTCCGGGCTGCGCCGCGATGGCGCCCGCCACGAACAGCAGCGAGTCGCCGGGCAGGAACGGCGTGACGACCAGTCCGGTCTCGCAGAAGATGACGGCGAAGAGGATGGCGTAAGTCCACAAATGGTACTCCTGGACGATGCGGAGCAGGTATTGGTCGATATGTAGGATGAAATCCAGCAGAAAATCCATGTTTCGGGTATTGTTTGCGTGAATGAGTACGGAAGACCCGCCGGGCGCCGGCGGGACGGGGTGTGCCGCACCGGATTCCGGTCGGATTCCGGCGGCGGGAGGGTCCGGAGGCTAAATCCGGATACGCTCCAGGGTATAGATGTAATACCGCGGAGGTTTCGGGGCCGGCCCCGTTCCGTTTCCGCGTTTTCCGCGGAACTGTCCGGATGCGGCGTTCCGGGGGGCGATGCCGGGGCGTAGCGCCGGGAGAAGCGGATTCCGGAATCCGGGAAGGGTGCGTATCCGGGACGGAGGCGGGACGGTTTCGGCCGCGGCGGCCAGTCCGCACCGCGGTGCGCCGCACGTTTCGCGGACCGTTGCCGCCTCACGGTCCTCTTCCGCCGGGATGCGGAGCTCCGTGCGGACGGAAGGTCCTCCTGCCGCGGCCTTATTGCCGGACAGGACCGTTCCTCCCGCCAGCAGCAGGATGCCCAGCAGCGTATGGAGCAGGCGTTTTCTCATCGGTCCGTTCGCAATCCGTCGCAAAGATAGGGCTATTCGGGTGAAATCGGGCCGGACGACGGCCGAAATCCGTCTGCGGACTTGCTCTTTTCTCGGATTTGTCC
This sequence comes from Alistipes dispar, assembly GCF_006542685.1. Classification (NCBI taxonomy): domain Bacteria; kingdom Pseudomonadati; phylum Bacteroidota; class Bacteroidia; order Bacteroidales; family Rikenellaceae; genus Alistipes; species Alistipes dispar. The sequence continues at coordinate 1,196,258 of NZ_AP019736.1, read as the reverse complement.
TAATTTTGCCAGAAGAGATTTCCGGAAGATGAGAACGTCGCTGCGCATACTCTTTGTCGTGCTGGCCGCCTGCTCGGCGGCCCTGCTGAAGCAGGGCTCCGCCGGAACTGCGGCGGCAGATACCCGGCGTTCGTTCTCGCAGTACTGTTTCGACGCTTCCGGATTTCCGGGCGATTTGGCCGCGGAGGCGGTCCGGACCTCCGTTCCCGCGCCTTCGACGCGCGCGCTGCGCAAAAGTCCCGAGACGCGTCAGCGGACCGGCGGCGAAGCGCCGGAGGCTTTCGGGCTCCCGTCGTTCTGCATGGAGCCGGGCCGCCGCCCCTGTAGTGCGGCCGTACGCCTCTTCGCCGGGCGCGGCGCCGTCGTGTCCCATCGTTCCGATTACCTTCGTTTCGGCATCCTGCGGATTTAGCCTTTTTCCTTTCCGATCCGTTTTCCCGTGCGGGTTCCGGCATGACCGGACGCCGTAGGGGCTTTCCGACGTCTCCGCACGGGCCGCTCCGGCCTGCGTGCGGGGCGATTCCGGCCTTCCGCACGCGCTCCGGAGACGGCGTGCTCCGTCCCGTTTCCGGGCGGGGACCCGTCCGGCGGTGCGGCGGGCGGCCGGGCAACAACCATTCGAAAAAATCCGTAAGATGACACTGACTTATATTATCCGGGAGACGCTGCTGATGATGGGCTTCACGTTCGTCGTGGGGGTGGCGTTCGCCTATGTGCTGAAACTGATGACGCTGTTCTTCTCCTACCTGAATGGCGAGGACCTGCCCTCGCTGGTCCGGCGGAGCCGGATCTGGGGACGGGCCTACCGTATGGAGGTCGCACACTCCTACCGCTACATCCGTTCCTTCGTGGGCGACGAGCGTTCTGTGCGCGAAATGCCGATGGACCCTGCGACGGAGGAAGAGTCGATTCACGGCATGAACGGCCTGACGGAGTATCATTTCGGCAACCCCGAAACTCCTGAACGGGGATATGCAAACCGTTAAATCACGCTTTTTCAGTCATGGAAAAATTCGATCTGAACAACATATTCCAGGGCATCTCGACCCTGTTGCAGTCCGATCCGGCGATCATGTACGCGCGCATCGGACTGATCCTGCTCGGCATCCTGCTGGTCTATCTGGGCCGCAGGGGCGTTCTCGAACCGCTGGTGATGATTCCCATGGGGCTGGGCATGGCCGCCGTGAACGCCGGCGTGCTGATCTTTCCCGGCGGCACGCCGGGAAACCTCTTTCTCGATCCGATGGTCACGGACACCGACGCGCTGATGAACATCCTGCAGATCGACTTCTTGCAGCCGGTCTATACCTTCACCTTCAGCAACGGCCTGATAGCCTGTCTGATCTTTATGGGCATCGGAACGATGCTCGACATCAATTTCCTGCTGGCCAAACCGTTGCAGAGCATGTTCCTCGCGCTGTGCGCCGAGCTGGGGACCTTCGCCGTCGTGCCGATCGCCTACGCCATGGGGCTGAGCCCCAGCGACAGCGCCTCGATCGCCATGGTGGGCGGAGCGGACGGGCCGATGGTGCTCTTCGCGTCGCTCAACCTCTCGAAGGAGATTTTCGTGCCGATCACCGTCGTCGCCTACCTCTATCTGGGCCTTACCTACGGAGGCTATCCCTATCTGGTGCGGGCGATGGTTCCCAAGCGCCTGCGGGCCATCCGGATGAAGCCGCCCAAAAAAGCGCCTAAGCAGTACGGTCCCGCGACGAAGATTTCGTTCGCCGTCGTGATGTGCGTCATCCTGTGCCTGCTCTTTCCGGTGGCCGCACCGCTCTTCTTCTCGCTTTTCATCGGCATCGTCATCAAGGAGTCGGGGCTCAGGCACGTGAACGACTTCATCAGCGGGCCGATGCTCTACGGTTCGACCTTCTTCCTGGGAATTCTGCTGGGTATTCTCTGCGACGCCCACACGCTGCTCGATCCCGCGGTGCTCAAACTGCTCGTGCTGGGCATCCTCGCCCTGCTGATTTCGGGCATCGGCGGCATCTTGGGCGGCTATGCCGTGTATTTCTTCAAGCGGGGCAACTTCAACCCCGTCATCGGCATCGCGGCCGTGAGCTGCGTCCCGACGACGGCCAAGGTGGCGCAGAAGATCGTCTCGCACGACAATCCGTCTTCGTTCGTGCTGGCCGACGCGCTTGGAGCCAACGTCACGGGGGTCATCACCTCGGCCGTCATCGCCGCGATCTACGTGACCGTGATTCCGATGCTGTAAACGCTGCGGGCGGCTTCCGCCCCGCTTTCCCGTTCTGCGGATCCGCCCCTGCCGCACCGATTTGCGGCAGGGGCGGACCGTATTTTTTTTCGGGGCGGGATTCAGTCGAGAAGGCCCGCGGCCTTGCGGTACTCCAGCCAGCGGAGGTAGGAGCCGATCCGCGCTTCGACCTGCGTGCGGCTCGCCTGCTGCCACACGGCCTGTGCCTCGAGATAGTCCGAAAGCGTCTCCAGGCCGGCCTCGTACTGGCGGCGGCTCATGCGGAGGTTCTCCTCGGCGGCCTCCATCGAGGTGTCGGCCAAGCGCCGTTCGAGCAGCGCCTCGTCGAGGTTGTTGGCCGCCTGCGTCATTTCGAGCGCCAGCAGCTCGCCGCCGCTCTCCAGCTCGGCCTGCGCCTGCTCGTATTTGGCCCGGGCCGAGCGGAACCTGTTCGAGCGGGTTCCGAAATGGAAGATCGGCACGGAAAGCCGTATGCCGGCGGAGAATCCCCAACTGCCCAGCAGGTTCTGCCCGTTCACCTCGAGTCCGTGCAGGTAGCCGTAGTTGCCTGCCAGCCCGATCTGCGGGAGCCGTTCGCTGCGGGCCAGCCGCATCTGTTCGCGGGCCAGGTCGCTCTTCCCGGCGAGCATCCGGTATTCGGGGCGCGCCGTCATGTCGCCGGTCCCGGGTGCCGCGGCCGCCGGAGGCTCGGGCAGGTCGCCCGCCACGTCGAGAGGCGTGCCGAGCGGACAGCCGATGTAATGGCAGAGGTTCATCGTCGCCAGCCTCAGGGCGTTTTCGGCCCGGCGGAGGTCCAGTTCGCTCTCGTTGAACTTCACGCGCACCTTCAGCACGTCGTTTTGTGGCTGGATGCCGTGTCTGCGGGCACTCTCCACCGAGCGCAGCAGTTCGGCGAGCAGTCTGCGGTAGCTTTCCGCCACCCGGCGGATCTCCCGTGCGCGCACCACGCCGGCGTAGGCCCGCGACGTCTCGACGATCACTTCGGCTTCCGTCAGGCGGCGGTTTTCGGCGGCCAGCGAACTGCCGATCCGTGCCATGCGGTAGCCCGTGCGGACCTTGCCGCCCATGTAGAGCGGCTGTTCGAGGGTGACGCCCCCGCCGTAGATCCATCCCAGGCTGTAATCGAGGCCGAGTCCCGGGAAATAGGCCGTGCTACCCGTGGGTACGCCGTTTTTGTCCAATACGGGCAGCGAGCCGCCCGCGATGTCGAGCCGTCCGTCCGAGGTGGAGTAAAGCCCGACGCCCGCGGCCGAGAGCGAGGGAAAGAAGTTTCCCTTCATGCTCCGCAGGTCGAACTGCGCCGCCTGCGCCTGCCGTTCGGCCGCCGCGAGAGCCTTGTTGTTCTCCTGCGCCAGACGCAGGCAGGCGTCGAGGGTGAGCGGTTCGGTCTGGGCGTATGCGCCGCCGCAGAGCAGTGCCGCGAGGATGATGGGTAGTCGTTTCATCGGTCGATCCGGATTTTGAAGAACATGGCGTAGAGCACGGGTACGAAGAAGAGCGTGGCGAAGGTCGAGAAGAGCAGTCCGCCCATGATCGTCGCGGCCATCGAGCCGAACATGGCGTCGCCCAGCAGGGGGATCATGCCCAGAATGGTCGTCAGCGAGGCCATCATTACGGGGCGCAGGCGGCTTTCGGAGCTGCTGACGAGTGCCTTCGCGGGATCGGTCCCGGCGGCGATCTGTTCGCCGATCTCGTCCATCAGCACGATGCAGTTCTTCATCATCATGCCCACGAGCCCCAATGCGCCGACGATGGCGCAGAAGGTGAAGGTCTTGCCCGTGAGGAGCATGGCCCCCACGATGCCGATGGCCAGCAGCGGAATGCCGCAGAGAATGATGAGCGGCTTGCGGTAGTCGCCGAAGAGCAGGATCAGCACCGTAATCATCAGTACGATGCCCAGCGGCACGTTCCGGAACAGGTAACGCATCGTTTCGTCGCTGGCTCCCTTCTCGCCCTGCCACGCGAGGGCGTAACCCGTCGGCAGGGGGATGCGGTCGATCTTTTCGGCGACGGCGCGGCGTGCGGCTTCGGTCTCGGTTCCCGGGACGGGCGAGCACATCACCTTCTGGGCGCGCTGGCCGTTGTAACGCGGCACGACGGGGTCCTCCCAGGCCACCTCCACGCCGCGGCTCACCTGCCGGAGCGGTACGGTGCCGAGTACCGATTCGACCAGTTCGCTGCGGTCGATCGTCCCCGTTTTCAGCCTGACGAGGGTCTGCTCGTCGAGCAGTCCGTCGAGCGAGGGGAGCATCGGGAAGACGGGGACGTTCTCCAGATTGTCCACCGGAGCGCCCCCGGCATCGGTGCATTTGAGGTAGATCGTATTCTTGTGCGTTCCGTCGTAGAAAGCCCCGACGGGAATGCCGCCCGCCGCCGAAAGGATCGAGGTGGCCACCTCCTGGCGGCTCAGCCCCGCGCGCCGTGCCGCCGACTGGTCGTAGTCGATTTCGAGCACGGGCAGCGCCGGTTCCCAGTCCGAGGTGACGAGGCACACTTCGGGCGAGGTCTCCATGACCCGGCGGGCGCTGTCGGCCAGCGCGTGCAGCACGGCCGGGTCGGGCCCCGTGAAGAGCGCCTCGATCGGGTATTTCTTGTACATGATGTTGTAGCGTTTGAGCTTCACGTAGGCGTCCGGATAGCGGTCCGTCAGGATGCGCTGTATCTCGTCCATGTTCTCCTCCAGCGCCTTCGGAGAGGCGAAGTCGATAATCAGCTCGCCGTACGACAGCGACGGCGTGGCGATGCTCCGCACGAGGTTGTAACGGGCCGGCGTGCCGCCGATCGAGGCGGTCACCGCGCCGATCTCGGGGCGGGTTTTTAGCCACGTCTCGATTTCGTGCAGGTCTTCGGCCACGCGGGTCGAGTTCGTTCCTTCGGGGAGTTTGTACTCCATGTAGAGCTGGTCGTAAACCATGTCGGGGAAGAAGCCCTGCCGCATGAAGCCGTAGCCCCAGGCGCTCAGGGCGACCAGCCCGAGCGCGAGCAGGATCGACGAAATGCGGTGGCGCAGGCCGAATCCGAGGGCGGAGCGCAGCCAGCCGTAGATCCGGCCGTCGTAGAGGCGTTCGCCCCGTGCGGCGCCGGCGGGCTGCTTCAGCCAGCGGTCGGCCATCAGCGGCACGTGCACGAGTGCCAGTATCCAGCTCAGCAGCAGCGAGACGGCCAGCACGATGAACAGGTCGCGGACATAGACGCCCGCCGTGTCGGGCGAGAGAAAGATCGGCAGGAAAGAGAGGATGGCGATGAGCGTCGCGCCCAGCAGCGGCATGGCCGTCTTGCGGCCGATCGCGGTCATCGCCTCGCGGCGCGGCCGTCCCAGCTTGAGGTCCACCAGAATGCCGTCCACGATGACGATGGCGTTGTCCACGAGCATTCCCATGGCGAGGATGAAGGCCGCCAGCGAGACGCGCTGCATCGTGCCGTCGAAGAGCCCCAGAATGAGGAACGAACCGACGACGATCATCACCAGGCTGATGCCGATGATCATGCCGCTGCGGAAACCCATCGTGAGCATGAGGATCGCCACGACGATGAGCACCGATTCGACGAGGTTCACCAGAAAGGTCGTCAGCGCGTCGGTCACCTGTTCGGGCTGGAAGAAGACCTTGTGGCACTCGATGCCGGCCGGGAACCGTTCGGCTTCCAGTTCGGCCAGCCGCCGCTCGACCTCGGCGCCGACCTTGACGATATCCGTTCCCGAAGCGGCCGCGACGGCGATGCCCAACGCCCGTTGTCCCTCGTAGGTCATGGCGTTGCGCACGGGTGTCGCATAGCCGTGCTCCACGGCGGCGATGTCGCCCAGCCGCAGTTGGTCGTCTTCGTGCCCCTGGATGACCATGCGTTCGATCTGCTCCACGGTCCGGAACTTGTCGGCGACGGTCACCCGGATCCGGTCGGGACCGTTGTTGTAATAGCCCGTATAATAGGTATCGTTCTGTCCGTTGAGCGTCGCCAGCACCTCGGCCGGCGAGACGCCGAGCGTGGCCATCTTCTCCGGGAGCATCGAAATGTCGATGCACTCCTCCCGTTCGCCGTAAACCGTGACGCGGGCCACGCCCTCCAGATCGCCGATCTCGCGGCGGATGAGTTCGGCGTAGTCCGAGAGCCGGCGTTCGGTCAGTCCGTCGCCCGTCAGGGCGTAGAGCATGCCGTAGACCAGTCCGAAGTCGTCCTGCACCTGCACCGAAGCGCCCTGCGGCAGTTGCGTCCGCGTGTCGCCGACCTTGCGGCGCAGCATGTCCCACGACTGCTCTACGTCGGCGTCGGGAACCGTGCTTTTCAGCTCCACCTCGATCAGCGCCAGATCGTTGTACGACCAACTGGATACGTTGTCCACCTCGCCGATCGCGCGGATGCTCTTTTCGAGCGGGTCGGTCACCTCCATCTCGACCTCGTGCGCCGAGGCGCCGGGGTAGGTCGCCACGACCATCGCCATCTTGACCTTGATCTCGGGGTCCTCGAGTTTGGGCATGTCGTAGGCCGCGAGCGCACCGCCGGCCAGCAGCACGGCGAGCAGGAAGTAAACGAGCTTCTTGTTTGCGAAAGCCCACTTTCCGAAGTCGATCATAGCAGTCCTCCCACGTTGGTTTCCGATTCGGCGGGCAGCGGAGCGGTTTTCTGCCCCTCATGCAGCCGGTGTACGCCCGAGGAGACGATCCGCTCCCCGGCGTCGAGTCCCGACGAGAGGACCGCCCGCCCGTCGGTGTGCAGGCTCTCGACGGCGACCGCGCGGCGATGCACGGTGCTGTCGGCTGCGAAGACCCAGACGCAGGAGGCGTCCCCCTCGCGGAAGAGTGCCGTGGCCGGGACGCTCGTCCGTCCGGTGTCCGCAGGACGGTACGAGACGCTGACCATCGTGTTCATGCCCGGGGCGGGCATCGGGTCCGTTCCGGCGGGAATCCCCAGCCGGACGGTGTAGAGCTGGTTGGCGTTGGCCTTGGGGGCGACGCTCAGCAGCCGCAGCGGAATCCGCCGTCCGGGCCAGAAGTCGAACGCCGCCTCGAATGCGGCGAATTCGCCGCGGCGGACGTATTCCGAGCCGGGGATGTTGATCTCGATTTCGGGTGCGGAACCCGAGAGCAGCGTGACGACGGGCATTCCCGCGGCGACGACCGTCGGCGGATCGAACAGCCGGCGCTGCACGATACCGTCGAACGGGGCATATATCTTCGTGTCGGCGAGCTGGTTGCGGCAGCTTTCGTATTTGGCTTCGATCTGCCGCAGCCCGTAGCGCGCCTTGTCGTAGGCGTCGGGCGTGGCGACGCTGTCGGCGTAGAGGGCGATGACACGCTCGGCCTCGGCGCGGATGCTTTCGTATTCGGCCTCGACGGCTTCGAGCCGGAGCCGGTAGTCCCTCTCGTCGAGTTCGGCGATCAGCTCTCCCTGCCGGACGGACGTGCCCTGTCCGGCGTGGACGCGCAGCAGCGTGCCGGGGATCTGGAAAGCCAGGTTTACCTCCTCGGCGGCCTTCACGCGTCCGGGGAACTCCAGCGTACGGCCGGAGCCGTACGTTTCGGCCGTATCGACCTGTACGGCCGGCGGCCGGTTGTCGCCGTCCCTGTGCGGGGCGCATCCTTGCAGGAGGAGCGCGGGCAGCGCGGCGGCGCAGATAAGTCCGATTCTCGTTTTCATAAGTTCCGGTATTGTTCGGTTACAAATGTACGGGGTTGCGGCAACCCCGGAAAGTATGATAGTGAGCGGGAGTTGTCCTATTTGTTCGATTCTTGTCAAAATGTTTGTTCCGAAGCATCGGAAGAAGCCGGATTCTTCGTTATTTTGTGCAAAATGTCGAATCTATGATCAATCCGTCGGATATTCCGGGCATCGGCCTTTTCGATATGGACAAAGCCTCGATCGAAACCTTCGGGCCGGTGGTGCACCTCGACCGGAACGGCTTTCTTTACTGTACGCGGGGGAGAATCGACCTGGCCCTGAACGAACGCGTCTATGAGATTCGGACGGGGGACATCTACATCTATCCGCCCTTTTCGCACACTTATATCCACGAAATAAGCGACGACCTGCAATGCGTCGTCGGAGTGGCCGATTTCGATTTCGTGCTTCCGGTCATCAGTCAGGTCTCCAATGCGCGGAACCAGGTCTTCATCCTCGAAAACCCCTGCATCTCGCTCGACGGGAGGCAGCGGGTCCGGATCGGGGAGCTGATCGCCGCCGTCCGCAACCGGGAGGCCGAGGCCGGCGAATATACCGCTGCGGCGCACGGCGATACGGTCTATCGGCAGTTGCTCTCGGCGCTGGGGCAGGCGGTCTGCTACGAAATCATGCAGGCCTATTTCTCGAGCAGGCCGATCCGCCCGCTGCCGCAGGAGCGCAAGGACCGGATTTTCCAGCAATTCCTCATCTCGCTCCACCGGAACTTCCGGGTGCACCGCGAAGTGGCCTTCTACGCCGGGCAGCAGTGTCTGACGCCGCGCTACTTCTCGACGGTCGTGCGCGAGAAGACGGGCCGTTCCGCCCTGCGATGGATTACGGCCACGGTCGTCGCCGAGGCGAAAAAGATGCTTTCCGATCCCGCTCTGAGCGTCAAGGAGATCGCCGATGCGCTCGGATTCCCGAACCAGTCCTTTTTCGGGCGCTATTTCAGGCAGTACACGGGCATTTCCCCGACGGAGTTCCGCTCGGGCGGACCGAAACGGGGATCGGAGGCGGCCTCCGCGTAGCTTCCGGGGCGGCCGGCCGCCGGGTCATGCCTTCCGGGCGCGTTCGACGGCCTCCCGGATCAGGCGGATGTTGCGGCGGTTGCGGCCGAAGGAGGAGATCGCCGTGCGCTCGTCCGGATCGCTGATGCTGTTGATCTGCACCTCCCCTTTGCCGAAGACGACGTAGAGCCGTTCGCCCCACGAAGGGATCGGGAATCCGGGGTGCGTGCGTCCGACGAAGCAATCCGTGCCGTAATGGAGCGGTTCCCACCCGTGAAGCCGGCACAGCTCCTCCAGCAGGGGGCCGAAATCCCCGGCCTTCAGCGGTGTGCGGACCGGCGTGCAGCGGAGCTTGCGGTACTGGCGGCGGGCCGTGATGACGGCCAGCGCGAGCGGCAGCGCGGCGCACCGTTTCCACGGGAAGGCGGCGAAGGTCGCGCGGGAGAATCCGTCGGTGAATCCGGCGATGGCGAGAATGACCGCCGGCAGCAGGACGAGGACCAGCGGCAGTCCGTAATGGGTCGAAGCCTGCCATGCGGTCAGCGGCAGGCGGCCGGTGCGGAGGACGAAATCCGCCAGCGGTTCGTCGCATTCGTGCCGGACGAATTGCCTGACGGCCAGCCATTCGGCCGCCATGAGCGTCAGCAGTCCTCCGAAAAGGAGAAAAAACGGGTGCTCCGGGTCGGAGGCGCGGCCTGTTGCGGGGCGGGCGTCCCGGGATTCGGGGCTGTCGGGGTCGGGAGCGTCGGCTCCGGTCCGGCCGATCCGGACCTCCCGGCTCAGGGCGTATTCGCGTCCGCCGAAGCGGAGACCTGCGGTCCGGATCGTGTATCGCCCCTCCCGTTCGGCCCGGACGCGGAAGGTGTATTCGTAGCGGGGGGCGTCCGTTCCGGTCTGCACTCCGGATCCGCTCCGCCGGAAGGTCAGTCCGTCGGCGGCGATTCCGGGATCGCCGTTGTCGGGCCGGGCCGTGCAGACGAGCGCGACGGTAAATTCGCTTCCCGCCTGCGGATGTTCGGGACGCAGCTCGAAGCGGCAGCGGATGTCCCGCAAGTCCTGCCGGGGCGGTCCGACACGGACGCGCACCGCCGGGGTCGCGTACTTCCGGCCGCCGATCCGTGTCGTGGCGGAAGGCACTTCGGCAACTCCTTCCCGCGTGAACCGGATGCGGAGAGAGAGGCCCTGCGTCGTGTATTTGCGCCGGCGGCCGTCGATGAGCTCCAGGCGGGTCCCGCGGTAGTGCGTCGCCTCCCCGACGGTTTCGATCGGCTCCCGGAAACAGGGCGGCCGGATCGAATCGCAGGGTGCGGTGCATTCGTAGCGCAGCGTGTACTCCACTCCGGCACGAAGGCCGCCGAGGGTGTCCAGCTCCGCACGGAAGCGGGGATCGGACGCTTCCTTCGATGCCGTCGCCGCACTTGCCTCCGCATTTCCGTACGGCGGCGGGCAGAGCAGCAGCGTCATGCTCAGAAACAGCCCTTTCATGTCAATAGGAACGGGGCGAATGCTCCAGCAGCTCCTGCTGCTGCAACCCTTCGGCGTCCTTCCACTCCTGCGGTCCGGTGCGCCAGGCGAACGGCAGCAAAAGTTCCTGGTAGTCGAACCGGCAGCCTCGTCCGGCGAGCGACGGGACGATGCCGACGAAGGGATGCTCTTCGAGCCGCGGGTCGAAGGCCAGCTTGCAGGAGTAGTAGAGGTGGCGGACCTGCCGCCGCCGGGTCTCGAACTCCGCCGCCGGTCCCTGTCCGTCGGTGGGGGATTCCTGCGGAGCGCCCCTGCCGCCGCAGAGGGAGATCCGGTTCAGCTCGGTGCCGACCGCATCCGGGTCGCGCAGATCGGTGTGCAGAAGGAAGGACGCCTCGAAACACTCACCGCGGCGGATGGCTCCGTGCGGGACGGCGATGCGCACGACGATCCACAGCGAATCGCCCGCGTGCGCCGCCTGTTCGATGCGGAATCCCACGCGCGGGCGGTGCAGGGGCCTGAGCCGCCGCTGCACGGCGGCATCGTCGTCCGTCGGCCAGTTTTCCGAGGAGTAGCGCTCCGCCCTCTCCGGCGTCCGTTCCCGCCGGGCGTCGGGATTCCGTTCCGCGGGCGGAGCCTTCCGCACGTCGCTCCGGACGCATTCCGCCTGCGTCGCCCGTCGCGGGGCCGCGCGGAACGGCCCCGGCAGCAGGAGGACGAACAGCAGCGCGGCTAGCCGTTTCATCGGGCGTCCGCTTTGGAGTATTCCGAAAATTCGCAGCCGAAACGTTCGACCATCATGTTGTCCATCTCGTCGGCCTTCAGCGCGAGGTTCACGATGTTGCGCCGGATCTCCTCCTCCGAGGCGTCGGTGATGTCCGACAGGTGGATGCGGTAGGCGATGTAGATCTGCCGCCCTTCGATGCCGAGTTTGTAGGGACCGAAATCCTCCGAGAGCATGTAGTCGAGCACCGGTTCCACCTCCTTCTTGGGCAACAGGTTGATCGGCGAGGTGGAGAAGAGGTAGGCGCCGTCGTAAACGAAGATGCGGATTTCCGAACTGCCCTTGTGGAAGAGCCACGAGTCGTAGCCGTCTCGCGCCAGTACGGGGTCGATGCCCATTTCGCGGATGGCGCTCTCGACGAAGCCGCACAGGGGCGACTCCTCGCGCTCGTCGAAGGCCCCTTCGGGCAGTTTGTCGCCGCACGAGGGGCAGAACTCCTCCTCCTCGGCGATCAGCTCGTCGCAACTGCCGCACTGCACCTGGAACTGCGTGCGGTCCACCTCGCCGAGCGAGTCGAGCAGCTTGCGCAGCGTCTCCACGCGGATACCGAAGCCCATGTTGTCGGCCTGCGTGAACTTGCTGACCGTCACGCCGACCACCTCGTTGCGGTCGTTGAGCATCGGGCCGCCCGAATTGCCGGGGTTCACCGCGGCGTCGGTCTGGAGGTAGTACTGTCCCTCCATGAGCTGCCTGGGGGCGGAGACGGAGCCTTCGGTGATGGTGAAGGGCATTCCGTAGGGGTATCCCGCGACGTAGATCTTGCGGCCTACGGAGACCGTTTCGTCGTCGGCCAGCGGGATTTCGGGCAGTGCCGTGAAGTCCCCCTCGGCGGCCAGCAGCGCGATGTCCAGCAGCGGATTGACCACGACCACGTGCGCCAGGTAGGGGTTGCGGTCGTTGTCGTGGATCGCCACGGTGCGGTAACCCTCGACGACGTGGTAGTTGGTGACGAACAGGTCGCGCGACTTGAGGTAGAAGCAACTGCCCGACCCGCCCGAGTGGGTCACCTTGAAGATCGACTGAAAGATATTGTTTTCCATGGTATGTGCCTGTTTTTTGACGGTTTATTGCTGATCCTTGAGCGCCTGCTCCATCATCTTCTGCTGGAACTCCATCGCCAGCCGCATGTATTCGGCCATGTCGCCGCGCGCCATGGCGGCCTGCATGTCGGCCTGCATCCGGGCCACCTGCGACTGCATCTCCGCCGCCGTCTGCTGCATCCGGGCGATCTGCTCCGCGGCGGCCTCCGCCGTCCCGCCGTCGAGGCCGGCGGCTCCGGAGAAGAAATCCGGCCCGTCCTCTTCCAGATCGTCGTCCATGAGCTTTTCGAGCGCCGCGTAGAGAATCTCCGACGCCTCCTCCATCGGTTTCCCGGCCGACTGTTTCAGCGCCCGGGCCACGACGGTGTTGATGTCGTCCTGCACGTCGTTGTAGAAGTACATTTCGTAGAACTTGTAGAGGATGCGCACCACGCTGCGTTCGTAATTCTCCGCCTCGATCGCCTCGGTGGCCTCCTGGTAGAGGTCCTTCATGTTCTCCTGCACGTTGGCCAGCGACGAACGGCGCTTGGTCGAGACGAGCGTATCGACGAAGTAGAGGTCGGCGGCGAGCTGTTCCCCGGGCGTCGCGAGCAGCTTCTCGAGGAAGGCCCGTCCTTTGGCGACGAGCTCCGCCACGGGCAGCTCCCGGTCCATGTCGTCCACCGCCTTGTCCAGGTCGTTCGACAGTTGTCCCTGCGGCTGCGCGAAGTAGCTGATCTTGTAGAAAGCCGTGTCGATCACGTTCCACGAGTATCCGTACTTGCGTTCGGCGTCGTACTCCTTCACCGCGTCGAGCGTCTCGCGGCAGGTGGCGCGGATGGCCTCGACGATCCGGGCGCACTCCTCGGCGGAGTAGGGCGTGACGCGCGGCTCGTAGCAGCGTTCGGCGCCGAACTTCGTGCAGAACTCGTCGTCGTAGCGGTCGCCGACGTGGCAGATGTTGCGCAGCACGAAGTAGATTTTGTGGGGATGGCTCTGCGCGAGCGGGCAGACGTACTCCATGCGCAGGCGGTCGCCCTCCTTGCGGAAGCGCGGCAGCAGCAGGCGGTTGAGTGTCAGGTCGGCGACCTGGCGCAGCATGGCCACGCGGCCCTTTTCGGGGAGACGGAGGAAATCGGCATGGACCTCCAGCCGTCCGTCGCGGACGAGGATATTGACCAGGATCGAGCCGTGGGGGATGTGGAACTCCGTGCCGTCGGCATTGCCGTACTTGGCCCGGAATCCGGGATTGAGGTGGTCGAGCAGCAGGTGGAACGCTTCGAGGTGTTTGCCTTCGTTGTAGCGTTCGAGGCTCTGCTCCCAGGCCTCCATGCTGACCTTGCTCTGCGTGGAGCCGATCGCGGGAGCGACGTATGCGTGTGTGGTTTTCATGGGTTCGGAACGTTATGTGGGTTTATTTCGCTTCGATAGAGAGCTGTCCGTCCTCTCCGACGGTGACCTGCGCTTCGTAATAGATATAGGAGGTCTTGCCGGCGCTCGATTCGGTCTCCTTGCCGTCCTCGGTGAAGCGGACGACGAACGAGGCGGTCCGTCCGCCGAACTCTTTGCCCCTGTTGAGATAATCGTTGTCCGAGGGAACGGCCTCCTCTATCGTGTAGTTGCCGACCGACTTGAAGGTGTGCCCCTCGGGCAGCATCGTCTTGGCCCGGGCGATCTGAGCGGCGATCTCTTCCGGGTCGATCGTTCCGGGGTCGATGCCCGCGGTGGTTTCGTATTTCGGAGCGTCGAACGATACGTCGTCCAGATCGGTGGGTTCCAGCCCGTTGAGGTAGTAGGTCTGGCTGAAGGCCCGGTCGTCCCGGTTCACCATCTTCACCGAGACGAGGAACAGGTCGTCCGACAGAGCCTCCCGTTCGAAGAAGTCGATCGAGTAGATCTTGAACTTGTCGGTGTCCACGTTGGTTTTCACCAGCTCGACGGCACGGGCGTAGCTCGCGGCCTCGTCGGTGGAATAGCCCGAGATCATCGAGCAGGAAACGGTCGCGGCGGCGAGCAGCGGCGCGACGGCGCAGATAAGCGGTTTTCGCATATTTCGTTATGGTTTTGAGATGATACGGAAAAGATTGCCGGGATGCCGCGGACGCGGGACTGTCTTCCGGAACGGAAGGCGGTCCGCATTTCCGGGGAATCCTTCCGGTCCGTGTGTCAGGCTTTTTCGAAGAGGGCGCGGAACGCCTCGAACTCCTCCTCCGAGTCGAAGTACCCGGCGTTGAAGGTGTGGTGCGCGTCCGGCAGCGCGATTTCGAATTCGTTCTCCTCCTCGTCGAATTTCGTGCGTTCGACCTGCGGGATGAGCAGCGTCTCCTCCGTCACCGCGCCCTTGCGCACGACGGGAAAGGTCACCCGGTCGCCGTCTATGGTGATTCGGCCTCCGGCGGCGGCCAGCGCGCGGGCCTTCCGGATTTCGAGCAGCGTGCAGAGGAGCAGTACGGCGCCTCCCGCGACGAAGAGGATCGTGACGGCCGTAGGTCCGAGGATCCGCATGCTGCCGATGCGGATGCCGAACGGGGCGACGAGCGGGAAGACGATCATCACGAGGGAGATGCCGAGGTTCGTCAGTTTGCCCGAGAAGGGGCTGGACGGGGTGTAGTTGAAGGTTCTCATGGTGTTTTTCGGTGTGTGTTTCGTTTCGGATTGTGTCTGCGAGTACAAATATAGGAAAAAGACGGCAGATAATTATACGGTCGTATGTTTTTTTGAGAAAAAAACGGCCCGTTTCCGGGGTCGGGCGCAACCCCCCCCCTCGTGCGAAGGCAATTTATTGTATGTCAGGATATTGATTCGTTCTGCCGGTTCGCGCCTCTTCGGGCTCCCGGCGACCGTGCCGGTCGGCCTTTCCGGAAATCAGGCCCGGATAAGCTCGTATAGCTGGCGGAACTGCCCGGCCAGCGTGCCGATGTCGAGCCCTTGCAGCATGGCCTGCTCGAACGAAAGCCCGAAGTGAATCTGATGGAACATGTCGGCGATGCGTGCGACGTCGATGTCGGGGCGCACTTCGCCCGTCTCGGCGGCCCGCTGCACGGCTTTGCGCCAGTAGGTGCGCGTCTTCCGGTAGAGCTGTTCGAATTTCCGCTCCGCGCCGGGGTAGTACCGCCGGGTCTGGAGCATCAGGTTGAAGTAGTGGAAATTCGGGGCCACGGCTCCCCCCCCCTCCGTTTTTCCGGCACAGAGACCGACGATCTGCCGCATGGTGCGGACGATGCCGTCGAGGTAGTTGTCGATGAAGTCCGCGAGCGAGCCCTCCGAGGCGCCGAACTTGTTGGCCGGGTCCTGCACTCCGAAGACGTAGCGGTCCACGACGGCCGTGAATACGGCCTGCTTGTTGGGAAAATAGTGGTGTATGGCCATGCGCGACAGCCCGCAGGCCCGCGACAGTTCCGTGATGCTGGCCCTTTCGTAGTTCATGGTCGCAAAGACCGACAGACAGTTCTGCAGAATCTCCTCCCGATTGGTTTTCATGGCCGTGTCCGTTTCTCCTCTCCCGCGAAGATAGCGATTTTTGCGCAGGGGGCCAAATCCCGGGGCGGACGGCTCTTCGGGCGGATGTCCGGACCGGCCGGGGATGTGCCGGGGCCGAAACGACCGAGCGGCCGGGCAACGGATGCTGCCGGGCCGCTCGGGTTTCAGTCCGTGGAACGGCGGATCAGTTCCACTTGGTGTCGATCATCTGCGGGTCGGAGCTTCCTCCGATGGCGTCGTAGCCATGACCCGTTTCGTCGCGCACGACATTGCCGGAACCGTCTTCGTTCGGCTCCCATTCGTTCATGCGCCAGTAGGCGAGCAGACCGTCCGAAGCGGGATCGACGTAGTTCATGTTGTTGGCGATCTCCGACTGCGACAGCGCGCGGGTCCATACGCGGGCCTCGGCGATGTAGCCGTACATGTAGCGGCCGCCGCCGTAGGAGGCGCCCAGATAGAAGCCGCCCGAGTTGTCGCTCGAAAGATCCACGGTCTCGCCCTGCGTGGGAACGCCGGTGGCGTAGATGCCGTCGATGTAGATGTCCCACGAAGAGCCGGTCCATACGGCGGCCACGTGATACCACTTCTCCGTGTCGAAGGGTTTGTCGGTCGCTGCCGGCTGGTAGTCGCCGTGGCATATCTGGAGTACGTTCGGGTCGATCTTCACGTCGCCGAAACGCACGCCGCAGACTCCTTCGATGCCCATGATCGAGCTGATGTAGGGATCCGAGCTGGCGAAGCGCTCCATGTAAACGCGTGCCTCGAGCGTGAGCTGCGGAAGCGCCGCGAGATTGGTGTCCTCCTGGAACGAGGGCACTTTATAGACGTTCCCCGAACCGAGGTAGATCGCCTTGCTGATGACCGGTGTCTTCAGCACGATGTAGAGCGTGCGCGAGGGTTCGAGGACCCGCATGCCGCCCGATACGGAGGTGATGCTGACAGGTACGCAGTAGGTCACGCCTTCGGCGAATCCGTCGATGCTCGTCACCGTGAATTCCACGGGAGATGACGTGCTGAAGCCGGCTTCGATGACGGTTTCCGTCGCGCTGATCGCATAGCAGTTTTCGGCCGGAACCCGGTAGTTCTTGCCGTATTTC
This sequence comes from Alistipes dispar, assembly GCF_006542685.1. Taxonomy (NCBI): domain Bacteria; kingdom Pseudomonadati; phylum Bacteroidota; class Bacteroidia; order Bacteroidales; family Rikenellaceae; genus Alistipes; species Alistipes dispar. Next base: position 1,179,534 of record NZ_AP019736.1, on the reverse strand, counting down.
CGGTTGAAGGCGTCGATCAGTTGCGGCTGCACCTCGATCTTCACGTGTACGTCCTGCCGGGCCAGCTCCGAGGAGGAGACCGTGAACGACGTTTTGGCCGGGGCCTCTTCGACCGTCATCGACTTGTCGGGGTTGCTTTGGGCGTCGGTCATATAGACCGCCGGATATACCTCCGCCTCTTCCTGACAGCCCGTTCCCGAAAGAAGGGCCGCGAACAGCAGCGGAGCGATCGAATATTTCAGTTTCATGGTTTTGTCGGGTTTTTATGTCGTTAGTTTGCGGGCGTGTGGATTTCCGCCTCGTTCATGCTCGTGAAACCGGAGACGTTCCCCACGTACACCCGGATGTAACGGGCTTTCACGGCCTCCTTGAACTGGAAGATCTTCCATTGGTCGGTGACTTTGGGAACGAACGCCACCTGATTGCTCAGGCTGGTCCAGTTCTTTCCGTCTTCGCTGTACCGGACGTCCGTGATCTGTGGGTTGGAGTCCTCGTAGTAGTAGTGCCAGCGGAAGCCGCTCACGTCGTACGTCTTGTCCAGTCCGATGATGAAGTTGCCGCCGTAGCCCCACGAGAAGGATTGGCTGCTTGCGTACCAGCACTGTTCGTCGAGTTTGCCGTCGAACATTTTGGCTTTCTGTTCGTCGGTGTCGCAGTTCCAGACGCCGGTGGCGCCCGACGAGTTGGTTCCCTGGTAGCAGGAGATGGTCCAGCCTGCCGCGGGTTCGATCTTCGTGCCCGTGAGCGCCGTGGCTTCGGTGTCGATGTCCATGGTCGAGACCCGGATGACGATGTAGCGCACCATCGGGTCGCTCTTCGAGACGTATGCGCCCCCTTCGGGGAGTTCCGCCACGATGGGAAGCAGGTACTCGCCCTTCGCGGCGCCTGCGGCGTCGAACCCGACCGGAGCTTCGCCGGACAGGAATTCCCCGGCCTTGATTTCGAGCGTGCCGAGCGACACCCGCTCCGGATCGACGGTCAGGTAGGACTTGCCGTTCTTCAGGTTGTAGGTCTCCACGAGCGAGTTGTCCATCGCCAGCGAAACCGTGAGATCGGCCGGAGCCTTCTGCGAGAGCGTGAGCTGCACCTTCTCGTCCATCGACCCCGAGATCGAACCGTCGCTCTCGATCAGGAACGAATATTCGGGCATGTCGTTCTTCGTGAAGGAGGCCACGATCGACCCGCCGGCGGGATTCACGTCCTGAATCGCCTCGCGCATGTATTTGTAGGGCATCGCCGAGTTGCCGTACTCGTATTCCATGTGGTAGGCGCCGAAACCGCCGCAGTAGCCCTGCTCGGGGTTGAAGCGGGCCATGCCCAGCAACGAATTGACCACCTGTCCGTCGCGGCACGTGTGCGTCACGCCGCCGTTCTTCCAGAAGGATTCGAAGTTTTCGGCGAAGATGTACTGTTCGGGTTTCCAGCCCTTGGCGTAGGCATTGTCGAAACGGTTCTGCAAGTCGGTATAACCGCTCGAGTTGTAGGCCTGCACGATGCCGTAGTCGAACAGTTCGGCGATCTCCTTGTGCACGGCATAGGGTACGCCGTCGATCATGAACAGCCGTCCCGTACCCGATTTCGGACCCACGTACTTGCTCAGCTCCTGACAGAATATCTTCATGTTCTCGTTGTCATGGCCCACCAGCGGCCCCGTGCCGCCGAATCCCGGTTCGTAGTCGAGGTCGATGCCGTCGTACGAGTACTTGTTCATCGAGTCCCGGGCGTAAGCCCTCGCGTAGGTGGCCAGCCCTTCGGGGGTCACCTCGCCGTCCACCAGAAATTCGTCGGGCACTTCGTGGGCGAAGATCGTGAAGGTCACTTTCGTACCCTTGATCTTCTGGACGAACTCCTTGTCGGCCATCTGTTCGGGCGTCAGCGAATGCCACTGGCTCCAGATCGAGATGATGTCCATCGAATCGGGGGCGCTCGCCAGACGGGTCTGGTACGAAGCGCCCACGGCCGTCCAGGAGCCGTACCAGCCGAAGGCGATCTTGTGCTTGGTGTTCCGTTTCCAGTCGCGCAGGGCGGCGTAATAGGCGTTGTCGCGCAGGATGGGCGATTGCTCGTCGGGATGCTGGGTGATTACGCGCTCGGATTCCACCCAGTCCGAGCAGCCGGCGAGCAGCGCTCCCAGCGCAAGACAGCTCACTGCGTATTTCAGGAAGTTTTTCATGGTTGTTTGTCGCTTTAAGGATTTTCAGGTCATCGGTTTTTCTTGTCCCACCAGAGGTGCGTGCCTCCCGTGTCCGGGCCTCCGAGCAGCGAGATGGCCTGCTGTACGCCCGTCAGGTTGTTCGAGTACTCCGAGCGCGGGAAGGTCATGCGGCGCACCTGTTCGTCGGTCGCCACCTTGCCGCCGCTCATGTTGTCCACGATCGGAATGAGTTTGGGGTACCCCGTGCGCCGGAATTCCGACCAGGCCTCCTGTCCGTTGGGGTACATGGCCAGCCATTTCTGGGTGATGATGCGCTCGAGTTTTTCCTCGTCTCCGGCCGAGGCGTTCCACTTCGGGGTGATTGTCGAAGGCTGGGCGTAGTTGTACTTGTTCGTGCTTTCCGAGCTGTCCTCGAATTTTCCCGGTTGTGCGTCGCTCTCGGCGTAGGCGGCGGCATCGCCGGCCGAAAGGCCGTTCTCCAGGAACGACAGTTCGATGCCCTTCTTGTAGAAATCCTCGTCCTTGCCGCCCATGTCCCAGTTGAGCATGGCGCCCTCGGCGCGCAGGAAGGCCACCTCCGAGGCCAGCATCCACACCACCGGCGTCGTCTTTGCGACATTGGGTACGGACAGGCGCGTGTAGTGTTCCTTGAGCATCGACTTCAGGCCGCTGCGCACGCCGTGGTACTTGCTGTCCAGCTCGCTGCCCTTGAAGTAGATCGGCAGACGGGGGTCGTCGTACCCGTTCATATAGGCGTCGATGGTCGCTCCCATGCGGGTGTCCTCGTAGGCGTTCCACACCTCCTCGAGGGGATTGAAGATCACGATCGACCCCGAGGTTTTGAGCCATGCTCCGTCGTCGGAGGACTCCATCACGCCCGCCGCCACGGCCGCTTCGGCATACTCCTGCGCCTTGCCGGGCTCGACGAAGCGGATGCGCATCGCCATACGGAGTTTGACCGAGTTGGCCAGTTTGAGCCATTTCGGATAGTCGCCCTGGTAGATGGCGTCCACCTTTTCGAGCGGATGCGCGTCGGCCGAGTTGGTGGCGTATTCGGTCAGGGTGGCGATCGCCGCGTCCAGATCGCGGAAGAGATTCTCATAGACGGTCTGCTGCGACTCGTAGGGGTTTTCGGTCTCCCCGAAATGCGACACGGGGATCGGGCCGTAGATGTCCGTGGCGCGCTGGAGCGCCATCACGCGGATCACTTCGGCCACGGCGAAGATGTCGTCGGTGATCTGTCCGTTCTCATGGGCGTATTTGAGTTGCAGCCATGCGGGCATCACGTTGGTGAAGGCCACCGAAAAGGGGACGTTGTTGTAGTCCGTGCCGTCGAGGTCGTAGGTGCAGGTGTAGCTGCCTCCGTTGAAGGCCTGGATCGGGGCGAAATAGCCGCCGAAGGTGTCGCCCATCAGGTTGCAGGCGCGCTGGTATTCGTTCGCGCCCTCGTCGCTGGTGGGAATCACGGCGTCGCGCTCCATCGTGGTGATGTAGTTCTTCACGTCGATCTGCTGCACCGCGTCGGGGTTGGTGTTGAAGGAGTCGAAGTCTCCCGTGCAGGAGGCCGCCATGCACGCCGCTGCGGAGAGAAGTCCCAGTTTGATATGGTTGATTCGTGTCATGAGGTCTTGGGTTTTAGAATTGGAGTCTTACGCTGAAACCGAAAGTCCGGGTGCTGGGCTGCATGAAGTAGTCGAGTCCCTGGTAATAGGTTCCGGTCGAAGCGGTGATTTCGGGATCGAAGGGCGCCTTGTTGTAGATCATCCACAGGTTGCGTCCCACGAGCGATACGGTCATGCCCACCTTGTCGTTGAACCACTTCGAAGGGAGGTCGTAGCCGATCGAGAGTTCGCGCAGCCGCACGTTGGTCATGTTATAGACGTAGTGCGAGAGCATCGACATGCCGTTTCCGTTGTTGGAGTAGAAGGTCTGCACGTCGGGCAGCTTCTGGTCCTCCGAGATCCATACGCCGCCGTCGTCGCGGGCGTCGGCCGAAGCCTGCGAGGCGCCCCAGCGGTCCAGCAGGGCCTGCGTGGCCGATACGCCCTGGCCGCCGATGCGCGTGTCGATCAGCACGCCGAGCGATACGCCCTTGTAGGAGAACTGGTTGTTCCATCCCAGGCGGAAGCGCGCTTCGGTGTTGCCGCCGTAGATCCACGTGTTGGGATCGGTCGTGACGGTATTCGTGTTGGGATCGACGTAGATGCGGCCGTAGTCGTCGGTTTTGAGGCCCGTTACGTAGAAGTCGCCGATCGAACCGCCGGCCTTGACCTTCATGCGGTAGCCGCCGTAGTCCATGTTCACCTCGTCGATATCCACCAGGTTGCCCGATACGTCGCGCGTGCCTTCGGGAACCAGCTCCTTGATCTTGTTGCGGTTCATCGAGAAATTGACGTTCGTGGACCATGCGAACTCTTCCCACCGGTTCTTGTAGCCGACCACGGCCTCGATGCCCCAGTTGTTGATCTTGCCGGCGTTGATATAGGCCTTCTTGTAGCCCGTGCTGGGCGGTGCATCGTACTCGAAGAGCTGGTTGTAGGTGTTGGTGTTGTAATAGGTCGCGTCGAGCCAGATCTTGTTGCCCAGGAACTTGGCGTTCAGGCCGACCTCGAAGGACTTGGTACGCTCGGGCGTCAGATTGACCGCCGGGGCGTAGGTGGACGACGAGATGACGCCGCCCGTGGCGAGCGGGATGTTCACGCCGGTGATGAACCGCTGCGGCGCGTTGCCCACTTCGGCGTACGATCCGCGCACCTTGAGGAACGAGATGCCCGCGGCCGAGAGGTCGGTCATCGAGGAGATGACGGCCGAGAGACCCACCGAGGGGTAGAAGATATTGACGTCGGGGGTTCCGGCCAATTGCGAGGCCCATTCGTTGCGGGCCGTCACGTCGAGGTAGAGCATCCCGTTCCAGCCCAATTGCAGCGTGGCGTACATGGCCTGCACCTGGTCGTGGTAACGGTCGGCGTAGGGCTTGGTCTGCGAGTGCGACATGTCGATGTTGTAGAGCGAGAACTTGTTCGGAAGGGTCGCCAGATGGCCTTCGAATCCCGAACCGTTGTTCTTGTCGTCCATGAGGCTCGCGCCGAGGTTGAACTGCAACGAGAGCCTGTCATCGACGAACCGCTTGTCGATGCTCAGCAGGGCGTCGGCATAGAAGTTGTTGTGGTTCACCTTGTGGTCGAGGTAGTTGCCGTACTCCGATGCGAAGAGGGTGTTCGACGAGGCGTAGATCTTGCGCGTGTAGTTCATCGCCGTATTGTCGGTCCTGACGCGGCCCATGACGCTGATCCAGTCGGCGATGTCCCACTTGAGCGTGGCGTTGAAGGTGTAGCGCGACGCCGTGTTCTCGAAGAGCTGGCGATTGACCACCCACCACGGGTTCTCGACGCCGGTGATGAATTCCAGCGGCCAGAACTGTTTCTTGTATCCGGCCGTGGCGTCGTAACGTTCGTAAATCTGGTATTTGCGGATGTCGTCGCCGCGCGGGAAGAGATAGACGGCGATCAGCGGGTTGTGGTAGAGACCCTGCACCAGCGGATTGCGCGAATATTGGCGCATGTAGGAGGCGCCCAGGTCGAGCGTCAGCTTGTCCTTGACGAGCTGGGTCGTGTTGCGCACCGAGAAGTTATAGCGGTTGTAGACGTTGTTGGGGATCGTGCCGCGCGAGTTGAGCGAAGCGGCCGAGAAATAGGTCTGGTTGCGCTCCGTGCCGCCCGAGATCGAGACGGAGTTGGTGGTGTTGAATCCCGTCTGGAAGAAGTCGCGCGGATCGTAGGAGGTCGGCGAGTCGAGCTTCGTGCCCCAGCTCATCGACGGGGAGGTGGAGCTCGTGCCGTAGGTGTTCTGGAAGTCGGGCATCACGAACGGGGACGAGAAGGTGGTGTTGTTCGAGAAGTTCACGCGGACGCGTCCTGCCGATCCTTTCTTCGTCGTGATGAGGATGACGCCGTTGGCGCCCTGCGAACCGTAGAGCGCGGCGGCCGTCGCGCCCGAGAGCACCGACATGGACTCGATGTCCTCCGGATTGAGGTTGGAGATGCCTTCGAAGTCGCCGCCGTCGGGGGTTTCGTAGATGCCTTCGGTCTGCGACGACCGCAGGTCGGGCATCGGGATGCCGTCGATGACGTACAGTGCGTTGTTGTTGCCGCTGATCGACTTCACGCCCCGCATCACCACGCGCGTGGAACCGCCCGTTCCGGAGGCGCTTGCGTTGATTTGCAGTCCGGCGATCTTACCGGCCAGCGAATTGACGAAGTTGGCGTCCTTGACCGTATTGACCACTTCGCCGCCGACTTCCTGGACGTTGTATGTCAGCGATTTCTCCTCCTTCCTGATGCCGAGGGCCGTCACGACCACCGCGTCGAGCATCTCGTTCTCCTCCTTCAGGACGATTTGCAGGGGTTGCCCCGTCACGGGAATTTCCAGCGTCTGGTAGCCGATCAGCGAGACGACGAGTATGTCGCCCGGCCTGGCCTGCGGCAGGACGAAGTTGCCGTCCACATCTACGGCCGCGCCGGTCGTCGTGCCTTTGATGATGACGCTGGCGCCGATCAGTCCTACTCCCTCAGCGTCTCTGACGGAGCCGGAAATTCCCCCCCCCTCGGAGCCCGAGGACGGCTGCGGAGCGGATTTTTTCGAGAGGATGATGTGTTTGTCCTTGATCGTGTAGGCGATGTCCGAACCGTCGAAGAGTCTGTCCAGCACGGCCGGCAGCGTCTGGTCTGTGACGTCGAGCGTGACGCGGCGCGCCCGATCGACGTCGGAGTTATTATAGACGAACGAATACCCCGTCTGCTCCCGGATGGAGCGGAACACTTCCGAAATGGCTTCGTCTTGCGCCTGAACGGATACGCGGAGCGGCTGCGTCTGGGCTGCGGCCTCCGTGCCGGAAAGTCCGAACAGCAGCATCGGTACGATGAGCAGACAGCGGAACCATGCGCACGCCGCACGGTCTCTCCCGCCTGCTGCAGGATAAGATTTTTTCATTGGTCGAAATTTAGGTTAAGAAATAGTTGTGGAGAGGCGCCGCCGCGGACGGCGGCTTTCGGAGGTCGGCGATCTAAGTTTCGGTCATAGGCAGGTCGGTTGGCATTTTGTAATTCGGTTTTTGGTTTCGGTCGTGCATGTGCGGCGTTCCGCCGCTTTTCTATTTCGGCGGAATGGCGTGGAGGTAAATGTCGTTGCCATGCACCGTGTAGGAGAATTTCCGTGTCAGCCGGAGTACGGCCATGATGTGGTAGATGCCGTCCTCGACGTGGAAATCGCCCGAGAAGCGTTCGTTGCGCAGGGAGGCGTCCGTGAAGTGCACGTCCACGTTGTAGTAGCGTTTCAGTTCGGCGACGATCTCGGCGAAGGTGCTGCGGTCGAAGTGCAGGCGGCCGTCGATCCAGCTGATCGACGCCTCGGCCGAGGTGCAGTCGGTCAGGCGCATCTCTCCTTTCCGGGTGTCATAGACGAGCTGCTGCGCCGGACGCAGGCGTATCGGGGCGCACCGGTGTTCCCGGGTGTCGGCCGTTACGGCCCCCTCCAGCAGCACGGTGGTGACGCGGTGGTTCGTGTCGTCGTTGCGGATGTTGAAGCGTGTGCCGAGCACCCGGACGTTCAGTCCGTTCGTACTGACGACGAACGGAGCGTGCCGGTCGTGTTCCACCTCGAAGTAGGCTTCGCCCTCCATCTTCACGCGCCGTTCGCGTGAAAGAAGCGGGGCGGAGTACTCCACGCGGCTGCACGAGTTGAGCCAGACTTTCGAGCCGTCGGGCAGTACCACCTGCGAGCGTTCGCCCATCTGTGTCGAGACGATCGTCGGCTGCGACAGCCGTTTCGAGACCGATACGGCCGTCATGCCGCCCGTCAGGAGCAGGACGACGGCAGCGGCGGCCGAGGCGGTCCGGAAGACCAGCCGCCGGATGCGGGACCGGCGGCCGGCGGCCATGCGCCGTTTGACCCTTCTCAGGGAGCGTTCCACGTCGATTCCGGCTACGGCCGAAATCCGGTCGCCGACGAACAGCACGTAGTAGATCTCTTCGAGCCGTTTGCGGTGTTCGGGCGAGGCGTCGTGCCACGCTTCGACCGCTGCGGCCGTTTCCGGGTCGAGCCTGCCTTCGAGATAGGCGGCCAGCGTACCTTCGTCTGGTTTGAAATCCGTCATTTTTTCGTCGTTCTGTATAGTAATACAATCCGCGGCGGCGGATTGCTAAGCGGAGAAACGATTTTTTTGGAATTTTTTTCAGGAAAGGCGCTGGCCCAGCAGCAGCACGAGCAGAGGCCAGTACTCCTTCAGCTCCTCGCGGAGCGTTCTGACGGTCTGTCCGATGCGGTAGTTCACCGTCTGGGGCGATACGCCCAGCGCGGAGGCTATCTCCTTGTGGGTCATTCCTTCGAGACGGTGCATCCGGAATGTCTCCTGAAATTCGGGCGGCATTTTTCTCAATGCTGCGGCCAGTCTGTCGGCCAGTTCGTTTTCGAGGTAGAAATCCGGGTCGTCGAATTGGGCCTCGTATTGTTCGGCCAGCCGGCGGATGATCTTGCTGCGGATCGTGTCGCGCGCCACGCTGTTCAGCGACTTGTTCTTGACGATGGTGAAGAGCAGCGACTTGAGGGGCATTTCGGGCAGCAGCTTATCGCGGCTTTCCCATACCCACATGAGCGTATCCTGCACCAGTTCCTCGGCCCGGTCCACGGTGACGAACCGCGAGGCGTAGGCGCACAGGGGCTTGTAATAACGCCGGAAGAGTGCGTCGAAACACGCCTCGTCGCCCCTGCGAAGCAAATCGACAACTCTCCGGTTGTCCTGTATTTCGGCGGCTGTCATCCGTTCGTCTGCTGCGTTTGCCCGGCCGCGCCCGTGTCGGACAGGAGGCGGTCTGCGTCCGCAAATGTAATATTTAATCGCGTATCTGCAAACATGCGCAGGGCTTTTCGCACACTTCGGGGGCCTCTGCCCGCATCGCGGGGCCTCCTGCCGGGGACCGTGCCGCGTCCGGAAGGAACGCGGCGCCGACCGTGCGGCCGGGAGTGTCCGTCGCAGCGGTTCGTCCGCGTCGGGACGGACGACTTTTCGGACGGATGCGCGGATATGGGTTTACGCGTGTCAATTTGTCATGGGATAAGAGCATTTTTGTTGGCGGCCGGCAGGGCGTGCCGTTGTATTTTTGCCGTGAGACACGCTCTGCCGGCCTTTTGGCGGAGGAACGTCCGGTTCGGCGAAGGACCGTCGGCCGGGATTCCGGACGGAACCCGGAGAATGCGCCCGGAAGCGGGGCGGAACGAGGCCGGTGGAATCGTGGCGGGGCTTCGGACCCCGGAGGCCTGCCGTTCCGCAATCCGGGGCGGGAGGCGTTCACCCTTGAAAAAAACACCGGTGTTATGAATTACCTGAAAAACGGATTTTTATCCTTGGCATTTCTCCTTGCGGCGGTTGCGGCCGGAGCGGCCGCCGCCCGCGATGCCCGCCCGCTGGGGCTGACCTGCAATTACGCGGAGGAGCCGCTCGGCATGGGGGACCGGCGTCCGTCGCTGGGCTGGCGGATCGACACCGGAAGACCCGGGTATTTGCAGGGAGCCTACCGGGTGCTGGTCGCTTCGGACCGAAAGCTGTTGGAGGCGGACCGCGGCGATGTATGGGACTCCGGCGTCGTGCGGGAGGGGCGGAGCCAGCATGTGAAATTCGGGGGCGTTCCGCTGCTGCCCTGCTGCGATTACTATTGGAAGGTGAAGGTGTGGGACACGGACGGCGCCGAATCGGACTGGAGTCCGGTGGCATCGTGGCGGACCGGGCTGTTCGACGAGTTCGACTGGAAGGGGGAGTGGGTGTCCTCCCGTTTCGCCGAGGTGCTGCCGCACCGCAGGTACAAGTCGAACCGGCGGACCGAGCGGGAGAACTGGTTCATGGAGGACAGTGCCGCCGTATATATGCGCCGGCAGGTGGAGCTGCCCTCGCCGGTCCGCAGGGCGACGGCGTTCATCTGCGGACTGGGCTATTACGAACTCTATATCAACGGCCGCAAGGTCGGCGACCGGGTCTTGGACCCGCTGTTCACCGATTACGACAAGCGGGTGGTGTATGCGGCCTACGACGTTACGGACCGGCTGGCGGCGGGGAGCAATGCCGTGGGCATCGTGCTGGGCAACGGCTGGTACAGCTCGCCGACGCGGGATGTCTTCGGCATGCACGACGTGAACTGGCGCACGCCGCCGAAGGTGAGGCTGAATATCGTCGTCGAGTACGAATCGGGTGCGCGCGAGGTGATCGCCACCGACCGCACGTGGCGGTGGGGCCACGGCGAGATCGTTTACAACAGCGTCCGGTCGGGCGAGACGATCGACCACACCCGGACCGTGCACGGCTGGAACGAGGTCGGATTCCGCGACAGCCTGTGGCGGCCGGTCTGCCGGGTTCCCGCTCCGTTGGGCCGTCTGACGGCGGACCCGATGCCGCCGATGCGCGTGACCGGGGAGTTGCCGGCGGAACGGGTCGTGCAGACCTCTCCCGGGGTCTATCTGGTGGATTTCGGCGAGAACCTCACCGGCTGGGTCGAGGCGCGGGTGCGGGGCGAGCGGGGACAGACCGTCGAATTGCAGTTCAACGAGGTGCTGAAGGCCGACGGCTCGCTGGATACGCAGAACAGCACGTGGCACACCCGCGGGCGCTATCAGACCGGACTGCTGATTCTCGGCGGGGAGGGCATGGAGACGTTCGAACCCCGTTTTACCTATCACGGATTCCGCTACATGCAGGTGCGGGGGCTGACCTACGAGCCGTCTCCGGAGGATTTCACGGCCAAATGCGTTCATACGGACCTGCCGTCGGCCGGGACGTTCCATTGCTCCATGCCGAAGCTGAACGAGCTGAACGCGGCGGTTCGGCGGACGCTATTGAACTCCATCCACGGCATTCCCGGCGAGGAACCCACGCGGGAGAAGATGGGCTGGACGCTCGACGCGGCGGTGGTCATGGAGTCCTACCTCTACAATTTCGATGCGCTGAACGCCTATAAGAAGGCGCTGAGGGACTTCCGGGACGCCCAGGCCCCGTCGGGGCACATCCCCTCCACCGTGCCGTCGGCCGGGTGGGGCTATGTCCACGAGGACGGCAGTCTGGACTACTGGGACGATCCGTGGTGGGGCGGTTCGATCTTCCTGCTGACCGACAAGCTCTATCTTCACACCGGAGACGTCGGGGTGCTGGAGTACGCCTTCCCCGCGCTCAAGGCCTATGTGGACTTCCTGACCTCGACGGCCCGCGACCATATCGTTACATGGTCGCTGGGCGACTGGCTCGACCTGAATCCCGACACCACCAGCCAGGCGTCGAACCTGACGCCCGTGGCGCAGACCTCGACCGCGGGCTATTACTGGATGAGCCGCCGTCTGGCCGAATACGCCGAAATCCTCGGCTACGACCGGCGGCTGTCGGAGCATTACGGGGCGCTCGCCGAACGGATCCGGGAGCGGTTCAACCGGGAGTTCCTCGATCCCCGGACCGGCATCTATGCGGAGAATTCGCAGACGGCGCAGGCGCTGCCGCTGGCTCTCGGGCTCGTGCCCGACACGCTGAAGGCGAAGGTCGGGCAGCGGCTGCTCGATGCGATCGACCTGCGGAACGGGCATATCAGCGCCGGATTCATCGGTGGCAATTTCACGATGGACTACCTGCCCCGCAGCGGCCGCTTCGACGTGGCCTACCGGATGCTGACCCGGCCGGAAAGCCCCGGGTGGCTCCACATGGTGCAGAGCGAGCGGAGCACGATGTCCGAATCCATCAACCAGAACGGACCCGGAAGCGGCCATCATCCCTACGGCGCTTATATCGGTTTCTGGCTTTACAAGTACCTCGGCGGAATCCGTCCCGACGAGGCGAAGCCGGGCTTCCGGGAGTTCGTCATCGAGCCGGGGCTGGATTCGGGGCTCGCGGAGGTCAGCGTCGGATGCCGGTCGCTCTACGGGGAGATCGTCTCGGCATGGAAACGGCGTGACGGCGGGGGTATGCTGACGATCCGCGTCCCGGCGAATACCGTGGCCGAGCTGATTCTGCCTGCCGGGGCGGTCGGACGGAATCCCCGCGTGAACGGCGTCCGCCTGCGGGACATTCCGTCGATTGCGCCGATTCCCTCCTCCGGTGACGGGAAGATACGTTACTCGGTGGGCTCGGGGACCTACGAGTTCGAGCTCCGGTAGTGCCGCCGCTGCGGTCCGGCTCCGTCTTCGCTGCCCGTTCCGGCGTGCGGGAGCTCGCCCCGTGGACGGAGTGGCCGTTCCGCCGGAATCAAAATTTACAGTCCGAAAATCAAATTCTGGAACCGAAATTCGGAAAATATCGAATAATTTTGTATGATGGAAACCCCGCCGGGCCGTGATTCCGTCCGGCGGAGGCGTATCCGTCCGAACCCGGCGATCCGTGCCGCAACCCGAAAAACGCTATGAAGAACCGCATCCTTCCCTTCCGCTCGCGCCGTACCGCGGCCGCGATGTGCCTTCTCGCCCTTTGTCTGCTCTTGTCGTGGCAGCCCGCCGCTGCGCGGGGAATCGACCGCCGGGCGGTCGTCACGCGGCACAATCCCGAGATCCGGGACCGCAACCTGCCCGGTCCGACGCAGGTCGGCAACGGCGAGTTCGCCTTCGGATTCGATATCAGCGGGTTGCAGACCTTCTCCGACAATGCGAACACGATGTCGAACTGGGGATGGTATCGTTTCCCGCTGCCCGAGGGGCAGACCCCCGAGGAGTTCCGGGGCGCCGTCTGGGAGACGCAGGGGCGCATGGTGCGTTACGACATTCCGAATCCCGAGCAGAAGGCGTTGTGCGACTGGATGGTGCGTAACCCCCAGCGTATCAATCTCGGCCGAGTGGGACTGCTGCTGACGAAGACCGGCGGGGAGCGGGTGCGGCTGGAGGAGCTGGGCGATCCCGTGCAGCGGCTCGACCTCTGGAGCGGCATCGCCACGAGCGAATATACGGTCGAGGGGATTCCCGTGCGGGTGACCACGGTGGGGCATCCCGAGCTGGACGCCGTGGCCGTGCGGATCGAGTCGGCGAAGGTGGGCGACGGCTCCGCGGGGCTTACGCTCCGCTTCCCTTTTCCGACGAACGTCGAATTCAGCGATGCCGCCGACTGGAACAGCCCCGGGAAGCACCGGACCGACGTGCGTTCCGAGGCTTTCCGCGCCAGCTTCCACCGGACGCTCGGCGAGACGGTTTACGACGTCCACGTCGCCTGGGACAGCCCCGTGCGGCTGCGCCGGACCGCCGAACACTGCTACGAGTTCGTCCCCGAGACCGGCCGGAACGAGATCGCGTTCGTCGTCTGTTTCGACCGCATCGTGGACAACGCCGCGCTGCCCTCGTTCGACCGCACGGCGGAGGAGAGCGCCCGCCACTGGCGGCGCTTCTGGGAGAGCGGCGGAGCGATCGACCTCTCGGAGAGCAGCGATCCGCGCTGGCGCGAACTGGAGCGGCGCGTGGTGCTTTCGCAGTATGTGATGGCGGTCAATGAGGCCGGCTCGCTGCCTCCGCAGGAGAGCGGACTGGTGAACAACGGCTGGTACGGCAAGTATCACTACGAGATGATCTGGTGGCATTGCGCCCACTATGCGCTCTGGAACCGCTGGGAGCTGGCTTCGGAGATGATGCGCGTCTTTACGGACAACCTCGGCGTTTTCCGCCGCAAGGCCGCGGCGCAGGGGTATGCCGGCGTGCGCTGGCCCAAGACCATCGGAGACCACGCGTGGTGGGAGTGGCCGCTCGAGACCACGGCCCTGTTGATCTGGCAGCAACCCCATCCGATCTTCTACGCCGAGCTGGAGTACCGGCTCCGCCCGACGCGCGAGACATTGGAGAAGTGGCGCGACGTCGTGTTCGGGACAGCCGATTTCATGGCCTCCTACGCGCATTACGACGCGGTGCGCGACCGCTATGTGCTGGGGTATCCCCTGCAGGTGGTGGGCGAGAACGCCGATCCGCGGACCACGATCAATCCGGCGTTCGAGCTGAGCTACTGGCGTACGGGGCTGCGCCTCGCGCAGCAGTGGCGCGTCCGGCTGGGGCTGCCCGAAAAGAGGGAGTACGACGAGGTGCTCCGCAAGCTCTCCCCGCTTCCGGTCGAAGAGGGGGTTTACGTCTCGTGGGAGAATATCGAGCGGATGTGGACCAGCTACAACTGGGAGCATCCGGCGCTCGTCGGGGCCTACGGCATGTTACCGGGCGACGGCGTGGACATTCCGACGATGCGGCGCACGCTGGCGAAGGTCCATGCGGAGTGGAAGCTCGGCGAAACCTGGGGCTGGGACTTCCCGATGCTGGCCATGTACGCCGCGCGGCTGGGCGATCCCGAACGGGCGGTGGAGTACCTGCTCGACTATCCGGCCTTCGACTTCGACCCGCACGGGCTGGTGGGAGGCGGCCGCGCTCCGTTCCCCTACTTCCCGGGAAACGGCGGACTGCTGTATGCCGTGGCGATGATGGCCGCAGGCTGGGACGGCGCTCCGGCGGGCGATGCCCCCGGATTCCCGGAGAAGGGGTGGGTCGTGCGCAGCGAGGGACTCCGCAGGGCGTTGTGAATGGCAAACGATAAATCCGAGACGACATTATGGAAAACGACATTCGGGCGCTCGTGCTGACGCTGCTGCTGTCGGTGGCGGCGGCTCCGCGGGCCGGGGCGCAGGCCGATTTCCGGCTGGAGCCCGTCATGGATACCCCGACGGCCGAACTGGCCCGCAAATTCCGCACGCCGCCCGGCGAGGCCGGCATGTCGTGCTATTGGTGGTGGCTGAACGGCCACACGACCGAAGAGGCCATCACGCGCGATCTGGAGGAGATGAAGGCCAAGGGGTACGGTTCGGCGTCGCTGATCGACGCCGGAGGATTCAACCCCGTCACCGCCAGACCGGGTCCCGGGGAGGTATTCCTGTCGGAAGGGTGGAAGAGACTGTACCGCCATGCCGTCCGCGAGGCCGACCGGCTGGGCATCACGCTGAGCGTCAATGCCACGAGCGGATGGAATCCCGGCGGTCCATTCGTCACGCCCGAGCGCGCCCTGAAGCGGCTGACCTACTCCGAGACGGACGTCCGGGGCGGCGGGCGGGTCGAGGTCGAACTGCCGCAGCCTCCCACGTGGTACGTCTGCCGGGACATCTGCGTACAGGCCGTGCGGAAAGCGCCGGAGGGAGCCCCGATGAAGGATGCGGCCATTCCGCACTGGTCCGCGAAGGCGTTTTACAGCGGGTTGGGATTTCAGGAGATTTTCCCGCTCGGGCTGCTGAGCGCGGATTTCGATCACGATGCGGGGGCCGAGCCGCTCCGCGGGGAGGAGATTCTCGACATCACCTCCTGTTTCGACGGGCGGAAACTCGTATGGGACGCTCCTGAAGGGGAGTGGACCGTGATCCGCTACGCCTGGACCTGCACCGGGGCGCGCACCTCGACGACGAGCGATGGCTGGGAGGGCCTTTCGCTCGATCACCTCGACCCGGAAGCCTTCGCGCTCTACCGCGACAGCGTGCTGCTGCCGCTGATCCGCACGGCGAAGGAGGCCGGCAACAGCGTCAGGTTCCTGCTGACCGACAGTTGGGAGATGGGTCTCGTCAATTGGACGGAGCGTTTCCCGGAGGAGTTCCGCCGTTTCCGCGGCTACGACCTGTGGCGTTACCTGCCCGTGATGACCGGGCGGGTGGTGGAGAGTCCGGAGGTCTCGAACCGCTTCCTGCAGGACGTGCGCCGCACGGTGAGCGACTGTATTCTGAACTACCACTACAAACCTTTCCGCGAACTGGCCAACGCCCACGGCATGATGACCGATCCGGAGGCGGGCGGACCCTGCTACACGCCGGTCGATGCGCTGGAGGTCCTGGGCGCGTGCGACATTCCGCACGGCGAGTTCTGGGCGCGGGCCACGTCGCACGTCGCCTCGGAGGGGGCGCGCCTCTCCGTGCGGCAGAGCGCCTGTGTCGCGCACACGAACGGCCGCCGGTTCGTCGAGGCCGAAGGCCCGACCAGCATCGGCCCCCATTGGGAGCGCTCGCCGAAGGAGCTCAAGGGGCTGCTCGACCGTGTCTTCTGCTCGGGCGTCAATCGTCTCGTGTGGCACACCTTCACCTCCTCGCCCGCGGAATGGGGGCGGCCCGGCGTGGAGTATTTCGCCGGCACGCACCTCAACCGCAACGTGACGTGGTGGGAGCAGGCCGGGGATTTCGTGGGCTATATCGACCGTTGTTCGTACCTTCTGCAGCAGGGACTGTTCGTGGCCGACGTGCTGATATACAACGGCGACGACGTGCCGAACATGGTGTTTCTGAAGGAGGAAGAGGCCGGCTTTCCGTTCGGCTACGACTGGGACAAGTGTTCGAAGAGCGTGGTGCTCGAAAGGCTGTCGGTGGCCGGCGACGGGCGGATCGTCCTGCCCGACGGCATGTCGTACCGGGTGCTGGTGCTGCCGCCGCTCGAGACGATCGACCTCGACGTGATGCGCAGGATCGAACGGATGGTGCTCGACGGCATGACGCTCGTGGGCGATCCTCCGAAGCGGACCACCGGGTTGGCGCATTACCCCGACGGGGACCGCGAGCTGAAAGAAATAACCGACCGCATGTGGCGGTGCGACATGGGCGGCTGGATGGACGGCGTGAACCGGACCGAGAACCGCTACGGCCGGGGCCGGGTGATTCGCGGACAGGAGCTCGGCAACGTGCTGACGGCGCTCGGCGCGCCGCCCGACTTCGCCTACACGGGGGCCGATCCCCGCACGCGGCTCGATTTCATCCACCGCACCACCGACGACCAGGAGATCTATTTCGTGGCGAACCGCTTCGCCCGGCAGGGGATCGACGACTATTTCTACCGCTACGTGCCCCGGCCTTACGACCGCTTCGAGCAGGTCGAATGCCGGTTCCGTGTGACGGGCCGTGCGCCGCAGTTTTGGAATCCGCTGACGGGCGAGATCGAACCGGTGCGCTACTATTGCGAGCGGGACGGCTATACCTGCATTCCGATGCATTTCGCGCCCGAGGGCTCCTGTTTCGTGGTCTTTCCGAAGGATGTGCCGCCCGTCCGCCACATCGTCCGGGCGGACCGCCGCACGGAGCCGCTCTTCCCGTCGCAGTCCGTCGTGCCGCGTTACCCGGCGATCGGGTTCGCCGATGACGGCGGGACGCTCTGCGCCGACCTGTACGAGCCGGGCGAATATACGCTTTACTGGTCCGACGGCGGCGTTTCGCATGTCGCCGCGGAGCGGCTCCCCGCCGAGACGGAACTGACCGGTCCGTGGACCGTGCGCTTCGATCCGGCGTGGGGGCCCGCCTGTCCGGTGCGGTTCGATTCGCTGCGGTCGTGGACGGAGTTCGACGATCCGCAGATCCGCTATTACTCCGGTACGGCGACCTACGAAAAGGAGTTCACCATGGACCGTGAGCAGCTCCGCGGGCGGAAAGTGCTGCTCGATCTGGGCAACGTGCAGGAGGTGGCGGTGATCCGGCTCAACGGGCACGAATTTCCCGTGTCGTGGAGCGATCCCTGCGAGGCGGACATTACGCGCTGGGTGCGGCCCGGGACGAACCGCCTGTCGGTGGACGTGGTCAATCTCTGGCCCAACCGGCTCATCGGCGACGGCAAACTGCCGCCCGGGGAGCGCCGCACGCGGAGCAATGTCTCGAAGTACGACGCCGCGGACGCCGAGAAATACCTGCGCGTTTCGGGCCTGCTCGGGCCCGTGCGCATCAGATGCTTCGAGCGGGTGAGAATCGACGGCTCAAAATAATTTTTCCGAAATATGAACAGACCTTTCTGCATTTTGCTGGCGTGCGCCTTCGCCGCCTCCGTTCCGGGGTCGGCGGCCGGGGCTTCCGCGCCGAACTATCCGAACAACCGGGCGCCGCTGGCGCCGAAAGCCTATGTCGAACTGCCGCTGGGCGCCGTCAGGGCGAAGGGGTGGCTCGGGGAGATGCTCGAACGGCAGCGTTCGGGCGCCACGGGCCGCATGGACGAGCTCTACCCCGAGGTGATGGGGCCGCGCAACGGCTGGCTGGGCGGCGACGGCGACCAGTGGGAGCGCGGCCCGTACTGGATCGACGGACTGCTGCCGCTGGCCTGGCTGCTCGACGACGCGGAGCTCAAGGCGAAGGTCCGGCCGTGGATCGAGTGGATTCTGCGAAGTCAGCGCGAGGACGGCTATTTCGGCCCGGCGACGGACTATCCGGGCGAATTCGGCCTCCAGCGGAACAATTCGGCCGACTGGTGGCCGCGGATGGTGGTGCTGAAAATCCTGCAACAGTACTACTCCGCGACGAACGACCGGCGGGTGATCGACTTCATGACGCGCTATTTCCGGTATCAGTTGAAGACGCTGCCCGACAAGCCGCTGGGACACTGGTCGCACTGGGCCGTTTACCGTGCGTGCGACAACCTGCAGGCGGTCTATTGGCTTTACAATCTCACGGGCGACGGGTTTCTGCTCGAACTGGGCGATCTGCTTCACCGGCAGGGGCACGACTATACGGGGATGTTCCTCGAATCGGACGACCTGAAACGCTTCAACTCCATCCACTGCGTCAATCTGGCGCAGGGTTTCAAGGAGCCGGTGATCTACTATCAGCGCCGGCCCGAGCGGCGCTATCTCGACGCCGTGAAGAAGGGATTCTCGGATTTGGCGCTGCTCCACGGCCAGCCGCAGGGGATGTACGGCGCCGACGAGGGGCTGCACGGCGGCGATCCGACGCAGGGCTCGGAGCTGTGCGCCGCGGTCGAGATGATGTTCTCGCTCGAACAGATGATGGGCATAACGGGCGACGTGGCTTTCGCCGACCGCCTCGAACGGGTCGCCTTCAACGCCCTGCCGACGCAGGTGACCGACGACTTCATGTACAAGCAGTATTTCCAGCAGCCTAATCAGGTGATGGCGACGCGCCACACGCGCAATTTCTACGAAGATGCCGTGCACGCGCAGACCGACGTGGTCTTCGGCACGCTCTCGGGATTCCCCTGCTGCTATTCGAACATGCACCAGGGATGGCCGAAATTCGCGCAGCACCTCTGGTTCGCCACGCCCGACAACGGGGTCGCCGCGCTGATCTACTCGCCTTCGGAGGTGACGCTGCGCGTGGGCGACGGCCGGACGGTCACGATCGCCGAGCAGACCGCCTACCCGATGGAGGAGGAGATCCGCTTCTCGGTCCGGATGACGGGCCGCGGCGGCGAGCGCTTTCCTTTCCACCTCCGCATTCCCGGGTGGTGCGAAGGCGCCGAAGTGGAGGTGAACGGCGAGCGGGTGCAGTCGCCCGGCGGCGGTACGATCGCCGTCGTCGAGCGGGAGTGGCGCGACGGGGACAGCCTCGTGCTGCGCCTGCCGATGCGCGTCGCGACGAGCCGCTGGTACGAAAACTCGGTCTCCGTGGAGCGCGGTCCGCTGGTCTATGCGCTGGCCATGCGCGAGGAGTGGGAGCTGAAGCGGTTCCCCGACGCCGAAGTGCGGCAGTTCGGCCGGGAGTATTACGAGGTGACCTCGCCCGATGCGTGGAACTACGGTCTGCCGGTCCGCGTGGCGGACAAACCGGCGGAGAACAGCCGGGTCGAGGTCGATGCGGCGAAGGCCCGGAGCCGCTATTTCTGGAACTACGAGAACGCTCCGGTCCGGATCCGGATGAAAGCCAAAAGGATGCCTGCCTGGGGACTTTATAACGAGATGACCGGGCCGCTGCCCTATTCGGTCGGCACGACGCCGTGCCCCGAGGAGGAGGTCGAGCTGATTCCCTACGGCTGCTCGACGCTGCGCGTTTCCGAATTTCCGGTCGTATGGTAAGGACGTGACGCGATGACGGCCATGAATGCGAAACGGCGGATCTGCACGGCGCTGCTGGTCCTGCTGACCTTTCCGGCGGCGCAGGGACAGGTCGCCGCGGTGCCCGATACGGCGGCGCTGCGCCGGCCGTTCGGCGCGGAGGACGCGGCGGCGTTCGTCGCTCCGCCCCGGATCAACTATCCCCAGACGTGGTTCCACCTCATTGGCGGCAATGTCTCGGCCGAGGGAATCACGGAGGATTTCGAGGCGATCGCCCGGACGGGCATTTCCGGGGTGCAACTTTTCCACGGCCAGTTCGGCGGCCCCTGGCCGGGTGTCGATCCGCAGATTTCGGCGCTCAGTCCGGGGTGGGACGCGCTGGTGCGTCATGCGGCCCGGGAAGCTCGGCGGCTGGGTTTGCGCTTCACGATGCAGAACTGTTCGGGCTGGGCGACCTCGGGCGGTCCGTGGATCGAACCGTCGAACGCCATGCGGCATCTGGCATGGAGCCGCACGGATTTGTCGGCGGGGGAAGGCCCGGTCGTCCTGCCGCGGCCCGTGTCGGACGGCGAGGCGTGGCGCGACTACCGCGACATTGCGGTGCTGGCCTTCCCGACGCCGCTCGACGACACGGGCGAGCGGCTCCGGCCCGTGGCCGTGGAGAGCGGGGACGACCTGCCCTGGCGCGAAGTGATCGCAGGAACGAACCGCGAACCGCTGCGACTTCCGCCCTGCGCGGCGGGCGACTCCGTGCGGCTCGAGATCACGTTCCCCGAGGCGGTCGTGGTCCGCACCGTCGAGCTGCCGAGCATGAACAGCATCAACCATCCCCGCTGCTACGAGCCGGGGATCGGGCTGACGGTGGAGGCCGTGGCGCCGGACGGTTCGCGGAGGCGGGTGCTGCACGCCGAGGTTCCGGCGAGCAACTCGCAGGACAACACGCCGGTTTCGTTCGCCTGCGCCGACGCCTTTCCCGCGACCCGCTACCGGGTGGCGCTTTCGAACCGCCATCACATGACCCTCGGGTCGCTGAAATTCTATACCGCCGCGCGGAAGAACTGCTGGGAGTCGGAGGCGGGCTGGACCCTCCGCAATCTGGACCGGGAGAACGCCTGTCCGAAGCAGAACCCCGCGGCGTGGATCGACCCCGGCCGTATCGAGGACCTGACGGACAGGATGCGGCCCGACGGCGGGCTGGCGTGGACGCCTCCCGCAGGGCGCTGGACCGTGCTGCGCATCGGACATGTCAATACGGGTCGGAGAAATTCGCCCGCGCCTCCCGAAGGCACGGGCTGGGAGTGCAACAAACTCGATCCCGCGGGGGCCGAGGCGCAGTTCGCCGGGTATATCGGCCGGCTGCACGACGGACCGCTGTCTGGCGGACTGCTGGGCGGCATACTGCTCGACAGTTGGGAGTGCGAGACGCAGACCTGGACCCCGGCGATGGAGCGCGAGTTCGCCCGGCGGAACGATTATGCGCTGCGGCGGTGGCTGCCGGCCGTGCTGGGTTATGTCGTGGACGATCCGGAGGTTTCGGCCCGCTTCCTGCGCGACTGGCGCGGGACGATCTCGGCGCTTTTCACGGAGAACTTCTACGGCACGATGGCCCGCCTGGCCCGCGGGAACGGGCTGTCCGTCACCTACGAGACGGCCGCCGGGGACGTCTTCCCGGCCGACATCCTGGAATATTTCAAGTACGCCGACGTGCCGATGTGCGAGTTCTGGCAGCCGTTCACCGAAGGGTATGTGGGGTCGCTGAACTTCAAGCCGGTCAAGCCGACCGCCTCGGCGGCCCGGCTCTACGGCAAGCCGCGCGTCGCGGCCGAGGCCTTCACGTCGTTCTCCCATACGTGGGACGAACACTGGACGATGCTCAAGGAGATCGCCAACCTCCATCTGTCGGAAGGGGTGACGCATTTGGTCTATCATACCTATACGCACAACCCGCAGCGGCCCTTCCTGCCGCCCGGCACGTCGTTCGGCGGCCCGGGGATCGGTACGCCCTTCCTGCGCGGACAGACCTGGTGGCGCCACATGCGCGCAATCAACGACTATTTCGCCCGGTGCAGCTACATGCAGGAGCGGGGATGGCCCGTGTCGGACGTGCTCTGGTATCTGGGCGACGAGCTGAACGGCAAGCCCGACCAGAATCCCGCTTTCCTGGCGGGATACAAGTACGACTACTGCAATCCCGACGCGCTGCTGCACCGGCTGCGTGTGGAGAACGGACGGCTGCTGACGCCGGAGGGGATCGAATACCGCGTGCTGTGGTTGCCCGACAACTGCCGGATGCTGCCCGAGACGCTCGAAAGGATACTCGGTTTCCTGCGCGAGGGCGCGACCGTCGTCGGCGATGCCCCCGAAGGGTTGGCGACGCTCAACGGCGGAAAGGAGGCGCAGCGGCGTTTCGACCGGGCCGTGCGGACGATCTGGGGCCGGGGGCAGGCAGGCGT
Source organism: Alistipes dispar (assembly GCF_006542685.1). NCBI lineage: Bacteria > Pseudomonadati > Bacteroidota > Bacteroidia > Bacteroidales > Rikenellaceae > Alistipes > Alistipes dispar. The sequence continues at coordinate 1,157,162 of NZ_AP019736.1, read as the reverse complement.
CCGGCGCGTCGGACGCGGACGCGTGATCTCGGGCCTGCCGGTGGAGAAGGCGCTCGCCGCGGCGGGGATCGCTCCCGACCTGCGGGGCGATGTGCTGTGGGCGCACCGCCGGACGGAAGGGGCCGACTGGTATTTCGTCTGTCCGCAGCGCGGCGGAGGATTCTCCGGGATGCTGGATTTCCGCTGCGCGGGCGATGTCGAGCTGTGGGATCCCGCGACGGGGCGTCGCACCCGCCTCGCGGCAAAGACGGCGGAAGGCCGGACCCGCGTGGAACTGGAGCTCCCGCAGTCGGGATCGTGCTACGTCGTCTTCCGCCCGGAATCCGATCTGCCGTTGCCGGAGACGGCCGCGGGCGCGACCGTTGAGAGGGAGCTGGACGACTGGACGCTCCGCTTCCCTGCGGGCTGGGGCGCTCCCGGGCGGATGGAACTGACGGAACTGCTGCCCTGGCGGGCGTTGCGGATGCCGGACGAGGGGAGGGCCTTCTCGGGTACGGCTGTTTACGAGACGACCTTCGATCTGAGCGAGCCGCTGAAGAGCTGCACGCTCGATCTGGGACGGGTCGAGATGATCGCCGCCGTGACGGTGAACGGCCGGCAGGTGCAGACGCTCTGGGCGCCGCCCTACCGGACGGAGATCGCGGAGTATCTCCGCGAGGGCGAAAACCGGCTGCGGATCGAGGTCACGGGCACGTGGTTCAACCGGCTGGTTTACGATGCCGGACGCGATCCCGGGGAGCGGAAGACGTGGGTGATCCGGTGGCCGTCGCCCGACGAGCCGCTGCGTGACAGCGGGCTGCTCGGTCCGGTCCGGCTGTACGGGACGCGGTGATGCTTTTCCGTCTGCCGGGACGGAAGTTTGCCGGAATAAGGCTGAAAAATATTCCGAGACGGTCTTTTCGAAGGGATCGTCTCGGCGTTTTTTTATTCCGTTCGGTCAAATTTCCATATCGTTCAATCATTTTCCCCTTCCGGAAAAATCCGAAAAACATCTACTTTTATACTACGACCGGATCCGGAACCCCTGTGCTTTTGATTCATGTATCAATATGTTGAAAACCAGTGAAATGAATCTTTATAAATGCTTTTCCTCCTCCACGCTTTTTCCGCCGAGGCGCATCGTCGGCACGCCGGATTCCGGTCCGGCCGTCACCGGAATTCCGGATATCTTCGAAACCCCATTAACCTAAATTATTGATCCTATGCAAGAAATTCTGACTCTGATTTGCCGGTTCCGCCTTCCGGGGCGGACGCGTCTGTTCGCGGCGCTGTTCGCGTTCGGACTGCTGCTGACCGGCGGACCCGCGACGGCGGGCAGTTCCGCATCTGCGGACGACGGACGAACGCCGAGGACCGGAACGGTCAAGGACAGCCGGGGCAATGCCGTCGGCGGTGCGACGATCGTTATAGAAGGTACGACGCTCGGTGTGACGACCGATTCCGAGGGCGGCTTTTCGATTGATGCCGCACCTGAGGACGTGCTGCTGGTGAATTTCATCGGATATGCTTCGCAAAGCGTTCCCGTAGGGGTGCGAAGCCGTTTCGAAATCGTGCTGGAGGAGTCCGCGACAGCCATCGACGAAGTGATGGTGGTGGGCTACGGTACGCGCAAAAAGACGACGCTGACCGGTTCGGTGGTTTCGGTCAAAGGTGAAGAGATCGCCTCCAGCCCGGCCATTGATGTCGCTTCCTCGCTGGCGGGACGTCTTCCGGGCCTGATCGTGAACGCCCGTGCGGGTGATCCGGGTGCTCCCGACACGCAGATATTCGTCCGCGGCCGGGGCACGACGGGCGACAACTCGGCGCTGATCATCGTGGACGGCGTCGAACGGGGAGACATCAGCAAGATCAACCCCAATGACATCGAGAGTATCAACGTGCTGAAGGATGCCGAGGCGGCTATCTACGGTTCGCGTGCGGCCAACGGAGTGATTCTCGTGACCACCAAGCGCGGTGCGAAAGGCCGGGCTGTCGTCAATTTCTCCTACGACCAGGGCTTCCAGCAGCCGACGCGAACTCCGAAGATGGCCGATTCGTACACCTTCGCCAGCGTGGCGAACGAGATGGCCGTTCTGCGCCATTCCGACCCCAACAGCGATCCTGTACTGCCTTATACGCCCGAGGACCTGGCCAAATTCAAGGCCGGTAAGGAGCCGGGATATCGCACGACCGACTGGTATCGCAGGACCATGCACAAGTGGGTTCCGCAGCACCGCACGAATGTTTCGGTGTCGGGCGGTTCGGACCGCATCAATTACTTCTTTTCGGTCGGTGAGCTGATGCAGCGCGACCGTTTCAAGGAATCGAGCGGCAAGTACCGCCAGTACAATGTCCGTTCGAATATAGACGTGAAGATCGCCCGGAGCCTGACCATGGGACTGAATCTGGCCGGAACGTTCGACAAGCGCCACGTACCCTATTTTTCGAGTACCGAGATGGCAAGCCATATCTTCCTCTATCATCCTTATTGGGAGACCTACTGGCCCGGAACGAATTATCTCAAGCCGTTGCGCGGAGACCAGAACTGGGTGAACATGGTGAGCGACAACGCCGGATATCACGACTTGGAGAACAAGAAGTTCCAGGGAACGCTCTTTCTCAAGTGGGAAGTGCCCTGGGTCAAGGGGCTGATGCTGGAGGCCAGCGGCAGCTACGACACGTTGCACGAGTACTGGAAGACCTTTCGTACACCCTCTTATGTCTACCATGAGGACGGCGAGGGCGGTTACGTGAAGAAACTCGACGGCATGGGCCCTGCGAAGGCGCAGCTCACCGACCGCAGTGAAATGTCCTCGCAGACCTACTTCTTCGCCAAGGTCTCCTACAAACGCTCCTTCGGCGACCACAACCTCGATGCGTTGCTCGGCTACGAACAGACCACCACTGACGGCTGGTATCTCGAGGGTTCGAAAACCGACTTCGCGTCGCCGTCGCTGCCGGTGCTCAACGTTGGCCCCGCGGACCAGACCAAGTGGGGATTGGGTGGTTACAGCAGCGAAAACGCCCGCCAGAATGTTTTCGCCCGCGTCAATTACGACTACAAAGGCAAGTATATGGCGCAGGTGACCATGCGTATCGACGGTTCGGCGATCTTCCCCGAAGAGGACCGCTTCGGATACTTCCCGAGCTTTTCGGCCGGCTGGCGCATTTCCGAGGAGACTTTCATGAAGTCCGCGGATTTCATCGACAATCTGAAGCTGCGCGCCTCGTGGGGTATGATGGGAAACGACCGGGTAGCGGCCTTCCAGCACATGATGACCTACAATTACGGCAACAACTACGTAATCGGCGGTTCCGACGTGCAGGGCCTGCAGGAGACCCGCGTACCCAATCCCGGCATCACGTGGGAAGTGTCCAAGACCTGGAACTTCGGCCTCGAGGCGTCGTTTTGGAACAGCAGACTTTGGATGGAGTTCGACTTCTTCCGTTCGGTGCGCGATCACCTGCTGACGACGCGTAACAAGAGCGTGCCCGAATATACGGGCATGACGCTCCCGAACGAGAATATCGGTAAGGTGCTCAACCGCGGTTTCGAGCTGGTCATCGGCCACCGCAACCGGGTCGGCGAGTTTGGCTATTCGGTCACGGGCAACCTCAACTTCGCCCGCAATAAGGTGCTCTTCATTGACGAGGCCCCTGCGGCGGAGCCTTACCAGATGCTGACGGGCAATCCGATCGGTTCGACGCTCTTCTACGAGGCGATCGGTATTTTCCAGGACCAGGCCGATCTGGACAGCTATCCGCACATGGGCGGTGCGCAACCGGGCGACCTGAAGTTCCGCGATGTCAATAAGGACGGCGTGCTCGACTCGAAAGACCGCATCCTCGTCACACAGACGAAGATTCCGGAGATCACTTTCGGCCTGAATTTCACGTTCAATTGGAAAAACTTCGACCTTTCGCTGCTTTTCCAGGGTCAGCAGAACTCGAAGTTCTACATGGAAGGCAACGAGGACTTCTTCAAATACATGGACGACCAGTGGGGTAACTTCCTGCAATGGCGTGCCGACGGCCGCTGGATTCCCGGGGCGGACAATACGCATGCCACGCAGCCTCGCGGCGGCCAAAGCGGCGTGAACACCACGGATCGCAACACGCACTTCATGTTCAGCGGAAACTTCCTGCGTTTCAAGAACGCCGAGCTGGGCTATACGCTGCCGAGCCGGATTGCCGAGAAACTGCGTATGGGAGGTATTCGGATTTCGCTGAGTGCTAATAATATCTGCTTCCTCTACGACGGACTGAAGGATCTGGGATACGACGGCGAGGCCTCCTCGTTCTGGAACTATTCGATCTGCCGGACGATCAATGTGGGCATCAATCTAACCTTCTAAACAGACACAGCCATGAAAAAATACATGATTTGTTTCGTGTCGGCTCTGGTCCTCGGCTTCTCGTCGTGCGACCTGATGGACCTCAAGCCGCTCGACCAGCTTTCCGAGGAGGATGTCTGGAACGACGAGGAGTTATTGCAACTCTACGTGAACGGATGTTACAACGCCCTGCAACACGGCTACCGCTATACGGACATGATGGGCATTTACTGCGATGAGATGTATACCCGTTCGAACGACGGCCGCGTCGTCGAGTATCTCGCCGGGACCATGGATGCAGACAACATTACCGGCATGGGCATTCTTAACTACTGGTCCACGGCCTATTCCTATATCCGCAAGATCAACACCTTCCTTGAAAAGGCCGAGGCCGGTTCCGTTCCCGAGGAGGTGAAACGTCCGATGATCGGGGAAATGAAGTTCATCCGGGCCTATATCTATGCCGAGCTGATCTGGCGCTACGGCGGCGTGCCCATCATCGAGAAGGTCTATGGCCTGAACGACGATTTCGGCGTTGAGCGCGCCTCCTACGACAAGTGCGTGGAGTTCATCCGGAATGAACTGATCGAGGCGCAGAGGATGCTGCCCGAGCAGCAGCCGGCATCGGAGCAGGGCCGTGCTTCGGGCGATGCCTGCCAGGCTTTACTGGCCCGCGTGCTGCTCTATTGGGCCAGTCCGCTGAACAACCCGACGAACGACAGGCAACGCTGGACCGATGCCGCGAATGCGGCCTGGGCATTGATCGACAAGCACTACCGTCTGATCGACGACTATGGCGACGTCTTCCTCTCGTGGAACGACGAGGTGATCTTCGCACGTGCCTTCTCGCAGGCCAATTCGACCGAGTTCGCTACTTGGGCGGGCCGCAGCGGTGACAACGGCCAGGGTGTGATCACGCCGACGCAGAACATGGTGAATGCCTACGAAATGCAGGCCACCGGACTGCGTCCCTACGTTGAGCAGGCGGACGGCACGCTGACACTCAACGCCGGTTCGGGGTACGATCCCGCCAATCCCTATGCAGGCCGAGACCCGCGTTTCTATGCCTCGGTGCTTTACGACGGCAGCGTGTGGATGGGCCGTGAGACCGAGATCTTCTACGGCGGTCTGGACGAGGCGAATAGCAAGGTCTCTTCGCAGCCGTGGAACGCCACGCAGACGGGGTACTATCTGCGCAAGTTCCTCGACGAGTCGATTCCGCCCACAGGATCGAGCGTCAAGATGACCTCGCCATGGATTTTCATGCGCTATGCGGAGGTGTTGCTCAATTACGCAGAGGCGAAATTCGAGGAGGGCGACGAACCGACGGCGCGGTTTTACCTCAAACAGGTGCGTCAGCGGCCGGGCGTGAACATGCCCGAGGTCAAGGATTCGGGCGATGCGCTCCGGGAGCGCATCCACAACGAGCGGCGCGTGGAACTGGCCTTCGAGCACCACCGTTTCTTCGACGTGCGCCGGTGGAAGGTCGCCGAGCGGACCGAAACGTTCCCGTTGCAGAAGATGGTCATCACGAAGGACGAGACCAGCGGGACTAAGAACTATGACATCCAAATACTGAAGAACCGTGAATTCCGGTCCTATCAACTCCTGCTGCCGATCCCGCGGACGGAGATCGAGAAGAGCCTCAATACGCTCGAACAGAACGATGGATACGTGAAGACGGCCGAGTGATCCGTCCTGTCGGACGGACGTGTGCATCCCCCGGAGTTTCGGTTCCGGGGGATTTTTCGTCCCGGCGTCGGAAGGTCTCCGGCCAGGACCGTATTTTCCGGAGACGGGCGGGGTTGAGTTCCGGCCGTGCGGCGTGCGGTGCGTGCGCACGGTGTTTTTGGCAGAGGACGGTCCGATTATGTCCCGCATTCGCGGCGGCTTCCGGTAGAGCTTGCGGGACAGCTTTCCGGCCGGGTGGAAGGATGGCGTTTCGGAGCGTCCGTGCCGGTAAAAACCGGCCCCGGACTTTTCGGAAAGTCCGGGGCCGTCGTCTGACTGCGGGGCGCAGTTATTCGATCACGGCCGTCCAGCCGCCGTTGCGGGCCATCCGGACGGCGATCGTGTCGCCGCGGCGCACCTGCTGCTCCTTTTTCCGGTAGTCCATCGCCTGCCGGAAGGCGTTGATGCCGTCTTCGAAGCTGGTCATGCGGTAGTCTCGGTCCCCGGCGAGGAAGTCGAGGGGAATTTCGAACTCCGCGTCCTGCGGATCGTCGCCCGCACGGATGGCCCCGAGATACCACTTCGCGCCCTTGCGTTTGGCGACGACGACATGTTTCCCGGCTTCGGCCCGCAGCGCGCGGGTCTCGTCCCACGTGACGGGCACTTGGCTGATGAAGCGCGTGCACTCCTCTTCGCGGTAGTAAAGCGTCGGGTTGTCGGCCAGCATCTGGAGGCCGGTTTCGAACAGCACGAACAGCGCCATCTGGTAGGCCCGTGTCCCGATGCTCGCCGCGTTGGGGCGGTTGCCGCAGTAGGCTTCGGGCTGCATGCTGATCATCGCGCCCGGGGTGTAGTCCATCGGGCCTACGGCGTTGCGGATGAAGGGCAGCCAGAGCGAGTTGGCCGGCGTGCAGCCGCCCATGTTCTCCATGCCGCGCACCCCTTCGTAGGCCAGGACGTTGGGGTATTTGTACTCCAGCCCCGCCGGCTTGAAGGCTCCGTGGAACGCCACGACCATCCGGTGCCGCGCCGCCTCGGCGGCCACGCGTTCGTAGTAGTTCACCATCCACTGGTCGCTGCGGTCCATGAAGTCGATCTTCACGCCCCGGACGCCCCATTCGCTCAGCCGTTCGAACAGGTCGAAGTGTTTCTCGACGGTCAGCCACGTGAGCCAGAGGATGACGCCGACACCGCGTTCCTCGCCGTAGCGGATCAGTTCGTGCAGATCGACCTCCGGATTGGGGGTGTAGGGATCGCGCGTGTCCTCGGCCCACCCTTCGTCCATGATGATGTAGGGAATGCCGAAGCGGGCGGCGAAGTCGATGAAGTATTTGTAGGTAGCGGTGTTGAATCCGGCCACGAAATCGACGTCGGGGCCGTAGGGCGACGCGGCGTTCCAGAACTCCCAGCTGACCTGCCCCGGCTCGATCCACGACGTGTCGCCGAGTGCGCACGGCTCGGCCAGCCGGGCCGTCATCGTGGTTTCGACCAGGTCGCCGTCCTCGTCCGCGAGGACGAAATAACGCCACGGGAAGGCTCGTTCGCCCGTCGTGGCGGCGATGCAGCCGGCCTCTTCGAGGATGCGTACGCTCCGGTCGCCCGTCTCCTCGGTGCGGAGCGGCATTTTGGGGAAGACGCCCCGCATGCCGTTGGCGCCGTCGCCCGTCAGGAAGAGGCAGGGATAGTCCGTGAGGGAGGATTCGCTGACGAGGATTTTGTAGCCCCGTTTCGTGTCGAACAGCGCCGGGAGTACGGCCAGCCGGCCGGCCGTGCCCCAAGAGCGGGTTCCGACCTCCTCGTAGGCCTCCTCGTAGCCGGTCCGGAAACTGCCGGGCTGTTGCAGGACCGCCGTCGAGGCGTCCGGCAGGCGGAGGGCGAACTCCTCGCCGAGCACCTCGACGGGGCCCTCCGTGTCGGAGAGGAAACGGTAGGCCACGCCGTCGTCGTAGGCCCGGAACTCCACGGACCAGCCGCCGCGGAAGTCGAGCCGCAGCGTATTGCAGCGGTCGCGGATTTCGGAGAACTTGTAAGCCACGGCGGGGCGGAACGTGCGGTCGATCGAGCCGCTCCGGTGGCGCACGAGGTGGAGCGGGCCCGCCGTGCCGCCGCGGTCGAGCCGCAGGCCCAGGCGGCACTCTTCCAGCAGCGGGATTCCGTCGCCGCGGACGGTGTAGGCGATCCGTTCTCCGACGTCGATCGCGAGGGCTATCCGCCCGTCGGGCGATTTGAGTTCGAAGTTCTTGGCCGGCAGCGCGGCGCACCAGAGCAGTCCGAGCAGGACGAGACAGGTTTTTTTCATACGGCTTCGTGGTTTGAAAGTTTTCACAAAGTTGCCGCCGGAAGGTCCTTTCCGGCGTGCGGAATTTGATCTTTCCGCCGGGCAATCTGTTCGGATCGCGCCGCGCCGGGGACGGTCCGGGCCGGTCTGTCGCCGCACGGCGGCGCGGCGGGCCGGTGCGGCGGAACGTTTCTTGCCGGGTTTTTCGGAAAATTGCGTATATTTACCCCGGAATACCGGCGGAACGCTCGCCGGAAAACGACACCGACATGCCGAAACAGACCTCTTTCAAATACCTCGTGTGCAGCGGTCCCGACCGGTTGTGGGGAATCACCGTAGACACCGTGGGGGAGTACTCCGTCGAACCCGGATACACGGTTTACCCTCCCCCTTCGGCGGGGCATCCCGACGATTACTATTTCAACGTGGACCGGGGCCGGATACTGGACAACTACCAGTTGATCTACATTACGCAGGGCCGCGGATGGTACAGGGACACCCCGGGCGGCGAGGCGCTCGAGATCCGGGCCGGAACCATGCTTATCATTCCGCCCTACACGTGGCATAGCTACTGTCCCGATCACCGGACCGGCTGGCACGAGTACTGGATCGGATTCCGCGGCGAGCATGTGGACGACCGCTACAACAACGGATTTTTCAGCCGCGGGCGGATCATCCATCCGATCGGGCTCCGCGAGCACATCATCGACCAGTACCGCGAGGCGCTCGACATCGCCCTTCGGGAGAAGACCGGCAGTCAGCAGGTGCTGGCGTCGATCGCCAACATCATCCTTTCGTACGTCATCTATTACGATCTCAACGACACGGGCCGCGACATCGTGGCCGAGAAGATGGACCGGGCGCGGAGCATCATGCGCGAGAACATGCTCGCCGGCATCACGCCCGAAGAGGTGGCCGGGCGCATCAACATGAGCTATTCGTGGTTCCGCAAGACCTTCAAGGAGTACACCAACGTCTCCCCGGCGCACTACATCATGCAGTTGCGGCTGCGGAAGGCGAAGCTCATGCTGCTCAACTCGTCGCTGAGCGTCAAGGAGATCGCCTACGAGCTGCGTTACGAGGATTCGGCCTACTTCTCGGCGATCTTCAAGAAGTACGTCGGCTGCTCGCCCTCCGAGTACAGGGCCGGATGCATCTCCGGCGCGGCGCAGGGCGGGACGCCGGCTACTCCATGTAAAACAACTCGGGAAGTTCCTCGCTGACGGGTGCATTGTCCGCCTCGACGACAATGACGTCGGCCATGTAGTCCCACCAGCGGCGCACCAGCGCGTTGTCGGTCATCTCCTGCGAACCGGTCCCGCCGCGGGTTTTCTGCACGGCGAACAGCGTGTCGGTGGCCCGGTCGAGGAAGATCGAGTAGTCGTACACGCCCTCTTCGCGGAGCTGGTGTACCAGTTCGGGCCATATCTCGGCGTGTCGGCGGCGGTATTCCTCCTCCATGCCCGGTTTGAGGTACATCTTGAATGCCTTGGATTTCATCGTGTCGGATCTTTTCACGGCAAATTTACACGGACGGCTCCTTTCCGCAGGGGGCGGTTTTGATACTAATGCCCGAAGAAATGACTTCGCGGCGGCCTGTCCGCGGGCGGCCGCGGATGCCCTGCCGTTGAGGGGCCTGCGGTGCGGACGGGGCCTTTCGTGTTCCGGCCTGCACCTCTCTCCCCGCCTCCCTTGCGAAAGACCTTGCGGTGCGGTCGCGGGCTTTTCGCCTCCCGGTCCCGGTGCGGGCGAGCCCCCCCCCGCTTGTCGGCGGCCGGGCTTTTCCGGACCGGAAGCCGGTGTCGGACATTCCGCGCGGAAAAATACTGTTTTTCCGTATTTCCCGGAAACGCCGTCTTCGGAGTGTATTATTAAATAATTTATAAATATAGGCTGCGGATTCGAAACCGAAAAGAGCCTCCGCGTCCTGTTTCGGGGCGTTTCGGACTATTAAATAATAGGTATGCGGCCGACGGCCCCGCTTTCCGGCGGAGCGGTCCGGCGCCGGGAAACGCGGAATCCGCTCTTTTCGGAGGCTCCCGATTCGTAAGTAAAAAACGATAAATTTTACGTATTTTTTTTGGTTTAAGGAAAAAATGTTACATTTGAACTGTAAAACGTATCGTATCATGTGATTTTAGAATGAATGGCGCTTTGAGACATTCCGTTTAGAATGAAAGGCGCGGATAGTATAAAAAAGGGGCCGGGCGCCCCGTTTGTGTCAAATTACGAGTTTTAATTTATGTTCAACCAAAACCTGATTACTTATGTGGAAATTTACAAAACGAATGCTCTTTAGCTGCGTTGCTTTTTTAATGGCAATGTGCATCGTGGAGCCTGCTACCGCTTTGCGGGCGAATGCGCAGGGGGGGGGTAACGGAACCCTCGAAGGTGTGGTCAAGGACGCCTCCGGCCCGCTGCTCGGGGCCACGGTGATCGTGAAGAACACCACGCGCGGAACGACGACCGACATGGACGGCAAGTTCTTCCTGGACGGTCTTCAGAACGGCGACGTGCTCCAGGTGACCTACGTGGGATACGATCCCTACGAGGTGGCCTATGCGGGGCAGACGGCGCTGGAGATTCTGATGCAGGAGACCGCCAACCAGCTCAACGCCGTGGTCGTGACCGCCATGGGCATCGAGCGTCAGTCGAAGACGCTGACCTATGCGGCCGAAACGGTGGGCGGCGACGACGTGGCCGACATCAAGTCGATCAACATGATCAACTCGTTGCAGGGCAAGTCGGCCGGTTTGCAGATCACCCCCAACTCGACGGGTGCGGGCGGCTCCTCGAAGATCCTCTTCCGCGGTAACAAGTCGATCAGCGGCTCGAACCAGCCGCTGGTGGTCGTGGACGGCGTGCCCCTGATGATGAACACCTCCTTCGGTGAGGACGGTCTGGCGAGCCAGGTGAAGAGCAACTACGGCGGCGACCGCGACGGCGGCGACGCCATGTCCACGATCAACCCCGACGACATCGCGTCGATCTCGCTGCTGAAGGGCGCATCGGCCGCCGCGCTCTACGGAGCCGTGGCCGCCAACGGCGCCATCATGATTACGACCAAGTCGGCTTCGGCGGGACGCATTTCGGTGAGCGTGTCGAGCAACACGACGATCGACACCCCGATCTCGCTGCCCGATTTCCAGAACACCTACGGCTCGGCCGACCAGACCTACAGTTGGGGCGGCAAACTCTCGTCCAAGGCCCCCAACTATGCCAAGGAATTCTACCAGACGGGCTGGACGACCAACAACTCGGTGTCGATCAACGGCGGTTCGGAGAACCTGCGCGCCTACTTCTCCTACGGCAACGTGTCGTCGGGCGGCATCACCCCGGAGAACGACTATTCGCAGCACACGCTCAACTCGAAGGTGGGCTTCGACCTGTTCAACGACCATGTGAAGGTGGATTTCACGGCCAAGTACGTCAATCAGCACGTGGCGAACCAGCCGGCCGCCGGTTGGCTCTTCAACCCGATGACGGGCGCCTACCTCTTCCCGCGCGGCGAGGACTGGAACTACTACAAGAACAACTACGAGGTGTACGATCCCACGCTCAACGCCAACGTGCACAACTGGGTGAACACGTCGCTCGAACAGTTCGACAACCCCTACTGGATTCTCAACCGGCAGAAGCCCATCTCGGAGCGTAACCGCTACGAATTCGGCGGACAGATCAAGTACCAGATCATCGACGGCCTCTCGGTGACGGGCCGTATGCGCTACGAGCGTTCCGACGACAACTTCAAGCACAATCTCTACGCCTCTTCGACGGCCAACCGCTATCCGATGGGCCGCATGAAGGACAACCGCTACTTCAGCGAGCAGCTCTATGCCGACGCGCTGGTGCAGTACAACCACACGTGGGGCGATTTCTCGCTCAACGCCACGGCCGGCGCCAGCATGATGCGCACGCAGTCGAGCAACGTGGATCTGTGGGCCGAGGGTACGAAATTCTCGATGACCGACGGCAAGCCCAACGGCAACGTCATGTATCCCAATATCTTCAATCCGGCCAACTACTATGCCAACATGGCCAAGCAGGGACTGACGCGCAAGCGTCTGAACGCGGTCTTCGCAACGGCCACGTTCGGCTACAAGGACGGCCTGTTCCTCGACGTGACGGCGCGCAACGACTGGTCCTCGACGCTGGCCTTCACCGACAGCTATTCGTTCTTCTATCCTTCGGTAGGCGCCAGCCTGTTGCTCGACCGCTTCGTGGACATGGGCAGCAACATCGACCTGTTCAAGTTCCGCGCATCCTATTCGATCGTGGGTAACGACGTGCCGGCCTACATGACCAACCCGCTCTACACGCTGGGCTCGCAGGGCGCCATCACGCCTCCCGAGAAGGCTCCGTTCCGGACGCTCGAACCCGAGAAGACCCACTCGTTCGAGGCCGGTTTCGACGGCGAATTCTTCCAGCACCGGCTGCATGTGAACGCCACCTATTACAAGACCAACACCAAGAACCAGTTCTTCGCCATCACCACGCCGTGGGGCACGGGATACCGCCAGCAGTACGTGAACGCCGGTAACGTGCAGAACCAGGGCTTCGAACTGTCGCTGGGCTGGTTCCAGGACTTCGGCAACGAGTTCACGTGGTCCACCGACCTGAATCTCTCCTACAACGACAACAAGATCATCGAGCTGGTGGACGGCCTGCAGGACGGCCTCTCGCTCTCGAACTTCGGCGGCGCGCAGGTCGTGCTGAAGGAGGGCGGCCACTTCGGCGACCTCTACGTGCGCCACGTCATGCACGACGAGAAGACCGGCAAGATGCTCGTGACGGACGTCAAGGACGACAAGGGCAACGTACTCTATTCGGTTCCGACGCTCTCGGGCGAGGGTATCACGGACCTGAAATATGTCGGCGACATGAACTCGAAGGTGAACATGGGCTGGAACAACACGTTCCGCTACAAGGACTTCTCCCTGAGCTTCCTCATCGACTTCCGCTTCGGCGGCAAGGTGCTCTCGATGACCGAGGCCGGTCTCGACGCCTGGGGCGTCTCGCAGCGCACGGCAGACGCCCGCGACAAGGGTTACGTGGTACGCGAGGGCGTCCGGTTCGACAACGTCGAGGAGTATTACAAGGCCATGGGCGCGCTGAACTACAACGCGCAGTACAACAACGAGGATTACGTTTACGATGCCACGAACGTCCGTATGCGCGAAATCTCGTTCGGCTACACCTTCCGCGACCTGTTCGGACAGTCGAAGAATCTGACGCTGTCGCTCATCGCCCGCAACCTCTTCTTCTTCTACAAGGATGCGCCGATGGACCCCGACGTGTCGATGGGTACGGCCAACGGCGTGCAGGGCTTCGACATCTTCAACCTGCCCACCACCCGCAGCTTCGGTCTGAATGTCAAACTTAACTTCTAACAAAAAGAGATAGATCGCTATGAAATTCAAGAATATTATCCGATACACCGCCGCTCTGGCTCTCCCGGTCGCTCTGTTGGGAGGCTGTACCGGCGATTTCGAGGAGCTGAACACCAATCCCATCGAAGTGAATCCCTCCGATCTGCCCTTCGAGGCGCAGTTCCTGGAGCCGATGAGTTACAGCTACCCGAACCAGCAGAACCTGTTCCAGTACTGGACGAACCTGCAGATCGACATTTTCGGCGGGTACTTCGAGAGCCCCAACGGAAACTTCACGAACCAGCGCTACGACATCAATCGCGGCCACTGCGGCGGCATGTACGAGAACTTCATGCTGCATATCATCAACAATACGGGCCGCCTGATCAAGCAGTGCGACGCCGAAGGCAAGTTCGACTTCTCCGCCACGATGCGTATCGTGCAGACCTACAACCTGCTCGACTTCACCGATGCCTACGGACCGGTCCCCTTCTTGTCGGTGTTCAAGACGGCGGGCGACCCCGTCCAGCCCAGTTCGTTCGCCTACGACACGCAGAAGGCCGTGTACGAGGCCATGCTGGAGGATCTGGATACGGCGCTCCAGGGTCTGAAGACCGAGACGGCCGGCATGAACACCTACGACATCTGGTGCGGCGGCGACCGTGCGCTGTGGGCGAAGGTGGCCAACCAGCTCAAGCTGCGCATCGCGCTGCGCATGGTGAAGGTCGATCCCGCGCAAGCCGAGACGGTGGCCCGGGCGGCGATTTCGGCCGGGGTGCTCGAGGACAAGGACATTCTGATCTCGAAGGGCTTCGAGAACGAAATGTGGCTCATGTTCAACTGGGGCGACTGCGGTGCGAACGCCTCGCTCGTCACGATGCTCAAGGGCTTCAAGGACCCGCGTCTGAAGCTGTACTTCACGAAGAACACGCAACCCATCGTCAAGCCGGGCGCCAAGCCGCTGCAGGTGCCTGACAAGGACGGCAAGATGGTGGACAAGAAGGACGACGACGGATTCCTGGTCTATGCCGAGGAGGACTACCTCACCGATCCCGAAACGGGCGAGAAGCTGAAGCCCGGCACGGCGTATATCGGCATTCCCGCCGGCTGCGCTATCGGCGGCAAGCCCAACCAGTACAGCAACTATTCGGGCTGGGCCGGAACCTTCTCCATGCCGCAGCCGATCATGTTCGCGGCCGAGGGCTGGTTCCTTCGCGCCGAGGCGGAGCTCCGGTGGCCCGGTATCGGCTCCGAAGACGTGAAGACGCTCTACGAGAACGGTATCCGGACTTCGATCAAGAACCAGTACGCCTACCGCAAGTCGTACGCCGAACAAGGGTATTCGGAGTTCAAGCAGTCGCTGCCTGAGGACTGGAATACGCTCGCCGACGATGCCACGATCAACGCCTATATCGCCGGTGAGACGGTGCAGACGGATTATACCGATCCCAACACCGCATTGAACGGAGCTTACAATTCGAAGGCGCTGAACCTGTTGTCCGTGAAGTGGGACAGCGGTGCTTCGAAGGAGGAGCAGCTCCAGCGCATCATCACGCAGAAGTGGATCGCCGTGTTCCCGCTTTCGACCGAGGCATGGGCCGAGTACCGCCGTACGGGCTATCCCAAACTCTTCCAGGTGAAGCAGAACGCCAGCAACGGCGTGATTTCCACGGAGCTCGGCCCGCGTCGTTTGCCTTACAGCGATACGGAGATCAACGCCAACACCGCCGAGTATAACAAGGGCGTGGAACTGCTCAACTCGGAGGCTTCGGGCGGCACGAGCGGCGACAACGCCGGAACCCGCCTCTGGTGGGACCGCGCCGACAAGGGCAACTTCTGATCCCTGCCGACGGACTGATTCGGGGGACCCGCCGACGAAGGCGGGCCCCCTTTTTCGTTTTTTTCGGGCCGTGCGGCCCGGAATCGGCTTTCGCAGGCGGGTCTTTCCCGGGAAACTCGTATATTTGCAAAGCGGCCGCCGCGGACGATGCGGCGTCTGCGCGCTGCGGACGGCTCCGGGCCGGACCGCCGGATTACGGACCAAACCATTTTTACGATGAATAGATTGTTCGCTTTGTGTGCATCGGGGCTGTTGCTGGCCTCCTGCGCCGGGAAAACCGGCTCCTACGAGCTGATTCCCTATCCCAACCATCTGACGCCCCGTGCGGGCGAATTCGCGGCGGCGGGCGCCGCCGTCGCGTGCGACGAACGGCTCGACGAAGCCTCGCGCGCCGTGGTCGAAGAGTTCGCGGTCCGGCTCTCGGAAGCCTCGGGGGCCGAGAGCGCGGTGACCTATGAGGCCCTTCCGGCGGCGGGCGGATTCCGCTTCCTCATGGACGAGTCGCTCGCTCCGGAGCGTTACAGGCTCGACGTGACGACGGACGGCGCCGAGGTGCGCGCGTCGTCGCTCCGCGGATTCCTCTATGCCGTGCAGACGATCAAGCAGCTGCTTCCGGCGGCCCTCTACGGCGGTGCGCCCGCCGTAGAGAGCGAGTGGACGCTGCCGTGCGTCGAAATCGACGATGCGCCGCGCTTCGGCTACCGCGGGCTGATGCTCGACGTGGCGCGCCACTTCTTCGATGCCGTGCAGGTGAAGAAGATCATCGACCTCATGGCGTTCCACAAGCTCAACACGCTGCACTGGCATCTGACGGACGATCAGGGCTGGCGCATCGAGATCAAGCGCTATCCCCGTCTGACGGAGTACGGCAGCATTCGCAAGGGAACGGTCGTGAAGAAGAACTGGGACCAGTACGACGGCGTGCCTTACGGCGGTTACTACACGCAGGAGGAGATTCGCGACGTGGTGGCCTATGCGGCTTCGCGCGGGATCACGGTGATTCCGGAGATCGACCTCCCGGGCCACATGCTGGCGGCGCTGGCCTGCTACCCCGAGCTGGGCTGCACGGGCGGTCCCTACGAAGTATGGGGGCGCTGGGGCGTGGCCGACGAAGTGCTGTGCGTCGGCAAGGAGAAGACGTTCGAGTTTCTGGAGAACGTGCTCCTGGAGGTCATGGAGCTGTTCCCTTCGGAGTATATCCACATCGGCGGCGACGAGTGTCCGAAGGTGCGCTGGGAGAAGTGCCCCGTGTGCCAGGCGAAGATCCGCGAGCTGGGCATCGAGGGCGACGACAAGCACGCCGCGGAGTACTACCTCCAGAGCTATGTGACGGCCCGCGTGGAGAAGTTCCTCAACGAGCACGGCCGGCGGATCATCGGCTGGGACGAGATTCTGGAGGGCGAGCTGGCTCCGGACGCTACGGTCATGTCGTGGCGCGGTTCGGAGGGCGGCATCGCCGCGGCCCGGCTGGGACACGACGCCATCATGACCCCCACCTCGCATTTCTACTTCGACTATTACCAGGCCCGCGACATCGAGAACGAACCGTTCGGCATCGGCGGGTACGTGCCCGTCGAGAAGGTCTATGCCTACGAGCCGATTCCCGACACGCTGTCGCAGGAGCTGGGGGCGCATATCCTCGGCGTGCAGGCGAATCTCTGGGCCGAATACATCAAGACCCCCGAGCATCAGGAGTACATGCTGCTGCCGCGCATGGCGGCGCTGAGCGAGGTGCAGTGGTGCGACCGCGGCAGCCGCGAGTGGACGCGTTTCGCCGGGGCGCTGCCGCATATCGTGGACATTTACGAACGCATGGGGTACAACTACTCACCCGTGGTCTTCGGCGTGAACTGCCGTGTGCGCAGCCTGCCGGAGAAGAAGTGCGTCGAGGTGACGCTCTCGACGCTGGGCGACGCGCCGATCCACTACACGCTCGACGGTTCGGAGCCGACGGCCGAAAGTCCGCGCTATGCGGCTCCGATCGAGATCCGGAAGGGCTGCACGCTCAAGGCCGCGGCGCTGCGCGACGGCGTGCGGTCGCGGGTGCTGGTGCGCAATTTCTCGGATAACAAGGCTATGGGGCATCCGGTGACGCTCGTGACCGAACCGCTGGGCAAGTACCGCTTCGGTGCGCCCGAAAGCCTCGTGGACGGCATCGAGAGCTATTTCAGCTATGCCAACGGCGACTGGGCGGGCTGGTTCGGCGATCCGATGGTCGTGGACATCGACATGGCGGGCGCGTCGTACGGCGAGGTGCGGCTCGGGACGCTGGTGCTCAAGGACGAGGACATCTTCCCGCCGCTGACGCTCGTGGCGAGCACCTCGGAGGACGGGGAGCACTTCACCGAGGCGGGGCGTATCGAGATCCCGATGGAGACTTCGGCCGATCCCGATGCGCTGAAGAGCTATACGGTGTCGTTCCCCGAGACTTCGGCCCGCTACCTGCGCGTGGAGGCCCGGACGGTGAACCCGATTCCCGAATGGCACGGCGCGCGCGGGAAGAAGGGATTTCTCTTCGTGGATGAAATCTGCGTGAATTAACCATGAGACGGATACTCGGCAGGGGACTCGCCGTCCTGCTTTCGGTGGCGGCGGTCTCCGCTCCGGCGCAGCCGGAGACAATGCGGCCGGAGACGGTCGGGGAGGGAACGCCGGAAGCCGCCGCCCCGCGGGGCGTGATTCCCGTTCCCGTCTCCGACGTTCGGCGGGAGGGAACCTTCCGTCCGGGAGAGCCGTTTACCTATGCGGTCCGGGCGCCGCACGGCGATGTTCCGGCGGCGGAACTGGCCGCCTGCCTCGACGGGCTGGGCTGGCGGCAGGCCGGAAAGGGGCGTCCCGATCTCGAAATTGGGATCGACCCCGCGGCGCGCGGCATCGCCTCGGAGGAGGCCTACCGGCTGGAGATCGCGCCGCGCGGGATCGCGGTGTCGGCGCGGACGGCGGCGGGCGCCTTCTACGCCGTGCAGACCCTGTTGCAGCTCACGGACGACGGACGCGCGGAGGAGATCGCCTGCCGCACGATCGAGGATGCGCCGCGTTTCGCCTACCGCGGCTTCATGATCGACGTGAGCCGCCATTTCCGGTCGGTGGAGTTCGTCAAGCGTCAGATCGACGCCATGGCGCTCTTCAAGCTCAACCGCCTGCACATGCACCTGACCGACGGCGCCGGATGGCGCATCGAGATTGACCGTTACCCCCGCCTGACGGAGTTCGCGGCGTGGCGGCCCTACGAGGACTGGCAGAGCTGGTGGGAAGGCGACCGCAGCTACTGCGAGGCGGACGATCCGCGCGCCCGGGGCGGCTTCTATACGAAGGAGGAGATCCGCGAGATCGTGGAGTACGCCCGGCTGCGGCATATCGAGGTGATTCCCGAGATCGAGATGCCGGGCCATTCGGAGGAGGTGACGGCAGCCTATCCCGAGCTGGGATGCCACGGAGAGCCGTACCGCGACGGCGACCTCTGCCCGGGCAACGAACGGACGTTCGAGTTCCTGGAGAACGTGCTCCTGGAGGTCATGGAGCTGTTCCCTTCGGAGTACATTCACATCGGCGGCGACGAGGCCGGAAAATCGGCGTGGCGCGACTGTGCGAAGTGCCGCGAGCGGATGCGGAGCGAAGGGCTGAAGGACGTGGACGAGTTGCAGAGCTACCTGATCCACCGCATCGAACGCTTCCTGAACGCGCACGGCCGCCGGCTGCTGGGCTGGGACGAGATTCTCGACGGCGGGCTGGCGCCCGGCGCCACGGTGATGTCGTGGCGCGGCACGGAGGGGGGCCTGAAGGCGATCCGTGCGGGTCAGCAGGCGGTTTTCGTTCCCGGGGAGTTCTGCTACCTCGACTATACGCAGGACGCTCCTTTCACGCAGCCCCTCTCGATCGGCGGCTATACGCCGCTGCGGAAGGTCTATTCGTTCGAGCCGGTTCCGGCGGAGATGACGCCCGACGAGGAGCGGCTGCTGCTGGGCGTGCAGGCGAACCTCTGGGCCGAGTGGATTCCGACGGACTCCCATTACGAATACATGATGTGGCCGCGGCTGATGGCCCTCGCGGAGGTGGCGTGGAGCCGCCCCGGGCGGAAGGATTACGAGGCGTTCCGGCAGCGGGCGTTGCAGGCTTCCGAACAGTTGCGCGGACGCGGATACGCGCCTTTCGACCTGCGTACCGAGTACGGCGAACGGCCCGAGAGCCTCGCGCCGAAACACCATCTGGCCGAAGGGTGCCCGGTGAGCTACGCTACGCCGTGGCACGGAAATTATCCGGCCTCCGGGGCGGCGACCCTCACGGACGGGGTGCTGGGCGGCTGGACCTACGGCGACAGGCGGTGGCAGGGATTTCTCGATTCCGACATGGATGTCACGGTGGACCTCGGGCGCACGATGCCGGTACGGTATGTCGGTGCGACGTTCATGCAGTCGGCGGGACCCTATGTCTGGATGCCGCGCGAGGCGGAGATCTACGGATCGGAGGACGGTGAGCGGTTCACGCTGCTCGCGACGGTGCACAACGACGTCCCGCCCGCGTGCCCCTACCTGCTTTTCAAGACCTTCGCCTATACGGGGGAGACGCGGGCGCGTTACGTGCGCTATGTCGCGCGCAGCGGCGGCATCCCCGGCGGCTGGCTCTTCGTCGATGAGATCGTCGTGCAGTAGCGGCGGCATGAAAACGGATGCGGCCGGGCGGGAAGCCCGGCCGCATCTTTTTACGGCGGCCGCGTCTCCGGCATGTTGCTGCCGGTACGCTGTTCCCGCCGTACCGAGCCTTCGGTATGCCGTTCCCGGCCTGCGCCGTCTTCGGAACCGGCTCTTCCCGGCCTGCGTTTTCTCCGGGATGTCCGGCGCGCCCGTTTCGCCCGGGGCGGCGGCTCCGGTCCGGATTAC
Organism: Alistipes dispar; assembly: GCF_006542685.1. Lineage (NCBI taxonomy): Bacteria > Pseudomonadati > Bacteroidota > Bacteroidia > Bacteroidales > Rikenellaceae > Alistipes > Alistipes dispar. The sequence goes on along the minus strand of NZ_AP019736.1, from coordinate 1,136,814 downwards.
GGACGGATGAATCCCAGCCGGTCGTCCTCCTCGGCGAAGAGCAGGGCGGTATTGACCACGGCGAGGTGCGAGTAGGCCTGCGGGAAGTTGCCCGACTGTTCCTTCGTGTCGAAGTCGAGGTGTTCGCTGAAAAGTCCGAGGTGGTTGCCGTTGCGGAGCATCTGGTTGAACAGCGTCTTGGCCTCGTTGTGCTGCCCGATGACGTAGAGGGCGCGGATGAGCCAGAAGGTGCACATCGTGAAGGCCGAGGAGGGAACGCCGAAGTCGTCCTCGTTGTTGTAGCGGTACATCAGTCCTTTGTGGAAGAGGGCCTTGCGGACGGCCAGCACGGTCTTGCGGTAGCGCGGGTCGGCGGCCGGGATGAATCCGTAGGGCTCCATGAGCAGCAGCGACGAGTCGAGGGCCAGGTTGCCGTAGCTCTGCGAGAAACTCTGTATCTCCTCCTTCCAGCCGTGTTCCAGCACGTCACGGCGGATCGCCTCGGCCTCCTCGCGCCAGCTCTCGGCGCAGGCGTGTTTGCGCAGCATCGCGGCGATGCGCGCTCCGCGGTCGAGCGCCACCCAGCACATGACCTTCGAGGAGACGAAGTGCTGCCCTTCGCCCCGGATCTCCCAGATGCCCTTGTCGGGGTTGCGCCAGTTCTCCGAAACGTTGTCCAGAATGCTCTTGACCAGCTCCCACATGTCCTCGATCTCGTCGAGCGTGCCGGGCATCAGCCGGTAGTATTGGTAGATCAGGTCCATGAGGTAGCCGAACGAGTCGTTCTGCCGCTGGCGGTAGGCGTCGTTGCCGATGCGTACGGGGCGCGACCCGGCGTAGCCCGCGAGGTGGTCGAGCGTCGTCTCGGTTAGCGTCCGTTCGCCGCGGATGCCGTACATGATCTGGAAGTCGTGGCTGGCGGAGAGCGTGGATTGGATGAATTTCATGAAGCGGCGGGCGGCCCCGACGTGCCCCACGCGGAACATCGTTTCGATGGACATGGAGGCGTCGCGCAGCCAGCAGAATCGGTAGTCCCAGTTGCGTTCCTCGCCGATCGTTTCGGGCAGGCTCGTGGTGACGGCCGCGAGCATGGCGCCGTTGTAGTAGGAGAGGAGCTTCAGCACGAGCATGCTCCTCTCGATGACGTCGTTGTAGCAGTTGTACTTCTTCGTGCGGTTCGTCCAGTTGAGCCAATAGACCAGCGTGCGGCAGTATTCGATCTTCTCGCGTTCGATGTCGATCGGGATGGCCTTCTCGTTGTAGGAGAGCAGCAGGAATTCGTCCTTCTCGAGCGTGATTTCGCGCCGTTCGACGATCGCGTCGAGCGGGAGGGAGGAGTAGAGGTACTGGCGGTCTTTCCGGTCGTACGAGCTGCACGTTTCGACATACTCGGGCGTGACGCGGAGGCTCACCTCGCCCCGGGCGTAGTTCGGAGCTGGAGCGTAGTCGATGGCGAGGCGGGGACGGCCCCGCACGAGGCGTATGTAGCGGTAAAGCTCGGCCGGCAGGTAGTGCTCCTTCTCGAAGGAGCGGTAGCAGGGCATGTAGTCGAGCACCTCGAACTCCCCCTCGTCGGCCGAAAAGCGGGTCGAGAGGATATTCGTGTGGGGGACGTAGCTCTGCCGGACCGCATAACTGCCGGAGACCTCGAAGCCGAACGAGCCGCCTTTCGCACGGTCGAGCAGGGCGGCGAATACCGAGGGCGAGTCGAAGTCGGGGAAGCAGAGCCATTCGATGCGGCCCCGGTCGGAGATGAGCGCGGCGGTGCGGCTGTTGCCGATGATGCCGTAGTTGAGGTTATTCATGGCGTGTCTTGTTGTTTTTCAGCAGTCCTTTCAGGAATCCGAGCGGCAGCCGCAGCCCCTTCCGGCCTTCGGAGGCCGCCGTTCGCGGGCCGGCTTCGCCGCGCGTCACTTCGCGCAGGAAGGGCAGCACCTCGGCCTGCGCCGCGAGGTTGTGGGTGGCACATTCGGAGACGTTGCCCACCTTGACGGTCACGGCTTCGGGCGACAGCGCACGGAACATGTCGTCGTCGGTCGTGTCGTCGCCGAGGGCCAGGATGAAGTCGTACCGTTCGGAGGCGAGGAGCCGTTCGACCTCCGAGCCTTTCGTGCAGTCGGGGGACTTGATCTCCACGACCTTGTCTCCCTGCATGATTTGCAGTCTGAGCCGGGAGCAGAGCGGCGCGAGGTGATTGACGAGCTGCTGCGCCCGGAGCGAGCCGAGCCAGGCGTCGCTCTGGCGGTAGTGCCATGCCAGCGCCGTCTGCTTCGTCTCCAGCCGGGCGCGGGGCGTCTTGGCGACGAACCGTTGCAGGAGCGTCAGCAGCTCGCCGTCCCACTCCGCGGAGCGGAGGTTCTTGTGCCAGACTCCCGCCTCCTTGTAGAATCCGCCGTGCTCGGCCGCGAGCGACAGGGGCATTGAGCCGAACCACCGTTCGAGCGTCTCGTGGTCGCGGCCGCTGTTGATGACGACCCGGTTGGCCGGGTCCCCGGAGAGTCTGCGCAGCAGGTCGAGCAGTTCGGGCGTCGGCGCGGCGTCCTCGGGACGGGGACGCAGGGCGGCCAGCGTTCCGTCGTAGTCGAACAGGAGCAGCCGCCGCTTCGCCCGGCCGTAGGCCGCCCTGACGGCCGCCGTCGTTCCGACGGAGATGCGTTTGCGGCGCAGGCGTTCGTTTTTCCGCCGGGTGGCGTCCAGTTCTTCGAGGAAATCGGCGGCCCATTTGTCCACGGTCTGCGTGCAGATCGTCCGCTGCATGTCGCGGATGCGCCGCCGCTGTTCCCCGACCGGCATGGTCAATGCCTCGACGAGGCTCCGCTCGATCTGTCCGATGTCGTTGGGATTGATCTGCAGGGCCTCGGACAGTTCGACGGCAGCACCGGCCATTTCGCTCAGTATCAGTACGCCCGGATTGTCGGTCTTGGTGGCTATGTACTCCTTGGCCACGAGGTTCATGCCGTCGCGCAGAGGCGTGACGAGCGCCACGTCGGCGACGCAGTACATGGCGGCCAGCTCCTCGAAGGCGAAGCCGTGGTAGAAGTAGCACACCGGCGTCCAGTCCATCGTGGAGTACTTGCCGTTGATCGAGCCGATCTCCTCGTCGATGTGCGTCTTCAGTTCGGCGTAGCTTCCCACGTGGTCGCGCGAGGGGACGATCACCATGGCCAAGGTCACCTGACCGCGGTATTCGGGATGGTGCTCCAGAAATGCGGCGAAGCCCCAGAGCCGGTGGAGGATGCCCTTGCTGTAATCGAGCCGGTCCACGGCGAGCACCAGCTTGTGCGATCCGAAGAGGCGGCGGGTGCGTTCGACGGCGGCGCGGACCTCGGGCTTCTGCGAGGCGCCGTGGTAGAGGTCGTAGTTGATCCCCATGGGCAGGGCGTTCACGCGGACCACGCGGTCGCCGAGCTGCACCTCGTCGAGCCGGAAATCGAGGTGCAGAACCCGTTCCACCGTGCTGATGAAATGGCGCATGTAGTCGTGCGTGTGGAAGGCCACGAGGTCGGCGCCCAGCAGCCCCCGCAGCACTTCGGCGCGTTCGGGCAGGATGCGGAACAGTTCGTAGGAGGGGAAGGGAATGTGGTGGAAGTAGCCGATCTCCAGTTCGGGGCGGGCTTCCCGCAGCATGCCCGGCAGGAGCATCAGTTGGTAGTCCTGCACCCATACGATATCGCCCGGCTCGGCCAGCCGGCAGACCGTCTCGCAGAAAAGACGGTTCACGGCGCGGTAGGCCTCGCGGTAGCTCGCCTTGTAGCGGGTATAGGCGAAGAAGTAGTGGCACAGGGGCCAGATCGTGCTGTTGCTGTAACCTTCGTAGTAGTCGGCGATCTGGCCGGCGGTGAGGAAGACCGGATGGAAACGCAGGGCCTCCAGTTCGTCGGCCGTCTTCCGGCGGCACTCTTCCCCGTCGGGGCAGAATCCCGGCCAGCCGATCCAGTGTTTTTCGTAATCGGTGTGCAGGGAGTCCAGTCCGGTGGCGAGGCCGCCCTCGCTGCGCGCGAAAAGCAGACGCCCCTCCTGCTCGGAGACCTTCACGGGCAAGCGGTTCGATACGATGTAAAGTTTCATGCTCCCGACGGCCGCAATTTGCGTACAAAGCGCCCGTCCGGAATATACCGTATTGACAGCAAGCGATTAAGGGCGTGCCGGAGAATCGTTCGGCTCTCTCAAAATGAGACCCTCCCTTTCATTTTGAGAGGGCGGCGCAACGGTTCACTCCACCAGCCGCCGCGTGATGCGGCTGCGCTGCATGAGCCATACCGCGCCGTAGCTCACGGCGAAGGCCGCGCAGGCGTTCAGGACGATGCGCACCGGCACGGGCAGTCCCGGGATCCGGCCGATGAGGTCGTAGCCCGCCTGTACGAAGACGAAGTGGCAGAGGTAGATGCCGAACGTCGCGCCCGCGATCCGCGCGAGCCATGCCCGGGGCCGCGAGGCGAGTTTCTGCACGACGAGGAAGACCGGAAGGGTCATCATGAAGACGTTGATGCCCGCGAAGTACCAGACGATTTCGAGGTAGGCGTAGTTGCCCGGGAAGAGCTTTTGCAGCAGCACGTAGCCGAAGGCCGTGACGAGGTAGCCGACGGCGAAGAGCGGGATGCAGACGCCGAGCGTCCGACGCCAGCTCCAGGCGGGCGGGAATTTGACGAGGTAGTGGGCCAGCACGAGGTATCCGGCGAAGCCCGAGACGTAGTGGAAGGTGCCGAATTCGTTCCAGTCGCAGATGCCGTAGAGGCCCATGTTGCCGTAGTTTCCGGCGTATCCCGCCAGCGGCGCGAGGAGTTTGACGTAGGGCAGCAGCAGCGTGATGCCCCAGATGCCGAGCAGGATGCGCAGGTCGCGCCGCGAGGCCCGCTCGAGCCATGCGCTCAGGACGGGCATGACGAGGTAAAGCCCTGCGAGCATGTAGAGATACCACAGCGGCGTGGTTTCGTAGGTGAAGTTGAATATGAAGTTCCAAAGTTTGGGAAGCGTGGCCTCCCAGGTGTAGTTCCCGGCGTCGAGCGACGTCTCCGGAGCGATCCGGGTGTAAAGGAGGTAGAGCAGGGGCAGCGCCACGGACCAGAAGATGAGCGCCAGCAGGATGCGTCCGATGCGTTTGCGGTAGAAGACCGCCGTGTCGGTGCGCACGGGAAGCAGCAGCACGCCCGTCATCATGACGAACAGCGGGACGCAGCAGCGGACCAGGCTGCCCGAGAAACAGCCGTAGAGGAAGGTCGGACGGTCGCTGTCGAAGACGGCGACGAAGGGATCGCAGCAGTGGGAGAACACCACCAGGAAACAGGCGAGGACGCGCAGCAGGTCGATCCAGCCGATGCGCTCGCGGGAGGCGGTTTTCAGGTCGGGCAGTCGTTCGCTCATGGCAGTTTCGGGTTGATTTCCGGCGAAGATACGAAAAAATCCGGAACCGGCCGCCACGTCAGTGCGGCCGGTTCCGGATTTATCATGGGAAAAGCCGGATTGCCCGAACGATTTTTCCGGAACCCTGTTTTTCCGGTGTGAGTCCCTCCGCGCTTTCCGGGGATGTTCCGTCGCGTTGCCCGGACGGGCTCGCCCGGGACCGGATCCCGTGCGCGGACTTTCCCGATGCGGCGCTTTCCCGAATGGCGATGGCGGCCGGCTGCGCCGCGGTTCCGTATTTTTCCGTCCGAACGGCCGCTTTGCGTTCCCTCCCCTTTTCGGGATCAGTTCACCACCACCGTCCGAAAGTACTCCCTGAGCAGGGCCGCGGCGCGGTCGAGCTGCTCGGGGGTGTTTTCGCGCACGTCGCGCAGCGGATACTCCAGCCCCATCGCTTCGTATTTGTGTACGCCGAGGGTGTGATAGGGCAGCAGTTCGACCCGTTCGATCATCCGGTATCCGCCGAGGCGCTCTCCGAGGGCGCGGATGTCCTCCTCGGCGTCGCTGTATCCCGGAACGAGCACGTAGCGCAGCCAGAAGGGCCTGTCGTGCTCCTCGAGCCACGCCGCGGTGCGCAGCGTGGGGGTGTTGTCGCGCCCGGTGAGCGCCCGGTGGCGTTCCGGGACGGCCTGCTTGACGTCGAGCAGCACGAGGTCCGCCAGCCCCAGCAGCTCCTCGACGGCGGGATTCCACACCCCGCCGTTCGAGTCGAGGCAGACGTGGATCCCTTCGGCCCGCAGCGCCCGGACGAGCGGAATCAGCTCCGCGGCCTGGAACGTCGGCTCGCCGCCCGAGAAGGTGACGCCGCCCCGCCGGCCGAAGAAGGGTTTCTGGTCCCGGGCCATGCGGAGAATCTCCGCGGCTTCGGTCGGCGTGCCGCCGCAGGCTTCGATCGTGTCGGGATTGGCGCAGTAAAGGCAGCGGAAGTTGCAGCCTTGCAGGAAAACGACGAGCCGGAGTCCCGGCCCGTCGAAAGTTCCCATGGATTCGTAGGAGTGTACGCGTAGCATGGCGTCGTCCTACATGCGTTCGTGGAAGCTGCGGCTGATGACCTCCAGTTGGTGTTCGCGGCTCAGCTTCGTGAAGTTCACGGCGTAGCCCGACACGCGGATCGTCAGTTGCGGATACTTCTCGGGGTGCTCCATCGCGTCCTCGAGCATCGAGCGGTTCAGCACGTTCACGTTCAGGTGGTGCGCCCCTTTGGTGAAGTAGCCGTCGAGCATCGTCACCAGGTTGTCCACGCGGTCCTGATCGGTGGGGCCCAGCGACTTCGGCACGATCGAGAAGGTGTTCGAGATGCCGTCCTGCGAGTCGCGGTAGCGGAGTTTGGCCACCGAGGCGAGCGAGGCGATCGCGCCGCTCTTGTCGCGTCCGTGCATCGGGTTGGCGCCCGGAGCGAAAGCCACGCCCTTGGCGCGTCCGTCGGGCGTCGCGCCGGTCTTCTTGCCGTACATGACGTTCGAGGTGATCGTCAGCAGCGACAGCGTGGGGCGCGCGTTCTTGTAAACGGGCAGCTTCTTGAGTTCCTCGCTGAAGTAGTAGACCAGATCGACGCCGAGGTGGTCCACCCTGTCGTCGTTGTTGCCGAAGCAGGGGAAGTCGCCCTCGATGTCGAAGCCTTCGGTCAGCCCCTCGGCGTTGCGGCGGGGCGTCACCGTGGCGTACTTGATGGCCGACAGCGAGTCGATGGCGATCGACAGTCCGGCCACGCCGTAGGCGAGGTTGATGCGCGGGTCGGTATCCACGAAGGCCATCTGCGCCTTCTCGTAGTAATACTTGTCGTGCATGTAGTGGATGATGTTCATGGCCTCGTTGTAGATGCGGGCGATCTCGTGCAGCACCTTCTTGTAGTTCTGCATCACCTCCTCGAAGCGCAGCGGCCCCTCCGAGAGAGCCGGAATGCCCTTGACCATCAGCGTGCCGGTGTTCTCGCAGCGGCCGCCGTTGATGGCCAGCAGCAGTGCCTTGGCCAGGTTGGCGCGGGCGCCGAAGAACTGGATCTGACGGCCGATGTCCTGATACGACACGCAGCAGGCGATGCCGTAGTCGTCCGAGCCGCGCACCTCGCGCATCAGCTCGTCGTTCTCGTACTGGATCGAGCTGGTGTCGGCCGACACCTTGGCGCAGAACTCCTTGAAGCCCTGCGGCAGCTCGGGGCTCCAGAGCACCGTCATGTTGGGCTCGGGCGAGGGACCGAGGTTGTAGAGCGTTTGCAGGAAGCGGAACGAGGTCTTCGTCACCTTCGTCCGGCCGTCGTTGAAGCGGCCGCCGATGGCCTCGGTCACCCACGTCGGGTCGCCGGCGAAGATGTCGTTGTAGGACTGCATTCTCAGGTGGCGGACCATGCGGAGCTTGATGACGAACTGGTCGATGAGCTCCTGTGCGAACGTTTCGTCGATCAGGCCGTGCGCGAGGTCGTACTCGATGAAGATGTCGAGGAACGACGAGACGTTGCCCAGCGACATGGCGGCGCCGTCCTGCTCCTTGACGGCCGCGAGGTAGGCCATGTAAACCCACTGCACGGCTTCCTGCGCCGAATGGGCCGGACGGCTCAGGTCCAGGCCGTAGTACTCGCCCAGCGTGCGGATCTCCTTCAGGGCCTTGATCTGCTCGGCGACCTCCTCGCGCAGGCGGATGCGGGCCTCGGTCATCGGGCCGGTGAGGTTGCGGAGGTCCTGCTGCTTGGCCTCGATCAGGCGGTCGGTTCCGTAGAGCGCCAGACGGCGGTAGTCGCCGATGATGCGGCCGCGGGCGTAGTTGTCCGGAAGGCCCGTCAGGAAGCCCAGCGAACGGAACGAGCGGATCTCTTCGGTGTAAACGTCGAACACGCCGTCGTTGTGCGTCTTGCGGTAGTGGGTGAAGATGTCCTTCACCTTCTCGTCCACGTCCGTCCCGTTCTCCTTGCAGGCGCGCGAGACGACGTTGATGCCGCCGAAAGGCTTGATGGCGCGCTTGAGCAACTCGTCGGTCTGCAGGCCCACGATCAGTTCCTGCTCGCGGTCGATGTAGCCGGCCTTGTGCGAGGTGATGGTCGAGACGGTCTTGTTGTCCAGCGAACGGATGCCGTTGTTCCGACGCTCCTCTTCGAGGGCCTCGAGGCAGAGATTCCAGATGTGTTTGGTACGCTCGGTCGGGCCCTGCAGGAACGAAGCGTCGCCCAGATAGGGGGTGATGTTCGTCTGTACGAAGCTCGTGACGTTGATCTCTTTGCTCCAAAGCCCGTCGATGAAGGTTTTGTTCGGTTCCATAGAAGATATTGTTCTTTTTGAGATTTAAATTGTCGTATTTCGGCGTGCAAAGATAAGCGAATTTTTCGGGAAAACGGGACAGTCGCTTGCATTTCGTATGAAACAGCCGTCAGAATACCTGCAATCCGGTATTTTGCCCGCCCGTTTTTGCGCAGCCGGCGACGGACGGGGCGAAGGAAGATTGCGACGTTCCGAAGAAGGGGCGCCGGGCGGACGGCGGCTCCGGCGGAACATTCCCGGCGGGCGGGGGCGAGGGCGTTCCGGAAATAATTCGTAATTTTGCCGCCGAGAAAAACCGATTCCGATGGAAGAACTGACGCTTACCACTCCGGCACTGCTGTTTTCGGCCGTGTCGCTGATCCTTCTAGCCTACACCAACCGTTTCCTCTCCTATGCGCAACTGGTGCGCACCCTCAAGGAACAGCACCTGGAACACCCTTCGAACGTGACGCGGGCGCAGATCGACAACCTGCGCCGCCGGCTGCACCTCACGCGCACGATGCAGGCGCTGGGGGTGTCGAGCCTTTTCCTGTGCGTCGTGACGATGTTTCTGATCTATGTAGGTCTGCTCGTGCTTTCGGCCTATGTTTTCGGCGCTGCGCTGCTGTTGCTGATCGGATCGCTCGGGGTGTCGATCCGGGAGATTCAGATTTCGGTCCGGGCCCTCGAAATCCATCTGAAGGACATGGAACGGTAGGCCGGCCGGAGCGCCGCAAAAAAAACGAAGATGCGGCAACCTCGCGTCGCGGCATCTTCCCACCAACTTATGTAACCTAAAACCAACTCGGTGAATCCCTGTTTCCGGGTTTCACGCTGCAAATATACGGGACCGTCGTTTCATCCGGATGACGGTCCCGTTGCGTTTCCGTGTCGTGCGCCGTTTCCGGTGCGGGCTGCCCCCGCCCGCCCGTGCTTTCCTAAAGGAGCGCGGACGGAAAAGCCCTCCTTTCCGTCGCACGGAAAGGAGGGCTCGCGTTGTCGCGGCGGGAAACCGCGGGATCATTTCTGTCCGGCGACGTCGAGGAAATAACGCTGCGATTTGAGCAGGTTGCGGGCCTGGAGCACCATCGTCTTCGTCTCGTTGAGGATCGTCAGGTAGAGTACGCTGGCACGCGTGCTGCCCGATGGGTCCTCGTGGATGCGGCGCAACTGGTTCTTGATCGCCCCGACGATGGTATCGAAGAGCCTGTCGCGCATTTCGAGCACCAGATCCAGGTCGGCGAAGTTCTCGGAGGAGAGCATGTCGTTGATCTTGTCGAAGATGGCCTCCACCTCGTCGTTCACGCGCATCAGGTCCACGATCTGCTCCTTCGACAGTCCCTTGTGGTTGTTGTCGATGTGCTCGAAGGCCGGGCGCGTGATGTGGATGAGCGCCTTGGTCACCTCCGAAAGGTAGTCGGTCACTTGCACGTAGAAGTGGCCCGTGTTGATGTCGCACTCCTGCAGGCGGCGCAGCGTCGTCACGATGCCGTACTTGCGGTCGCGAGCTTCGGTGAAGAGTTTGTCCGAGGTCTGCACCATCTCCTTGAGCACCTTGCGGTTCTCCTTGAAGACGGCGACCAGCGTGCGGTTGTAGATGCGCGTCACCTCCTGCATCGTCGTGCACACCTCGCCGATGCAGGCGTGCATCACTTCGTCGGGCGTTCCGGCGTCGTCGAGCGGCTGCCGGGCCGCTTCGGCTTCCTTCTCTTCCGGGGTCTTGCGGTGGCTGCGGACGAGCAGCCAGGCGCAGAGGACCGTGAGCGCGGCGACGGCGATCCATCCGCCCCAGAGCAGCAGGGCCGTCGTGGCCAGGGCGATGAGGAAGCCTCCGAGCGCGGTGATGAACCAGCCCGATATGACGGCCATGACGCCCGTGATGCGGTAAACGGCGCTGTCGCGTCCCCACGAACGGTCGGCCAGCGACGAACCCATCGCCACCATGAAGACCACGTAGGTCGTCGAGAGGGGCAGTTTGTAGGAGGTTCCGATCGCGATGAGGATCGATGCGGCGGTGAGGTTCACCACGGCGCGGATCATGTCGTACTGGGCCGTGGTGCGTTCTTCGGCGGGCAGCGGCTCGAAGCGGCGGTCGATGGCCTTCTGAACGCGTGCGGGAATCATGCCCGACCAGAGGTTGTTGAGCAGCAGCGTGGCGCGCACGAGGCTGCGCGACACGTAGGTCGAGCCGAAGCGCTCCGACTCCTCGTGCTGCGAGGCGAGCGAAAGCTCGGTTTCGGCGACGTGGCGCGACTTTTTCGAGAAGAAGAGCGTCAGCACCATGATCAGACCCGAGGCGAGCAGAATGAGGAAGTTCGCGCGGGCGGGATGGGCCAGTCCGTCCATCATGATCGACTCGCTGCCTGCGTCGCGGGCGATTTGCAGGGCGTCGTAGCTGGCCATCGGCACGCCGATGAAGTTCACCAGGTCGTTGCCGGCGAAGGCCAGCGCCAGGGCGAAGGTTCCCGAGAGGATCGTGATCCGCATGATGTTGAACCGCATCCGCTGGAGTATCCACAGGATGAGCGACGCCGCGGCCCAGAAGGCGAAGAGCGTCAGCAGGACGTGCTCGCCGACATACTGCGTGATGTCGGAGGGGATCAGTCCCGAACTCTTGAGACCCTTGAAAAGGGCGAAGTAGAGGATGCCCGAGAGCGATATGCCGCACCAGAACGCGCCCCAGCGGCGGAATGCGGGGTGGTAGCGGAACGAGAAGATGAGCCGTGAGATGTACATGAACAGCGTGCCGGCCGCGAAGGCGAAGACCACGGAGACCAGAATGGCGGCGATGATGACCATGGCCTTGCCCGTGTTGATGAACTGCGAGAGGTCGTGCAGCGAGAAGGAGGGGTCGGCCGCGATGCGGAACAGCGCGGTGGCCACGGCGGCGCCCAGCAGCCCGAATACCATCGACACGGTGGTCGAGGTCGGAAGTCCCAGCGTGTTGTAGAGGTCGAGCAGCAGCACGTTGCCCAGCATCATGCCCAGGAAGAGCATCATGATTTCGGAGAAGGAGAACTGCCCGGGATAGAAGACTCCGCTGCGGGCGACCTCCATCATGCCGCTCGAGGTGAGCGTGCCGATCAGGATGCCGGCGGCGGCGATCCAGAGGATCACGCGGCGCGGGGCGACCTTCGAGCCGATGGCCGAGTTGAGGAAGTTGATGGCGTCGTTGGCGACGCCCACGACGATGCCCAGAATGGCCAGAACGGCCATGATGACGACGATCGCGATGAAGAGAGGGGACATAGGGGAACCGTATTTTTACGTTTGTACGGTGCAAAGTTCCGAAACGGATGTTACAATTCCGTTACGGGGACGTTGCTCTCCTATGAAACTTTGCGCAGGGTGAAGCGGAATTCCAGTCCGCCTTCGTCGCGGTTGCGGACCGAGATCGTGCCGCCGTGGAACGCCACGGCGTTGCGGACGATCGCCAGCCCGAGCCCCGTGCCGCCGAGTTTGCGCGAGCGTCCCTTGTCCACGCGGTAGAAGCGCTCGAACAGGTGCGGGAGGTGCTCTTCGTCCACGCCGATTCCGTTGTCGGCGAAGAGCACCGTGCACTCCTCGGGCGTGTCCTCCGCGAGGCGGATGAAGATGTCGCGCCCGCCCGAGTAGGCGGCGGCGTTGTCCGCGAGGTTGCGGAAGACGGAGGCGAGCAGCGAGGGGTTGCCGAAGACCTCGACCCGCCGCGGGAAATCGACGTGGACGCGGAGCCGCTGGTCGGCCGGGCGCAGCTCCATGTCGGCGGCCGTTTCGGCTATCAGGTCGTTCAGCACGACCGGTTCCTTCCGGATCAGCTGGCTCGCCTCGTCCATGCGCGTCACGGTCGATACGTCGGAGAGCAGGCGGCGCAGCCGTTCGGTCTGCGCGAGGCTCTTCTCGAGGAAGGCCGTGCGGCGTTCGGGCGCGATCCGCGGGGAGGCGAGCAGGGTCTCCAGATACCCCTGGATCGCCGCCACGGGGGTTTTCAGTTCGTGGTTGATGTTGTTCGTGAGCTGTTTCTTGATGCGGATCTTCTCCTGCTCCTCGTGCAGCGCCAGCGCATGTTCCCGGTCGCGGTCGGCGGCCGTGCGCTGGAGGTCGGCGTAGAGTTGCACGATGTGGCGCGAGATGTCGCCCAGCTCGTCGTGCGGGAAACTGGCGGTCTGGTCGATCCGTTCGCCCCGTTCGGCGCGGCGGGCGAAGTCGCTCAGCCGCGTGATGTTCTGCCCCAGCCGCCGGGTGGCGAAGTAGCCCGCCACGCTCATCAGCAGCGTCATGCCCAGCATGAACCACAGATAGGCCGGATCGGCCGAGAGGATTTCGGCGAGCGGCACGGAATAGGGTACGGCCGTGCGGACGATCCAGCGGTCGTCGGCCATGGCGGAATAGAAGTAGTTGCGGTGCGTGCTCTCCGAGTGGCGGCGGATGGTGTAACCCGTGCCGTCGCGCAGGGCGGCGGCCACTTCGGGGCGGCCGAGGTGGTTCTCGTCCGGCAGCGTGTCGAGCGAGTTGTCGAACAATACGCGTCCCGAGCGGTCGATGAGCGTGATGCGGAGGTCGTCGAACGGCCCCCCGCAGCGGGCCGCGATCCGTTCGGGGGCCTCTCCGGCGGCGTAGGCGTCGAGCACCCGCAGATTGACGAGTTGCAGGCGGTCGTCGAGCCGTTCGACCTTGAACCGTTTTTCGCGGCCGTACTGGAACAGCACGAAACTCCCCACGAGCGTCCAGAGGAAGAGGAGCAGCCCGAGGAAGAGGCGGCGGTGGTAGGAGAGCCTAACCCTTGAACCCGTAGCCATAGCCCTGACGGGTTACGATGTATTCGCCGTAAGGGCCTATCTTGCGGCGCAGGCGCGTGATATTGACGTCGATGGTGCGGTCCAGCACGACCACCTCGTCGCTCCAGATGCGGTGCAGGATCTCCTCGCGCGAGAAGATCGTGCCCCGGTGGGCGATGAGCAGCGCCAGGATCTCGAACTCCTTCTTGGTGAGCGGGATCTCCTCGCCGCCGAGCGTGCAGACCTTGCGCCGGAGGTCCATCTCCAGCTCTTCGAACCCGATGCGGTCTTCGGCCGGCTGCGCCGCGGCGGTGCGTCGCAGCACGCTGCGCACGCGGGCCAGCACCTCGCGCACGGAGAAGGGTTTGGCTATGTAGTCGTCGGCCCCGAGGTTGAGCCCCGCCACGGTGTCGTCTTCGTTGTCCCGGGCCGTGCAGAAGATCACCGGGATATTCGCCGTCTCGGGGTTCGTCTTGAGCATCTGCGCCATCCGGAATCCGCTGATTTCGCCCATCATCACGTCGAGCAGGATGAGCGAATAGCGTTCGGGGTGCATCCCGAGGGCCTGTTCGGCGCTGTACGCCACATCCACTTCGTAACCCTCGACCTCGAGATTGAATTGCAGGATTTCGCACAGCGACTCTTCGTCGTCCACCACCAGAATCTTGTGTTTTGCCATAGCTGTCGGAGTTTGCGGATCGGATTTCGCCCCAAAATTACGCAACATTCGCCGATGTTGCATGCCGTGCGCCGATTTTTAACGGAAATGTAACCCGCACCCGGCGTCACTTCCCGAGCACCTGCATCTGCTGCCGGACGGACTCCTCGTGGATGGCCTGCATCACCGTGCGCATGAATTCGCGGTCCATGCCCATCTCGACGGCCTGTGCGGCGCGGCGTGCGAGCAGCTCCTCGTAGCGCTGCGCCTGCAGGACGGGCATGTCGTGCTCTTTCTTGTACTGCCCGATTTCGTGCGAGACGCGCATCCGCCGCGCCAGCAGTTCGAGCAGCTCGTCGTCGAGCTTGTCGATCTGCGCCCGCAGTTCGTTGAGGTTCTCGGTCGTGGAGGTCTGTTCGCGGATCGTCAGGTTGCGGACGATGTAGGCCAGCGCTTCGGGCGTCACCTGCTGCGCCTTGTCGCTCCAGGCGCAGTCGGGCGAGCAGTGCGCCTCGACGATCAGGCCGCCGAAGCCGAGGTCCATGGCCTGCTGCGAAAGGGGGGCGATCAGTTCGCGCTTGCCGCCGATGTGGCTCGGGTCGCAGAAGATGGGCAGCGACGGCAGACGGCGGTGCAGCTCGATCGGAATGGCCCACATGGGGTGATTGCGGTAGAGGCTCTTGTCGATCGAGGTGAAGCCGCGGTGGATGGCTCCGATGCGGCGGATGCCGGCGTTGCGGATGCGTTCGATGGCGCCGATCCACAGCTCGAGGTCGGGGCTGACGGGGTTTTTCACCAGCACGGGGATGTCCTGTCCCCGGAGCGCGTCGGCGATCTCCTGCATGGCGAAGGGGTTGGCGGCCGTGCGGGCGCCGATCCACAGCAGGTCGATGCCGCCCGCCAGCGCCGCGGCGACGTGCTCGCGCGTGGCGACCTCCGTTGAGACGTACATGCCCGTTTCGCGCCTGACGCGTTGCAGCCACGGGATGCCCGCCGCGCCGACGCCCTCGAATCCGCCCGGCTTGGTGCGGGGTTTCCACAGCCCCGCGCGGTAGATACGGAAGCCTTCGGCGGCCAGCAGGCGGGCCGTTTCGATCACCTGTTCTTCGGTTTCGGCGCTGCAGGGGCCTGCGATGACCAGCGGTCGCCGGGGATCCACTCCGGGGAGTGCGATGGGTTGAATGTCGTTCATGGTCTGAAGTATGTTTTTCGTTTTGTCGTTTCGTGATTCAGAGGGCCGGATCCGTGCATTCGGCGTATTCGCCCAGGATGCGGAAGCCGCTCGTGAGCGGGCGGACCGCGCCGACGGCCTGGCGGAAGCGCCGGCGACGGTCGAAGGTGACGTCCGCGTAGAAGCGGTACTCCCATTCGCGGCCGACGATCGGCAGCGACTGGATTTTCGTCAGGTTGATGTCGTAGAACGAGAGTACGGTGAGTACCTTCGACAGACTGCCCTGCGTGTGGGGAAGGGTGAAGAGCAGCGATGCCTTGTCGATGCGTTCCGGTTCGGAAAAGGCTTCGGCGCGGCTTTCGTCGGCGAGCAGCAGGAAGCGGGTGAAGTTGTGTTTCGTGGTCTCGATCTCCCGTTCGAGTATCTCCAGTCCGTACAGTTCGGCCGCGTCGGCGCCGCAGATGGCCGCCGTGCCGCATAGGAGGCCTTCAGCGATTTCGCGGGCGCTGCCCGCCGTGTCGTCCCGCTCGACGACCTTCAGCGCCGGATGGGCTTTCAGGAAGTCGCCGCACTGCATCAGGGCGATCGGATGCGAGCGCACCTCACTCACGGCGTCGAGTCCCTGTCCGGGCAGCGCCGCGGCGACGTGCGAAATGCGGAGCTTCTGCTCGCCGACGATCCGCGCGCGGCTTTGCCGCAGCAGTTCGTGGTTGGGAAGCAGGCTGCCCGCGATGGTGTTCTCGATGGCGGCGATGCCCAGCAGCGCGGGGTCGCCGGCCATCCGGGCGAACAGTGCGCCGAAACTCCGGCAGGGGACGACCTCTATCGCCTCGTCCCGGAAATAACGGCGCGCCGCCGTTTCGTGGAAACATCCTGCGATGCCCTGTATCGCTACTCGTTTCATGTCGGGTGTGTAAAAATCGGAAAATCCCGCTCTTTCGGGAGCGGGATTTTCGTGTCTCATTCGTCTTATGCTTTTCGCCTCGTCGGATCAAACGCATACGGTCCCGCTTTTTCTCTTGCGATAAAAGAAAAAGTAATGGAAATAATATGCAAAGCCGTATGAACGCATCGTCCGGATCGTTTTATCGAAGGACAAATGTAGCGAATTATTCCGGGAATCCAAATTTTCGGCGTGTTTTTCCGTTCCGGCGGGCCGAGATCCGCTGCCGAAAGCGTTTGCGCAATGCGCGGCGACGGCCGAACACGAGCCGGAAGAAAGTGCCCCGCAGGAGGGTGTCGTCCCCGTTCCAGCCGCGCGCCTCGGCGTAACGGTCCAGGATGAAGAGGAACGCCGCGGCCGGGCAGGCCAGGCGTCGCAGGTTTATCATGCACCGGCGCGGACGCAATGCCCGCGCCGAGAAGCGCATCCGGTTGATGTCGATGAGCTGGAACCGGAACCGGTCCGTGGCGGGGTCGCGCTGCCAGAGGATGTTGCCGTGATTGAAATCCTCGTGTTCGATTCCTTTCGCGTGCAGCTCGGCTGCGAAGCGGGCGAAGGCCTCCAGCACGGGAAGCGTGTCGGGAGCCGGGAACCGGGTCGTGGCCTGCGAGAGCGGGGCGTAGTCGGAACGGCGGCAGACGTAGTAGCTGTCGCACAGCAGGCCGTGGCGGCGGTATTCGCTCCAGGCGACCGGTTCCGGGGAGTCGATGCCCAGGGCGCGCAGCCGCTCGGCGTGTTCGTAGGAGCGGCGCGCCTTGCTGCGGCGGAAGAAGGTGTAGATCACGGCCCGCAGCGGGTCGGGGCGCTGAAATCGCTTGACGGCCAGCTTGTTCCCGTCTGCTTCGAATGCCTTGATCGTGTTGCGTCCTTCATGGAGCGTCTCTCCGCTTCGGTCGAAGGATCCGGGAAGCCCTTCCGCGAATGCCCGCAGGGCCTCCGAAGCGGGATTGAGGTGAATGCGCATGGTTCGGGTTCGTTTCCGGCAAAGGTATCCCTTTCGCGCCGTTCGCGTAAGACTTTTTCGGGCGCAATGTTGGCGGATTGGACGGAAAACGACCTCCTTTCCCATATATATAAGGTCATCCCGGCTGCGGACGGCCGCGGCCGGGATGGCTCTGTCGGGAAGTGCCTCCGGACGCTTCCGGTCCGCGGAGCCGGGAGCCTCCTTCCGGCGAATGCTTTTCGATGAAGCCGCCGGGACCGCCGGGAATCACTCCCCGTCCGGTTCCGTGTCCGGCTCCTCGCCGGTCGCGCCGGTGATCTCGTCGGGAATCGAGGCGCAGCGTTCGTAGATCGAGATGTCCGACGGATCGTCCTGTGCCGTCCAGGTCATTGTGTCGGCGTCGAGGTCCGACACGATGTACCGGTGCTCCCAGTCGCCCGTGCCGTAGTCGTACTGTCCCATGATGATCGCTCCCAGCTCGACGTCGGTCGTGATGTCGTAGCGTCCCGTCAGTTTGCGCGTGCCGAAACTGTCGAGATTCTGGTACATGGTGAAGAGTTTGTCCTTGCGCGTGAATTCGATGTAAACGAAGCTGCCTTCGGCCAGCGGCGCGCCGTTCCATTCGGCGAGCTGCCACGTTCCCGCGATGTTGTGCGGGGTCACCTCCAGCCCGGGGTCTTCGTAACTTTTGTCGTCGTCGCAGGCGCAGAGGCAGAGGACGGCCAGCGAGAGAACGGTGGATTTCAGAAAGTTTTTCATGGTATTCTTTTTTGTTTTTCTGTCTGTTTCATGTATTCGGTCTCCGGCCGCGGCCTTTCGCCGAAGAGGATGCGCACCGTGCTTTGCACGGGCGGAAGCCCCAGTCCCCGCAGGATCACGGGAACCTGTTCGGGCAGGCGTTCCGGAGCCTTCGCGGGATCGAAGCGGAAGATCAGGTCGCAGGTCGCGCCCGGCTCCAGCGTCGCGGCTTCGCACTCGAAGCGCACATAGGGCGGCAGCAGCAGGCTGTCGGCCGAGATGCGCAGCGGTTGCCGCCCGGCGTTGAGACACGCGATCCGTTCGGTCCGGCGCTGCGTTCCGTCCATGCGAACCTCCCGCTGCTTGAGCCGCAGTCCGTTCATCGCGTAGGGGTAGTCCGCCGCGGGCAGGGCCGACGAGGGCGTGACATGTCCCGTGAGGTCCAGAATCGCCGTGGGCCGTTGTGCGGAGAGCTGCGTGAAGACGAAAATCCGGCGGTGGAAGTTCCCCGGGTGCCGCCTGGGGTGGTAGGTGACCGTCACCGATCCCTCGCCGCCCCGGAGTACGGGTTGTCGGTCGAAGGACGGAACCGCGCATCCGCAGGTGGTCTCCACGCGGGTGATGACGAGCGGGGCGTCGCCGTCGTTCGTCCAGCGGAACGTGTAGCTCGGCGGCAGGTCGTCCTCGCCGATCCGTCCGGCGTCGATGTGCGTTTCGAGGAAACGCATCGCACCGCTCCCCTGCGCTTTCGGGGGATTGGCCACGCTGTCCCGCAGCGCCTGCGGAACGGGCGGAACCTGCGCCCGGAGCGGTGCGGCGGCCGATGCCGCGCACAAGGCTCCGAGGCAAAGTGCCGTGGTTTTCCAGCCGGGTCTCATCCGTCGGAATCCGTCAGAGCCAGCCGTCGCCGCTCGCCGACTTGCGGACGGTGATGTTGAACGTCTGGGTCTCGTTGTTGCTGGCGGTGATCGACGCCTTCGTGACGCCCGATTTCAGTCCGCGGACCGTCAGACGGGAACCGTCCATCGAGGCCGAGGCGACCGACTCGTCGTCGATCTTCACGGTGTAGGAGAGCGTCTCTCCGCCGAGGAAGTAGTTGGCGGGGATGGCCGTCACCTCGCCTTCGAGCGGAATGTAGAGGTTCGGGAAGGTCATCTGACGGCCGTTCTGTCCGATCGCGTCGAGCAGCCGGGCGGCGTTCACCTGTCCCGCGCCCATCCTGTTCCCGGCATAGTCTGAGAGCAGGAGGTGCGTGGGGTGGGTGAGCCCCATTTCATAGGCGTAGCGGTAGTACAGCTTGGAGCCCTTCATGCGGTCGTCGATCGGGGTCGTCGTTTCGTAGAGCAGCGCCTTGAATTCGTCGGCCGTGAAGTGGCGGCGCAACTGTGCGGCGTAGGAGAGGCCCAGCGCCGCGACGCCCGAGACGTGCGGGCAGGCCATCGAGGTGCCCTCCATGTAACCGTATCCCGTTTCGCTGACATTGAACGGCAGCGTCGAGAGCACACAGCCCGTTTCGCCGCGCGTGGCGTTGTCGCCTTCCGTCCAATAGTCCCAGTAGTAGTCCCGGTCTCCTCCCGGGGCCGCGATCTTCGTGCCCGGCCCGTAGTTGGTGTATGTGGCGGGCGTGAAGTCGGCCGCCGTGGCGGATACCGAAACGCACATTTCGGCCGCACCGGGGAAGCCTGCCGAGTTGGCGTACTCGTTGCCCGAGGCGAAGACGGCGATACCGCCCTCGATCGGGCCGTTGGGCGATCCGGCGTTGTGGATGAAGTAGTCCAGCGCCTCCTTCTGGAGCGGATCCATCGTCTCCCATTCCTCCTCGGTCGCGTAGCCCGGCGTGCCCCATTCGTAGCTGTTGGCCGTGCCGGAGACATATCCCCAACTGCACTGGAGGACGACGGCGCCGTTGTCCGCCGCGTATTTGATCGCCTTCACCGAGGTCATCGAGTTGCCGCCCTTGTCGCCCGAGAAGATCTGGCACGACATGATCTTCACGCCCGGCTGCGAGGACGTGCCGCCGGCGATCGAGGAGATGCCTTCGCCGTTGTCGTTCTGGGCCGCTATCACGCCGGCCACGTGCGTGCCGTGGCCCGTGTCGGAGATGTCGTCCCAGGAGATGACGCCCGTGTCGGTCACGAAATTATAGCCGTGGACGTCGCCCGCATAGCCGTTGCCGTCGTTGTCTTCCCGCGAGCCGTCCACCTCGTCCTCGTTCGTCCAGATATTCGCCTGCAGGTCGGGGTGGGTCAGGCAGACGCCTTCGTCGAGCACCGCGACGATGATCGACGGGTCGCCCGTCGAGAGTTTCCACGCCTCCTCGCACTGCACGTCGGCGCCGACGACGGATTTCGTCTCCCCGCAGGCCTCCGTGCCGGTGAACATCGTCCCGCGATTGACCAGGTGCCACTGCTGGGGCAGCAGCGCGTCGTTGAAGCCGTATTCCGCGGCTGCGGCGCGGGTCTGCCGCGTGAGCGCGCTGAGTCGCTCCCTGGTGAGGGGTACGGCCTTCTTTTGAGGGTTGTAGGCGCGTTTGATCGTCCGGTTGGGGTTGGCGTACTGCACCTCGCCCAGTTGCGAGAGCCGCTCGACGACCTCCTCCACGGTATATTCCTTGTCGAACCGTACCACGTACCAGAGATTCAGCCCCGCTTCGCGGGTCCGGGCCTCCGTGCGGGGGTCCACCGGGAAGACGCGCTCGATCTCGTAGCCGCCCACCAGGTCGAGCACCTCGTCCACGGAGAGGATGCCCGAGCGGGTCGCGGGTCCGCCGCTGCGGGTCCGTGCCGCGGTCTGGTCGAGGATGTCGCTGACATAGCTCTTGAATTTCACGAGCACCTCGCCCGAGACGGGCTTCGTCTGCTCCGTCCCGTCGGGCTGCGTTTTGTCGGGCGCAGGGAGTTCGTCGGTCGTACAGGCACCGAGGGCGAGCAGCGCCGCGGTGCAAATGCCGTATATGGATCTTTTCATTTTCCTGTCGTGTTTATTAGGTGTCGGGGTATTCCGTTACTCCTCCTTTTTGTTCGGATCGAGGTATTTCTTTCCTTCGTAGAACCGATAGTATTCGTCCAGATTGACCGGCTCGTTGGTGAAGCCTGCCAGCTTGCCGTCTTGGTCCTTGCCCTCCTGCGTGAAGACCAGCGTGAAGGGATCCATCCAGTCGAGCGCCGGGTGGTGGAGCAGCCATTCGGGCAACTCGCCCGTGAGCCGGTTCAGGTTGATCGAAAACCTCTTTATGTTCGGCAGCACCTTGGGCGTTCCGACGAGCGCCTGCGGCAGCGAGTCGGCGGCGCTGATGTCCGCCTGCGTGTATTTTTGGGCGTAGTCCTTCATGTCGGGAATGCGTCCTTGCAGGTAGTTCACCGAGAGCGTCAGCGTGTCGAGGTTGTCCCACTCCAGCAGACGGCGCGGGAACTCGCGCGTCTGGTCGGTCTCCTCGAACAGACCGCCGAAATGGGTCGTCGTGGTGTTGGACAGATCGTAGATGACCCCTCTCTGGCAGGTGTTCAGGTAGAGGGCATGCAACTTGGGGAAGTTCTCCTTGGTGAGCACTTCGGGGATTTTCTCGAAGTTATTGACGGAGATGTCCAGCGACTCGAGGTTCTTCAGGTTCTTGAAGTCCGGGTCGAGGTCCACCAGTCCGTAGCCGCTGATGGTCAGACGCCGCAACTGTCCGAGTTTGGTGATGTACTCGCCCGTGGAGAGGTCGAAGGTCGTCCAGTTGGTGTTCGAGAAGAAGACCAGTTCGTCGGCGGCGGTGAGGTACTGCACTTCGAAAGGCAGGCCCTCTTTGGTCCCGAACGTGGAGAATCTGGCGAACTTCACGCGTCCGGCCTTTTCGGGCGTGTATCCGTCCATGCCTTCCTCCCAGAGGACGACGTTGTCCCAGTTGTCCATCTTTTCGTTGGTCTCCCACGACTCCCACATGTTGAGCGAGCGGGCGATGGCCAGCAGGGCCACCGAGTCGCCGGCGCGGGTGTCCTCTTCGATCGGTTCCGCGGCGTTCTGGTTTACGGAGAGTTCGTCCTGACGGGCCAGCGTCACTTCGTCCTTCGGCCTGAACTTCACTACGGCGTTCCGTTCGATGTCGCGCGAATTGATGCCCCAATTGAAGCGGACGGTCACTTCGCGCGGACGGAGGCCCCGATCGAGTTCCACTTTGTAGTCGCCGGCGGTGAGCCATGCCTGGGCCTCTTCGGGGATTTCGATGTCGAAGTCCACGTTGGTCTTCACCCGCACGTCGAACGAACGGTCGTCGTAGGCCGCGTAGTTCGAGACGTTGATCTCCTTGTCGTCGAGCGTGATGGCGTAATCGTATCCGTCCTGCGAGACGGTGATATCCCGGCGCTCCTCCCAGTCGTTCTGGTTCTGGATGCGCACGATGCCCTGCCGGGGTTCGTTGCGCAGCGCCGAGTCGATGATGATCCGGCACTGGGCCGATCCGCGGCCGTTGGCCGGAGAAATGGTGATCCAGGGATCGTTGGTCGTGGCGATCCAGGCGTCGTCGGCCGTCACCTTGATATTCCGCGTTCCTCCTTCGGCGCCGATTTCGATCGCGTCGCCATCGACCGTAACGCCGATCTTCCTGTCGTCGTCGGAGCAGCCGGCGAGTGCGAAGGCGCAGAGGGATACGGCTATGTAGCTTTTCAGTTTCATGATTCCTTCGTGTTCTTAATGGTTATTCAAGCATCGCGTCGCAATTGACGATATTCTGCGTCTTGTCGTAGATGAGCACGTAGGCTCCGCTCTGCCAGGCGCTGCATACGCCCGACGCATCGAACGTGATGTTGGGGTTGTCGCTGATGTCGAGCGTCCAGATCGCCGTCGAGATCGTGTCGTCGATCTTGCGCAGGTCGTTCGAGCCGATGTAGAAGCCGCGCAGTCCCACATGGTTGTAAAGCCCCGTGGGCCACTCCCGCAGGCAGCGTTCGCCGTCGGCGTCGCGCTGACCGCGGATGCCGAGGATGGTCAGGCCCTTGCAGGTCAGCGGACCGGTGGGGAATTTCGAGAAGGCGTTCTGCGAGATGTCCAGTCCGTAGAGGTTGGGCAACTGGAGGGCGTTGAACTCGTCGGGCAGTTTCGACAGCCGGTTGTAGGTCAGGTCCAGCGAGACGAACTGGTTCGAATACTTGCCCTTGAAGCTGCCTTCGGGGATTTCCGTGATACCGCAGCCCCGGAGGATGATGTAGGCCACCTGCGATTCGCTGTCGGCCAGCCATTTGGGGAACTTCGTGATGCCGGTGTTGCCGGTCAGCGTCAGCGTTTCGACGAAGACGCCGTGAAAAGCCGCGGTCTCCTCTTCGGTGAAGTTCGCTATCTGGTTGTACGATAAGTCGATGTTGGCGATGGCGCTTTTCGCTTCCTTGAAGATGTTGGGGAATTTCCGGAGCTTGTTGTAGCTCGCCGAGAGGTCGGTCATGTCGGCTATGTTGCAGAATATGCCGTTTTCGTCGGTCGGAATCTCTTCGAGCCGGTTGTTGTCGAGAAACAACTGCACGAGCGCCACCTCACTACCCAGCGGATGAAGTACGCGCAGCCGGTTCTGGGTGAGGTCGAGCATGCTCAGTCTCTTCATGTTCCTGAACTCCGCCGGCAGTTCCTCGAGGCTGTTGTTCACCAGGTAAAGCAACTGGATGTACTCCTTCGACGGTCCTTCGGCCAACGCCTTGAGTCCGTCGTGGAGGTCCTGTGCCTGCCACTGCCTGTTGTTCGAGAGATTCGCGGCCACGAGGCGCGGCATCTTGGTTATGGCTATCGGGAACTTCTCCATCTTCGGGCAGTTATAGACTTCGAAGTCCGTGCAGGATTCCAGCCCCTGCATGCCCTCCTTGCCTTCGCCCTCGTAGTCGGGCAGCGATTCGATCGCGCTGTTGGCGATGTAGAGGTATTCGAGTTTCTTCAGGTTGCCGATCTCCGCGGGCAGCGATTTGAGGCCGTTGCAGAGTTTGCCGTGCGAGGTGTCCAGCGGGCGGATGTCGCGCTGGCGGCCCGTCGCCGCTTCGAATATCTCATCCTCGGTGTAGCCCTGATCGTAAAGCTCCGTGGCGCGGATGTGGATGTTGTGTTCGCGCAGCGCGAAGGCGCACGGCCACGACATTTGCTGCGCCGGATGCAGCAGGTGCAGGTATTTCTTGTGATTCTCGAGCCGGTTGCGCGTGCGCTCCGCGATACTTTGGTTCGGGTCCAGCGTCGGGTCCTCGAAACCTTGCGTCACGTCGTTGTGCGTGCCGAGGTACAGCTCCACGAGCTCCGTGAGCTGGCCGATCTCCTTGGGCATGTCGCCGTAGAATCCGAAGCCGCTGAGGTCGATTTTGGCCACGCGTCCGTTGGTGTGGACTTCGACGCCGGGCTGGTAGCTCCACAGGTCCGGATCCTTGTTGAAGTCCCAGTTCGAACCGATGGGGTAGTTCTCTCCCTGATAGGACCATTCCTCGCCGTGCAGCGCTTTCCAGATGGCATAGAGGGCATAGTGATCCTTCATGTACTCGTCTGCTTCGTAGAGCGTTACGGCCACGTCGGCTTCGGTCGTGCGGTTGTCTTCGACGGTGAAGGGCGATTCGACCGGACTGTTGTTCGTCTCGAGCAGGATGCCGTCGCTGTCGTAGGTCAGGTATCTGAGCACGACGTAGTTGCCGGCGGGCAGCGAGAGGAGCGAGTCGCAGGCGCAGGTCGAGGTCTGGTATCCGGGAGGGGTTTCCGCGTTCTCTTCGTCGTCGAAGTGGATCGAGAAGGTGACGGGCAGTTGCTCGAACGTCACCAGGTTGTTGGTCTCGGTGTTCTTCACCGTGACGTCGAACTTCCCGATCTCTTCGAAGATGTACTGGCGCGGAATGTCGCTGCGGGTCCTGGCGGGCGGGTTGAATCCCGACATGTCCTTGGTCAGCGTGAAGCGCACCGAGCCGCGCGGGAGGACGTTCACCGTCAGGTCGTGCGTCGTGAGACCGCCCGACACGACCGTCAGGCGGGTGTCGGCGGCGTTGCCGTTGTAGAGCTCTTCGTCGTTGCTGTCGAAGAGCGTGAAACGGGCGATTTCGTATTCGCCGGTCAGCAGTTTGAGCTTGTCGCTGCGCATCCCGTATTCGGCGCTCTCCTTGTCGGCCGCCGAAAGGGTGAGGGTCTGGATGATGGTCTGCTCGCCGCAGGTGAGGGTCACCTGCACCTTGCTGGCTTCGGCGAGGTAGTCGAGCTGCGGTTTGACGGCCCGGGTCCCGGCCGTCCGGAACGCGTCCGCCTGCGGCTCGTCCGTTCGGGAGGAGTCGTAGGACGCCTCCTTGTATAATCTGAACTGTACGTACCCGTAATCCCGGTCCCGGTTGTCGATCCCGTCATCGTCGGAGCATCCGGCGAGAAATCCCATCGCCAGCCCGGCGGTCAGCATTACGGCGGATTTGAATAGTTTCATGTAAACGTTGTTTTCGGTAATTGGTTTGCCCGCGGCGGGCCCCGCATGCCGCGGGGCTGCCGGACGGGTTCGGTGGTTGTCTGTTAGAATGCGGGATTGCAGTAGATGATACATGCGGTTTCGCCCGAGGCGTCCATGAAATTGACCATGCCCGTTGCGGGGTCTTCGGCTCCGGGACGGCTCATCGTGATGTCGATTCCCGTGTCGCCCGTCGGCTCGGCGCTCAGCCAGGCGATGCCCCACGGCATGCACATCACGTTCGAGTAGGCCGATACGGTCAGTTCCGTGTTCTTCGGGGCGGCCGAGGTGTAGGTCAGGGCGTAGATCGTCTGTCCCATGCCGAGGGCCTCCGCGAAAGTGCTCGTCCAGGACTCCGCCGTTCCGTCTTTCTCGGCGAATTCGCCGGCGATCCGGTTCATGTTCTCCTCGGTGATCCGTTCCAGCGTGGCGTCCT
Source organism: Alistipes dispar (assembly GCF_006542685.1). Classification (NCBI taxonomy): domain Bacteria; kingdom Pseudomonadati; phylum Bacteroidota; class Bacteroidia; order Bacteroidales; family Rikenellaceae; genus Alistipes; species Alistipes dispar. Next base: position 1,111,145 of record NZ_AP019736.1, on the reverse strand, counting down.
CCGTCAGATCGGGATTCGTGAAGGCCGCTTCGAAACCGCCGCTCTGGCCGCCGTTGTCGGGATCGACTTCGCAGCAGATGGCCGCATAGGGCGTCTGGTTCGTGTCGTAGAAGACGAGGAAGCAGCTTTTGGCGCTCTCCGCCGAGCCCATCGAGATTCGGAAGGCGGGAGCCGTCATGGGTTCGCCGTCACCGCCGGAAACGGCCTCGATGGCCTCGACGGATGCCCACGGGTCGTCCATCGGATGTCCGATGCCCTCGCTGGTGAAGGCCCTGACGCACTTCGGAAGGTTCTCCTTCGTGAAGCACGACTCGTAAGACGGATCGTAGTTCAGTTCGACATTCGACCACTCGGTCGTGTAGGTCATGCGGTAGAGGTACCGGATCGTACCGTCCGGATCAATGGCGTCCATGGCCGTCTGATCCTCCGGGTTCGAATATTCCATTGTCCGGAACGCATCGCCGTTCTTGGCCGCCGATGCCAGGTCGCGTGCCGAGAAGACGCCGCTCGGGGCGTCCTGGTTCACCGTCGCCGTGATGTAATCCCGGTATTCGGCCTTCAGGTCCGCCGCGCCGAACGAACCCTCCTCGAACAGGTCTTCCACGGACGAGACGCCGTGCGCGATGTCGGCCGGGAGAATGAGAATTTCGGCCGTTCGCGCACCGGACCGCAGGCCGCTGTCCGGGTTGCTTCCGGCCTTCAGGGTGTACTCGGTCTCCACCAGCACGTTCTCGCCCGATATGACGTTACCGTCGAGCGTCAGCCAGTCGCAGGCGCCGTACATGTACATGCCGCTGCCCGGAGCGAGTTCGGACTTCTCCACGACGTAGACCTTGCTGCCGTTGCGGGTGCCGTCCTCGAACGGGATTTCGGGAGCCACGACGTCGAACTCGGGACCCATGTAGGTCCAGGTCGTCGTGCCGGAGGCCGGATTGCCGTACTCGCCGGCGGCGTTGAAGGTATAGACCGTGCCCTTGTCGATGCCGACCGAACCCTTGTCGCGGCAGCCCGGAATCGACATTTTGTAGGTGTATTTCTCTGCCGTGTTATTGTAGTCGCAGAATACGAGCTCCCCCTCTTCGTCGTCGAGCGGATAGGCCGTCGGATCGCCCGTGAGCAGGATATCCACCGTCTCGCCGGCCTTGCCTTCCGAGGGCGACAGCTCCGATACCCACGCGGGCTTCGAGTCGAGGCGCCACTGGAAATTGGCCGCGATCCTGACGGGATAGCGCAGGCCGCTCTGTCCCTCGGCCGGCCATTTGAGGTCGATGACGGCCGTCGCGGCGTCGGCCGCCGTCTCCTCGTAGGCGAACTTGCCGTCGCTGTCGGGCGTGAAGTCGCCGCTTTCGTTCTTCTTGCCCAGGTAGAGGTCGAACGTGCGCTCCACCTTGCCGCGGGTCACCGTGGCGATCACCTGGGTTTGGCCGCCCATCGTCATCGAAACGTCGATGCTGCGGTCCGTGTCGTTCTCCTCCTTGTCGGAGACGCGGATGACGACTTCGTGTTTGCCGGCCTTGCCGCGCACGGTGTAGGCGGTCATGCCGTCGTCGTCGATCCAGAACCATTCGCCGGCCTCGTTCTGGTCTATGCTTACCGACCAGTCCTGATTCGGCTCTATGGGAATCGAACAAGTCCCTCCGACTTCGATGCCGAGAGCGGTCTTTTCCGGAAAGTTCGGAGCCGGAACCTTTTCCCCCGTTTCCTCGTCGGAACACGAACTCGACGCAAGCCCCGCACCTGCTAAGGCCACCGTAAGGAGATTGAGTAAATACCGTTTCATAGTCGTTTGTTTTTTACTTGTTTGTCAGGTCGGTTATTCGTATTTTTTCATGCCCTCCTCCCTCTCGAGGCGGTCGGCTTCCTCGTCGCTGATCCACTCCATGATATTGTAGTAGGAACCCACCGTGCCGACCATCGTGCCCATGTTCTTGACATAGACCTGCGTCCAGAGCTTGACGTTCCCCGCGCACGCGTCGTAGAAGGAGTAGTAGTTGGCGTTGTCGGTGACCAGTATCTTGTTGTCGCCGTTGATCTTGCCGAACACGGACATCTCGTCGCTCATCACCTGGTCCTCGGGCATCGTCGTCAGCGGTTTGGCCGGATCGCTCGTGTCGAACCGTATCCGGACGTCGTATCCCGAGAAGAGCCAGCTGTGCATGATGACCGTGTTCGGGTCGTTCGGATCCCGCTCCGTGCGGATCAGGCGCTGGATGCTGGTGTTCTCCACGCCGGGATAGTCCTGCAGGAAGGTCGAGGTCACGACGCACCAGCCGGTGAAGTCTTCGACATGGAACGTGCATCCTTTCAGCATCCGGACGCGGGTCCGGTCCTTGTAGAGGTCCCATTCGAGCTGTTCGGGCATGACCAGCCGGAGCGAGAACTGCAACGTGTCCGAAGGTTCGATGCGGTCGTAATAGCCGTGCACCTGCACGTAGGCGGTCCGTTTGCCGGCCGGAATGGTCACCGTGTTGGAAGCCAGCCGGTAGTGCACGCCTTCGATGGCCGTGCTGCCCTGATCTACGATCTCGACGCCGAACGTGCGGTCGTAGTCGCATGCCGTGGTCGAGGCGACGGGAACCGTAAAATAGTCCTGGTTCTCCAGCACCATGTTGAGCGATACGGAGTCGGAGAACATGACGTATTCCGCATCGGAATAGGTCGTGTATTCCTCCTGGCAACCCGTTGCGAGGAAGGCGCAAAGTCCCGTCGCTAAAATGAACGTTATGATTCGTTTCATGGTTTGTCTGCTATGAGGTTACTATTTGTTGCTTTCGTTGGGGGTGATCTCCGAACCCGGAGCCTCCAGTTCGTGCTGGGGAATCGGCCATACGAAGAGCGGGTCGCCGGCTTCGATCTTCAGGTCGTTGCCCTCGTCCTGGGTGCAGGACTGCGGCGTGCGCTCGAAGCCCAGCCCCCAGCGCTTGAGATCCTGCAGGCGGAAGCCTTCCATGTAGAGTTCGCGGACGCGCTCCTCGGAGAAGGTCTTCACGTCGGTGGCCCAGTCGCCCGTGAGGGAAATCGTGCCGCCGGATGCGAAACGGGTCTTGCGCAGCGCCTCCAGATCCTTTTGGGCCCGCGCCGGGTCGGGCGAAGCCTTCCGGCAGTAGGCTTCGGCGCGGATTAAGTATTGCTCGGCCAGGCGCAGCGGCTTGGGCATGGAAACCTGGAAGATGCGCTGCGGGATGAAGATCGCGCGGTTGCCGTAGTACTTCACCAGCAGCGGCCAGTCCAGTCCGTTGGCATAGCCGATCGTGATGCCGGATTCCGAATCCGCGAAGTAGCTGGTCGAACGCAGGTCGCTCTCCTCGTAGGCGTCGAGCACCCACTGCGCCGGCACGTAGTCGGGATAGAAGTAGGTGTAGTCGCGGTTGAAGTTGAGGAACACGGTTCCCAGCGCGCCGCCGTAGGAGGTGCTGGTGAAGCCGATGCGCCAGATCACCTCCGGTCCTTCGTCGTAAGCCCACATGTAGTCGAACGTGCTGGCCCCGTCGGCCGCGGTCTCCTGGAACGAGGCGAGGTGGAACGTGTCTTTCTTGTCGTCGAGCAGGATGCTCGAGTACTCGATGGCGGCGTCCCAGTCCTGCATGTAGAGGGCCACGCGGGCACGGATGGCCTGCACGGCGGCTTCGGACATGTAGTAGTTGTTGGGCGTGTCCTCCGCGTCGTCGAGCAGCTCGTCGGCGCGCGTCAGGTCGTCGAGCACGAACTTGTAGGAATCGTAGAGGGAGGCGCGGCGTACGGGCTCCTTCTCGAAATACTTCGTGCGGAGCACGACGCCCTGCTGCTGTTCGGCCGTGGCGGGATCGTACGCCTCGCAGAAGCATTTGAGCAGCTCCGAATAGCAGAGCGCGCGGATGGCGTAAACCTCGCCCGTGTACTGGTCGAGCGTTTCGAGGTTGGCGTCGCTGGTCTCGCGGGCCATCACCGCGTCGATCCGGTCGAGGTAGAAATTGCAGGCGCCGATCACGGCGTAGAGCTGGGCGTAAACGTCCTGAATGAGCAGGTCCGTGGGACGGATCTTCCAGAGCCAGAAATCGCCGTAGGTGTTCGAGTTGCCTTCGACGGCATAGGCCAGGTCGCACTGGATGTCGGGCAGCAGCGTGAGGTAGCCGCTGTAGAGAGCGCTGTTCATCAGGTGTCCGTAGATGCCGATCAGGTGCTGTTCGGCGTCGGCGAACGTCTGCATGGCATCTTTTTCGGGAATGGCGCTGTCGGGGTATTTGTCCAGACACGAGGTCGCGCCGACGAGCGCCGTCAGGGCGACGAGGCCGAGTTTTATGTGTCGTAATAACATATTGCGTGGATTTTCTTTAGAAGGTTAAGTCGAGACCGAAGGTGAACTGGCGCGTCATCGGGTACTCCGCCGCGTAAGTGTTTCCGTTGCCCTCGGGGTCGAGCCCGGAGAAGTTGGTGAAGGTCAGCAGGTTCTGCGCCTGTGCATAGATTCTGACTCCGCTGATGAAACGCGTCTTGCGCAACAGCTCCCGGGGGAAGGTGTAGCTGAGCATGAGGTTTTTCAGACGCAGGAACGAGGCGTCTTCGAGCAGCCGCGTGTCGAATTCGGTGTAAACGCCGTGGCGCGGAATGTCGGTGACGTCGCCCGGCTGTTTCCAGCGGTGGAGCAGCCGTTTCGACTGGTTGTAGGAGGCGAAGCGGCCGTTCGACTCGTCGAAGTAGCGGTCGTTGTTCATCACCCAGCGGTCGGCGATCCAGGAGAACTGGGCCGAGAGCGCGATGCCCTTCCAGCTCAGGTTCGTGCCGAAGCCGCCCTGCCAGGGTGCGATGAAGCTCTTGCCGATCATCACCTTGTCCTCGTCGCGGAGCTCGTTCGTCAGCTTGCCATCCTTCGTGTACCAGAGGGCGTCGCCGTTGGCGGGGTTCACGCCGGCGTAGCGGTTCATGTAGAACTCGCCGATGCTGTGGCCGACGACGTACTTCAGGTCGGACGAGGCGATCTCGTATTCGCGGACGCCGTTGTAAAGTTCGGTGATTTCGTTGTGGTTGTAGGAGACGTTCGCATTGAGCGACCAGGCGAAGTCACGGGTCGAAATGACCGTGCCCGTCAGGTTCAGCTCGACGCCGCGGTTCACCATCGCGCCGATGTTGTCCCAGCGGAATCCGAAGCCGCCGTTCGTGTACGACTGCGGGACGGACATGAGCATGTCGCTCGTCTTCTTGTGGTAGAACTCCAGATCGGCGGTGAGGCGGTTCCAGAATCCGAAGTGCAGGCCGAGGTTCGTGGTCCACGTGGTTTCCCAGCTCAGCTCCTCGTTGCCCTGCGTGTAGGGGGCTATGCCGGCGGTCCCCACGTATTCCAGACCGCCCTTGACCAGCGCGAGGTGCTCGTAGTTGGGGATCGAGGAGTTGCCCGACGTACCGGTCGAAATCGTGATCTGGGCGTTGGTCAGCCATTCGCGGGCGTTCTCCAGGAAACGCTCGTTGCGCATGTTCCACATGAAGCCCGCCGACCAGAATACGCCCCAGCGGTTCGAGGCTCCGAAGCGCGACGAGGCGTCGGCGCGGAGCGAGAAGTCGGCGTAGTAGCGGTCCGCGTAGTTGTATTCGCCGCGGCCGAAGAAGGAGAGGAAGCCGTAGTCGTCGTCCGGCTCGTCCTCCCACGTCGTGGCGCGGGTTCCGGTCGTGATGCTGGTCAGCTTGTCGTTGTTCTGTCCCTGCGTGGTCACGCCGAACGATTCGTAGTGGTAGTCGATGCCTTCCTGTCCGACGAGGAAGTTGAACGAATGGTCCTCATGGACGCGGAAGCGGTAGTTCACCGTATTGGTGACCGAGAGCGTCAGGCCGTCGGAGGTGTTCCGGGCGGCGGTTCCGATGCCCAGGTTGGGATAGTATTCGGGGTAGGAGATTCCGAAGCCCGTGGAGTGGGAGTAGTCCGCGCTGAACTGCGATTTGATCGTCAGTCCTTCGATTGGCGTGGCCTCGGCGAAGAGCGAGGAGATGACCTTGTACTTCTTGTAGTGCACGGGGTTGTTCTCGATCCACTCCAGCGGGTTCTGGCCTTCGCCTTTCCAGCTGCCGTCCTCCATCGAGGCGATCGAACCGTCCGGACGGCGGGGATTCCAGTAGGGCATCATGAAGCGGGCTGCCGAAATCGGCGTCACGACCGTGTATTCGCCCGACTGCGCCAGTTCGATCTGCTGGTAGTTGAGCAGGGTGTTGGTCCCCACCTTGAGCCACTTGGCGGCGCGCTGTTCGATGTTGGCGCGGAGCGAATAGCGGCTGAAGTCCGAACCGGGGGCGATGCCTTCCTGGTCGTAGTAGCCTCCCGAAACGTAGTAGTTCGTCTTTTCGGTGGCTCCCGAGACCGAGAGTTCGTAGTTCTGGAGCAGGGCGTTGTCGCTGAAAACCTCGTCGAGCCAGTTCACGTCGGTCTGGCTCAGCAGGGAGTAGTTCTTGCCTTCGGTCAGCCCGATCTCCTTTTCGTACTGGATGCGCTCGGCGGTGTTCATCAGGTCCCAGTTGCCGTGGGCGAGCTGCGAGATACCGAGCTGCATGCGGTAGTTGATGACCGGACGGTCGGCCATGCGCCCGCGTTTGGTCGTGATGACCACCACGCCGTTGGCGGCGCGTGCGCCGTAGATCGAGGTCGAGGAGGCGTCCTTGAGGACGGAGAGGCTTTCGATGTCGGCCGGATTGATCGCATTGAAATCCGACGCCGAGATCACGATGCCGTCGAGGACGAAGAGCGGGTCCGTGCCGGCGTTGATCGAGTTCGTGCCGCGGATGGTCAGCTCCGCCGACTTGCTCGGCTCGCCCGAGCTGGAGAGTACCGTGAGGCCCGGAACCTGCCCTTGCAGCGCCTGGTCGAAGGCGGCCGTGGGCGTGGTCTCGATCTTTTCCGCCTTTACGGTCGAGACCGATCCGGCGATGGTTCCCTTTTTACGCACGCCGTAGGCGATGACCACCACGTCCTCGAGCGCCTGCGTATCGCTCTGCATTTCGAGGTTGCAGGTCACCTGCGTCCGTCCGTCGGGGACCGTGTACTCCACGGCCTTGTAACCGATGTACTGGAAGGTCAGCGTGGTCCCGGGTGCGACCTGAATGGAATAGCTTCCGTCCGCGAGGGTCGAGACGCCGCTCGCCGAGCCGGAAATCACGTTTACCCCGATCAGGGGTTGCTTGTCTTCTGCGGAGGTTACGACACCGCTAACGGTGACCAGATTCCCCCCCCCTTAGACGGGGCCGCGACAGACAGCGCGCACATGGAGAGTGCGAGAAGAGTGAGTAGAATAGTTTTTTGCATAAGGAAACTGACTTTCTTACGCCGCAAACGTACGAAATTAAATTTTACGAACAAAATGTTTTTTAATATCGGATTGTAAGTAAAATCATTGAAAAACCGTCTTTTTTGATAGTGCAGTGCGGGCGGACGCCGAGGGTATTCTTCTGAAAATAATCTGAAAATAAGGTGTGTTATATCCTGTTTCGGATCGACATGCAATTTTAATGAATTGTCTGCCGTGCATTTTATTCGATTCTGTCGGAAGCGGCGTCTCGTTTTTATTTATTTGTAAAATAAATACGGTAATCGCGGTTTGTTTTTATGTAAATTTAAATTTTGCACAGGCGGATTTGAGAAATGGCGGGGCGGTATATTCGTAAAATTATTTAATAATCTGAATTTACTGTAAAAGTGCCCGAAACCCTGTTTTTTTGTCGTGCCGGAAGCGTTTTTCGGGCCGGATCGCTCGTGATTCGATAAATCGTAATTAAAAACGGCTTATCGGCTAATATTTTGTATTATATTGTATAGTAGTTATTTAGTGATATTATATGCTTCTTGATCCGGTCTGTGTCGAGTTTTTCCGGGGTGTTTTCGGCCGTTTGCAGGTAAAATGGAGTCTGATCGTAAGCAAAATGCGCGTCTTTTATTTTATCATGTTATTTGCGGCTTTGCGACGTGCATTTCCGGACTTTTCCGTTGCCGGAAGCGATACTCCGGATGCCGGAAATCGTAACCTGCCGGCGGCCTCTCCTCATTCCGTTCCCGGGGGCAGGCAAGACTGCATACAAAAAAGAGGGAGGGAAGAAATCCTCTTCCCTCCCTCTTGTCGCCGAGCTGTCTATGAGACTTGAACTCACGACCTCTTCCTTACCAAGGAAGTGCTCTACCACTGAGCTAAGACAGCCTTTTGCTCTTTCGAGTGGTGCAAAAGTACGCAAGAAAAATGAAAAGACCAAAAAAATGTGCGATTTTCCCGATTATTTTCTATCTTTACTGACGAATTACAACCAAAAACAGATGAAACGTATTCTGATAGTAGGCGCCGGAGGCCAGATCGGTTCCGAGCTGACAGTTTATCTGCGCAAAATCTACGGCGGGCACAATGTGGTGGCCACCGACATGCGCGAGTGCAAGTCCCTGGGCGAGGACGGTCCCTTCGAGGTGCTGAATGCCCTCGATGCCACGGCGATGGCGTCGGTGGTGGCCCGTCACCGGATCGACACGATCTTCAACCTCGTGGCGCTGCTTTCGGCCGTGGGAGAGCGGAATCCCCAGATGGCCTGGAACGTCAATATGGGTGCGCTGAACAACTCGCTCGAGGTGGCGCGGCAGCACCACTGCGCGCTCTTCACCCCCTCGTCGATCGGCGCTTTCGGCCCCTCGTCGCCCAAGGACAAGACCCCGCAGGATACGATCATGCAGCCGACGACGATCTACGGGGTCTGCAAGGTCACGGGCGAGCTGCTGGGCAACTATTACCACCACAAGTACGGGGTCGATACCCGTTCGGTCCGCTTTCCGGGCATCATTTCGAACGTCACGCTGCCCGGCGGCGGCACGACCGACTACGCCGTGGAGATCTACTACGAGGCGATCCGCAGCGGCCGTTTCACCTGTCCCGTTCCCGCGGACGTCTATATGGACATGATCTACATGCCCGACGCCCTGCGCGCCTGCGTCGAGCTGATGGAGGCCGATCCCTCGAAACTCGTGCACCGCAACAGTTTCAATATCGCCTCGATGAGCTTCACGCCCGAGATCATCTGCGCCGAGATCCGGAAGCGGATGCCCGCGTTCGAGATGACCTACGACATCGACCCCGTGAAGCGGGAGATCGCCGAGAGCTGGCCCAATTCGCTGGACGACACCTGTGCCCGCGAGGAGTGGGGGTGGAAACCCGAATGGGACCTTTCGCGCATGACCGACGACATGCTGGCGCATATCCGCGCCAAGCTGGCGAAATAGCCGGAGCCGTGTCGGACGGAAAGGGACCGACGGCGGAGCGCATCGCCGCATCGTCGTCGAGCTGGAACGGGGAGCCGTTGCCCGCCTACCCGGCGGGACGGCCCCTCGTGTCGCTTCTGCGCATCCTGATTCCGCCGCATGCGCGGCTGGAGGAGCATTTCCATCCGGTCGTCAATGCGGGGGTGGTGCTGCGGGGCGAGTTGACCGTGGTCGCCGGGAACGGGACGGAGCGGACGTTCCGCCCCGGGGAGGGGATCGTCGAAATGGTAGGGACTTTGCATTACGGCGAGAACCGGGGCGACGACGAGGTCGAACTGGTGATGTTTTATGCCGGGGCGGAGGGCGTGCCGCTGTCGGTGAAATCCGAACCCTGACGTATGAAAAAGAGTCTGAAAAAGAGTATCGGGATCGTGCTCGCCGCGCTGGTCGCGGTCGGCGGCCTCCTTGCGGGTGGCAGTTTCTACATGCTCTCCTACGCCCTGCGTCCCGACGCGGTGATGGCCGAGAAGAATGCCTCCTCCTATGAATATATGTATGCCGAATATCCGTTTCTGGCGGAATGGGCCGACAGCCTCCGCAGTTCGGGGGCGCTGCGCGACACGGTGATCGTCGGCGACGGGGGCGAGCGGCTCCATGCCGTTTACGCCGCGGCGCCCGAACCGACCGACCGGACGGCGGTCATCGTCCACGGCTACACGGACAACGCCGTGCGGATGCTGATGATCGGCTACCTTTACAATCACGACCTGGGCTGCAATATCCTGCTGCCCGATCTCCATTACCACGGCGAGAGCGAGGGGCGGGCCATCCGCATGGGGTGGAAGGACCGTCTCGATGTGCTGCGGTGGATGGATATCGCCAACGGGCTTTTCGGAGGCCGTACACGGATGGTCGTGCACGGCATCTCGATGGGGGCCGCGACGACGATGATGGTCTCGGGCGAGCCGCAGCGGCCCTATGTGAAGTGTTTCGTGGAGGACTGCGGTTATACGAGCGTCTGGGACGAGTTCCGCAAGGAGCTCCGGGAGCAGTTCTCGCTGCCCGCCTTCCCGCTGCTCTACACGGCCAGTTGGTTGTGCGACCTGAAGTACGGCTGGTCGTTCCGCGAGGCTTCGGCGCTCCGGCAGGTGGCCAAATGCGAGCTGCCGATGCTCTTCATCCACGGCGATGCGGACGACTTCGTGCCGACGCGGATGGTCTATCCGCTCTACGAGGCCAAGCCGGGCGAGAAGGAGCTGTGGGTGGTTCCCGGTGCGGCGCACGCCATGTCCTACCGGGACAACCGCGCGGAATATACGCGGCGTGTCGCGGAGTTCGTCGGACGGTATGTCGGGGACGGTCCCGCACGGGCCGTGCGAACGGATTGACCGTACCCGTCATGGAATCGGAAAAGAAAAACGGGCCGGATGCGGCCGAACTGCTGCGGGTGCGGGAGTTCTGCCGGACGCTGGAGGGGGCCGCGGCGAACCTTCCGGACGACGTGCGTGCGGCCCTCTACCGGCCGTGTGCCGAGGCGTGCGTGAAAGGATCCGTGCTGGAGGAGCAGCGACGGCAGTTCCTGGAGTGCGGCGGCGACCTCGACCGGCAGTACGCCCGGTACGGTCGTTCGGCGTATTTCTTCGCGGACGTCGTGGAGCCGGGCCGGGTTTACGAAATGGGCTACCCGCGCTGCCTGTGTCCGCAGGTCGCGGCGGGATTCGTGGAGACGCCGGCGCATTGCGAATGCTCCCGCCAGAGCATTCTGTACGTCCTGCGGGAGTTGTTGCCCGGGAGGCGGATCCGGGTGGAGACGCTGCGGACCGTGCTTTCGGGCGGCGGTGAGTGCCGTTTCCGGGTGACTGTCGGATGATTCCGGAGGAATCCTTCGCCGGGACGGCTGCGCCAGCGAAGGGCTGCGACGTTCCGGATGAGAGTTCTCGGGAGGCTGAGTACCGGGTTGCGACGTTCCGGGCGAGAGCTCCCGGGAGGCTGGGTTCCGGGTTGCGACATTCCGGGTGAGAGCTCCCGGGAGGCAGGGGCCCGGCGGACAACGGCATTCCGGCCGGTTGTGTCTCGGTATGCGGCATCCCGGCCGGAGGCCGTTCGGGTCGGCGTCCGGAGCGGAGGAGATGAAAAAAACGGAGGCGTGAGCCTCCGTTTTTCTTTCGGTGTCCGGGGATCGCTCCCCGGATGCGGATGTCTTACTCGGCCTTGCCGTCCGAGCCGAGAACCTCCTTGATCTTGTGGATGTAGAGCTTCTTCATGTTGTCGCGGGCCGGACCCAGGTACTTGCGGGGGTCGAACTCCGCGGGCTTCGTGGCGAAGACCTCGCGGATGGCGGCCGTCATGGCCAGACGCGAGTCGGAGTCGATGTTGATCTTGCAGACTGCGCTCTTGGCGGCCTTGCGGAGCTCCTCCTCGGGAATGCCCACGGCAGCCTTCAGCGCACCGCCGTACTTGTTGATCGTATCGACCTCCTCCTGGGGAACCGACGACGATCCGTGGAGCACGATGGGGAAGCCCGGAAGCTCCTTCTCGATAGCTGCCAGCACGTCGAATGCCAGGGGGGGCGGAACCAGACGGCCCGTCTTGGGATCCACGGTGCACTGCTCGGGGGTGAACTTGTAGGCGCCGTGCGACGTGCCGATCGAGATGGCCAGCGAATCCACGCCCGTCTTGGTCACGAAGTCCACGACCTCCTCGGGCTTGGTGTAGTGGCTCTCCTCGGCTACGACCTCGTCCTCGACGCCGGCCAGCACGCCCAGCTCGCCCTCTACCGTCACGTCGAACTGGTGGGCGTACTCTACGACCTTCTTCGTCAGGGCGACGTTCTCATCGTAGGGAAGCGCCGAGCCGTCGATCATCACCGACGAGAAGCCCATGTCCACGCAGCTCTTGCAGAGCTCGAACGAGTCGCCGTGGTCGAGGTGCAGCACGATCTGGGGCTTTGCCCAGCCCAGCTCCTTGGCGTACTCCACGGCACCTTCGGCCATGTAGCGCAGCAGGGTCTGGTTGGCGTAGTTGCGCGCGCCCTTCGACACCTGCAGGATGACGGGCGACTTGGTCTCGGCGGCAGCCTGGATGATGGCCTGGAGCTGCTCCATGTTGTTGAAGTTGAATGCCGGTACGGCGTAACCGCCCTTGATGGCCTTGGCGAACATTTCGCGGGTGTTCACGAGGCCCAGATCTTTGTACGATACCATACTATTAGAGTTTAAGTGAAATTACTGGCTGTTTTTGACCTTGCAAATTTACTAAAAAAACTAAATAAAGATTTCATTTTGTGAGAAAAATAACAGAGCGCGGAAAATAGTTGCGCAATCCGGATTGTTTTAGAAAGAGTGATAGAATGATATCGTATGTCATTATTTGCCAGAAGTAACATTGCCTATTAATCGGAGCCGATAGAATTGTTTATTTGTGTTTACTTTAATAACGGTATTCAACATGAACATTCCTACCTGTTTCCCTTTAGTGCTTATAGTCAAACGAACTATCGTACTATCTCCAGGAAGTGCGATTCTTTGAGAAAGATCGTAGTCAGTACAGTTGCAGTCTGGACTGACATTATAAACTATTAACGGGTTATTTCCAATATTTCGGATAGTATAGTTTTGATATATAATAGTATCTCGGGATAGATCTCCCGCGTCCCTTAATTCTTCATTGAAAGCTATTTCTGTTAATGGGTCGTTGTTGGGCTTTTCTGTTTGGATGAAAAGGGATGGACTCGTTTTATTTTTATAAATCGAGACAATGGATTTGATGATAACTATTGCCGATATAATTATAATGATAGTACTCAATACATTTAATGTACGTTTTTGCATAAACTATGGTTGTGTTAATTTGAAGCGATAAAAATGTATCGTTTTGTTATCTATATCGCAATTCATGCGGGAAAAATAGTAGGGCGCGATGTATCCGGCGACGCAAAATCCTTTGGGGACCTCTACATCCGCGATGAGCGTACTGCCTCGGTAGATCTGCAACCCGTCCCTGTCCGTATGGCTCCCCTTCTGGTAGCTGCGGAATGTCGTATCGGTCTCGTCTACGTATTCCAGCCAGTAATAGTAGCCCTTATGGGTGGTATCTTCGAGGTAGGCGTCGTTGAAGCCGTCCCAGCCGGGAGCCGCTTGCGCGTAATCCGTATTCATCCCCGTTCCCTGGAATCCGAATGCCCGGACCGGTCTGAAATCCCGGTCCGATACGTAGATCATCGAATCGGCTTGGTGGGATACGACGAAGTCGCCGTTCTCGGTCAGGTCGTATACGGTTCCGAACAGGTGCTTCAGACGCGAATGGTTCTCCGTATAGTAGTCCGAAAATCTGCCGATCGGGCGGGCTGTGCCCGTTTCTGAGTCGATTTCCATCAGAATATGGGCGTTGCGGAAGTAGTCGGCGCTGTGTTCGACGGGGTTCGCATAGGGCGATTCGGAGTAGATGTTGTAATAGAATTTGCCGTTGCCCGATCGCAGAATCTCGGAGAAGGAAGTGTAGGCGCGGGCATCTTCCAGAGAGGAGTCTTCGGGAGAAACTCGTATCTCCTTTCGCTGCGGGGTACCGAAATCTTCGCTGATGTAGTAATCGTAGGAGCTTCCCAGAATCAGCAGTTCCCGGTCTCTGACGGTGGCTGCTGAAGTTTGTTTCAGCGGAATTTCGTTGGGCCCCCGTCCCATTCCCATGCTCCGGCTGATCGGGGTTCCGTCCGGGGCGATCAGATACAGATAGCTGAAAAATTGATCCAGAAAGTAGATGCGTCCGTCATCGACGCCCGAATGACCGCTGTACGAGGTGTTTTCGAGCCGGACGGGAATCGTGTCCAGGACGATTTCGGTAAACAGGATGTCTCTGTCGCCCTCGATCGGATAGGCCGATCGGTCGGATCGGCATGCCGTCAAAAGTAGTATGGGAATTGTTAAGAAGAGGTACTTCATATTCGAATGTTTTGTGCCCCATTAAGGCGATGAATACATCTCTTAATGGGGCATTAGGATTGTGTGGATTTTAATTGCTAACAATTTCCATTCCATTCTTGGCATTGAATATTGTATCCAGATGCACAAATGGCTTTTCTATTGCTTGCTTTGCACTGGCTGTTCCCTAAAAAACCAGCACATCTGCAAACGATCGATATTCCACCTTCATCTTGAGTTAGAGCTTCGATGTCGGAAGCTCTTAATGCGGAAGAAAATGTGTCCGTTGTTGTTTTTGCACTCAAGGAGTAGAAATAGATTGCCAAAGCGCATAAACTACACGCAATAGTGAAAATGGTTCGTTTCATAATAATGAATTTTAGGTTAAAGTTTTAGTTGGTATCCAAAAATAATAAACAATATTGCATATTGCAAGAAAAATAAGGAAAATTCGGTTCGTCGGGCGATAAGAACGCCTCGGACTGAGGCGAGCTGCCGGAATGTGCGGAGCGCTCAATATTTGGACGGGTATGCTGCGCAATCATTATTTTTTTACTATTTTTGTGCGGGTCTAAAGGCTGTTCCGCCTCCGGGAAAGCGTGCGCGGCCTTCGGATCCGCCGGCAAGGAAAACACACAAACAACAACGATAGATTATGGCTGAGTTCATCTACCAGGAGCCGTTCCCCGTCGGGGAGGACAAAACCGAGTACCGTCTTTTGACGAAGGATTACGTGAAGGTCGTCGAGTGCGACGGGCGTAAAATCTTGAAAGTGGACCCCGCGGGCCTCGAGCTGCTGTCGAAGGCGGCCTATTCGGACGTGTCGTTCTATCTGCGTGCGGCGCATCTGCAAAAGCTGCGCGACATCCTCAACGATGCGGAGGCCACCGACAACGACAAGTTCGTGGCCTACACGATGTTGCTCAACCAGTGCGTGGCCGCCGAGGGCGAGCTGCCGACCTGCCAGGACACCGGCACGGCCATCTGCATCGGGCACAAGGGCGAGGACGTCTGGACGGGAGCCGACGACGCCGAGTGCATCGCCAGGGGAGTTTACGAGACCTACAAGGAGCGCAACCTCCGCTATTCGCAGGTCGTGCCCTTCACGATGACCGACGAGAAGAACTCGGGCACGAACCTTCCGGCGCAGATCGACATCTACGGCGGCAAGCCCGGCATGGAGTACGAGTTCCTCTTCATCACCAAGGGCGGCGGCTCGGCCAACAAGACCTTCCTCTACCAGCAGACCAAGGCGCTGCTGAACGAGGAGTCGCTCACGAATTTCATCCGACAGCATATCTTCGACCTCGGCACGTCGGCCTGCCCGCCGTACCACCTGGCCCTCTGCATCGGCGGCACGTCGGCCGAGATGTGCCTCTCGACGGTGAAGAAGGCTTCGGCCGGCTACCTCGACGAGCTTCCCACTTCGGGCAACGAGGGCGGCCGCTGCTTCCGCGATCTGGAATGGGAGGAGAAGGTGCTGAAAATCTGCCGCGAGAGCGGCGTCGGCGCCCAGTTCGGCGGCAAGTATCTCGTGCACGACGTGCGCGTGATCCGCGCTCCGCGCCATGCGGCCTCGTGCCCCGTGGCCATCGGCGTAAGCTGCTCGGCGGACCGCAACATCAGGGCGAAGATCACCCCCGAGGGCATCTTCCTCGAGAAGCTGGAGAAGAACCCCGCGCGGTTCCTGCCTGCGGAGGCGCCGGCCATGTCGCCCGCCGTGGACATCGACCTTGACGAGGGCATGGACAAGGTGCGCGCCATCCTGACGAAATACCCGATCAAGACGCGCCTGAACCTCCGCGGCACGCTCATCGTGGCCCGCGACATCGCCCATGCCCGCATCAAGCAGATGCTCGACGAGGGCAAGCCCATGCCCGAATACTTCAGAAAGCACCCGGTGTATTACGCCGGTCCGGCCAAGACGCCGCAGGGCATGGCTTCGGGTTCGTTCGGCCCGACGACGGCCGGACGTATGGACCCCTACGTGGACCTGTTCCAGAAGCACGGCGGTTCGATGGTGATGGTGGCCAAGGGCAACCGCTCGCAGGCCGTGACGGACGCCTGCAAGGCCAACGGCGGTTTCTACCTCGGTTCGATCGGCGGCCCGGCGGCCATTCTGGCCAAGAACTCCATCAAGTCGGTCGAGGTCGTGGACTTCCCCGAGCTGGGCATGGAGGCCGTGCGCAAGATCTACGTCGAGAACTTCCCCGCCTTCATCATCGTCGATGACAAGGGGAACGACTTTTTCGCCGATTTCAAACATTAATTTCCATCCCGTCCGGATACTAACCGGGCGGGATGGCACGTTGTAGAACTGATGAAAGGTTTTATTGCGAGAATAACGGGAACGGCGCTTCTCCTGCTGTCGGCTTTCCGGGCGTTCGCCGCCGGGGAGGTCACCTTCGAGGCCAGTTCGCCGCTGACGGTGGCCGTCGGCGAGGCGTTCCGCGTGGAGTTCGCGCTCAACGCCGATCCCGACGAAGGGAGTTTCCAGGCTCCGTCGTTCGAGGGGTTCGACGTGATCGCCGGTCCGGCGGAGTCGCGCGGGCATTCGGTGCAGATCGTGGGCAACTCGATGACCAAGAGCATCAACTACACGATCACCTATGTCCTGCTGCCGCAGAGCGCGGGCAACGTCACGATCGGCCCGGCACGGATCGACGTGGAGGGCAAGACCTACCGCACCGAGCCGCTGCCGATCGAGATCGTGAACGAGGGCGACGCCTCGCGGGCGCAGCAGCGTCCGCAGAGGGGCGGACCCGGCGGACCCGACGGCGGCGGACAGCGCGACGTGCAGCAGCAGATCGGCAAGGACGACATCCTGCTGCGGGCCGTCGTGTCGAAGTCGTCGGTCTATAAGAACGAGCCGCTGCACGTGGCCTTCAAGCTCTACACGCGCGTTCCCTATGTGAACATCGTCCCCGAATCGGCCCCCTCGTTCAACGGCTTCTGGTCGCAGGACCTTTCGGCCCCGGGATCGGCCCGCATCGGCCGGGAGAGCTACAACGGCAAGGTGTACGAGACGCGGGTGCTGTTCGACTACCTGCTCTATCCGCAGCAGGTGGGCACGCTCTCGATCGACCCGGTGGAGATGACCGTCGTGGCGCAGGTGATGGTGCAGAGCCGCCACGTGGACCCCTTCTTCGGAGGCGGTCACGAGGTTTTCAACGTTCCGCGCAAGGTGAAGAGCCAGCGGGCGGCGATCGAGGTCCGGCCGCTGCCCGAGGGTGCGCCCTCGAGCTTCAGCGGAGCCGTCGGGTCGTTCCGCATGGATACCGACCTGCCGTCGGACCGCTTCGCGGCCAACTCGGGCGCGACGTGCACGGTGAAGATTTCCGGTACGGGTAACCTGACCTTCGTGCAGGCGCCCAAACTGGCGCTGCCCGCGTCGTTCGAACAGTACAACGTCAAGACGACCGAGTCGATCAACACCTCGGCCTCGGGCATCTCGGGATACCGGCAGTTCGAGTACCCCTTCATCGCTCGCGCCGAGGGAACCTATGAGGTCGATCCGATCGAGTTCACCTATTTCGACCTCGAACGCAGACAGTACGTCACCTTGCAGTCGAAGCCCATGACGCTCGAGGTCACGCCCGACGTCCGCGGAGGCGGAGGCGACGCGGTGGTGATGCAGGGCCGCGGCATGTCGAAGGAGGAGGTGAAGATGCTCGGGCAGGACATCCGCTTCATCAAGCTGGGGGCTCCGCAGTTGCGTGCGACGGGCGCTCCGTTCCTCTTCGGGGCGGCCTACTGGGGCGTGCTGTGCGCCGTGCTGGCGCTGTTCGCCGCGATCTACGTCGCGCTGCGCCGGCAGATCCGCGAGTCGCAGAACGCCGCGTTGGTCCGCGGCAAGCGGGCCAACAAGGTCGCCGTGCAGCGTTTCCGCGCCGCTCGTCGCTACATGGAGGAACAGAACCGCCACGCCTTCTACGAGGAGATGCTCCGCGCGTTGTGGGGCTACATGAGCGACAAGTTCAACATTCCGGTGGCCAACCTCACGAAGGAGAACGTCCGCGAGGAGCTGCACAAGCGGGGCGTGTCGGCCGAGGAGTCGCAGCGCTTCACGGCCATCATCACGCAGTGCGACGAGGCGCAGTATTCGCCCGCGGCGTCGGCGCAGATGAGCGACGTCTATTCGGAGGGCGTGGACCTGATCTCCCGCATCGAGGCGGTCATAAAACGATAGTGTCATGAAGCGATTGATAATCACTCTTGTCCTGCTGTTCGGCCTCTCGGCCCTGTCCGCGCAGGAGGGGGCCGCACCGGCCGGGGAGCCGCGGACGGATTCCGTCGCGGCGTCCGGCGATGCGGCGACGGCCGCCGGGGAACGGGCGGACGACTCCGGGGCCGAATCCTCCGCCGGGTCGCTCTGGGACCGGGCCAATACGGCCTATATCAACGGCGATTACCACGCCGCGCTGGAGATGTACGAGCGGATCCTCGCCGGCGGGATGGGGTCGGCGAAACTCTACTACAACCTGGCCAACGCCTGCTTCAAAGAGGGCCAGACCGGTCGTGCGATTCTCTTTTACCACCGCGCCCTGCGGCTGGCTCCCGGCAGCGACGACATCCGTTACAACCTCTCGGTGGCCGAGGCCCGGACGAAGGACCGCATCGAGGAGATTCCCGCGTTTTTCCTCACGGAGTGGGCGCGCGCCGTGCGCCGCACGATGAGCTGCACGGCCTGGAGCGTGCTGTCGCTCGCCGCGCTGGCCTTCGCGCTGGGGCTGTTTCTCCTCTACCTGCTCGCGCCGCGCCTGTCGCTGCGCAAGGCGGGGTTCTACGGCACGGCGGTCGCTGCGGCGCTGTTCGTCCTGACGACGTGGTTCGCCGCGGGCGAACGCCGCGAGATGCTCGACGACTCGCAGGCCGTGGTGATGGCCGCCTCGACGGCCGTGAAGAGTTCGCCCGACAAGTCGGCGACGGACCTCTTCGTGCTGCACGAAGGGACGCTCGTGAAGATTTCCGACCGGCTCGAGGGGTGGTGCGAAATCACCATCGCCGACGGCAAGAAGGGGTGGCTGGAGTGTAGGACGATCGAGAGGATCTGATGTCGAGGCTTTTGCAGGACGTTGTCGGGGAGTTGTCGAAACTTCCGGGCGTGGGACGCCGCACGGCGCTCCGGCTGGCCATCCACATCCTGCGCATGGAGCGGGAGTCGGTGGCCGACATGACGCGCAGCATCGACCGGTTCCGCAACGAGGTCCGGTATTGCTCGCAGTGCAACAACCTCTCCGACGAGGAGGTATGCCCGATCTGCGCCGACCGGGAGCGGGACCACTCGACGATCTGCGTCGTGGAGCAGGTGGCCGACGTGCTTTCGATCGAGAACACGCACCAGTACAGGGGGCTGTATCATGTGCTGGGTGGCGTCATTTCGCCCATGCAGGGCATTTCGCCCTCGGACCTGAAGATCGACCTGCTGTGCGAGCGCATCGCGCGGGGCGGCGTCCGGGAGGTCATCATCGCCATTTCGACCTCGGTCGAGGGCGAAACGACGCTGTTCTACCTGATGAACCGCCTCAGGCAGTTCCCCGGATTGAAAATCACCTCCATCGCCCGGGGGATCGGATTCGGCGACGAGCTGGAGTACGTCGATGAGCTGACGATCACCCACGCGCTGCTGAACCGGCGGGAGATAGAATGAACAAGACCTTTTAAACGATAAAGTCATGAATTTCGTAACAACTGAAAAGCTTACCATTGTGGGTGCGGCCGGCATGATCGGCTCGAACATGGCCCAGACGGCGCTGATGATGCGCCTGACGCCCAACATCTGCCTTTACGACCCGTTCGGTCCGGCGCTCGAAGGCGTGGCCGAAGAGTTGTACCACTGCGGTTTCGAAGGGGTGAACATCACGTGGACCACCGACGTCGGGGAGGCGCTGAGGGGCGCTTCGTACGTCGTATCGTCGGGCGGCGCCGCCCGCAAGGCCGGCATGACGCGCGAGGACCTGCTCAAAGGCAACACCGAGATCGCCGCGGAGTTCGGCAAGAACCTCCGGACCTATTGTCCCGACGTGAAGCACGTGGTGGTGATCTTCAACCCGGCCGACATCACGGGGCTGGTGACGCTGATCTATTCGGGGCTGAAACCCTCGCAGGTCTCGACCCTCGCGGCCCTCGACTCCACGCGTCTGCGTTCGGAGCTGGCCAGATATTTCGGAATTTCGCCCGACGAGGTGAAGAACTGCCGCACCTACGGCGGCCACGGGGAGCAGATGGCCGTCTTCGCTTCGACGACGCTCGTGGACGGCAAGCCCCTCTCGGAACTGATCGGTACGAAGATGCCCGTCGAGGACTGGCATGCGCTGCAACAGCGGGTCATCCAGGGCGGCAAGCACATCATCGACCTGCGCGGCCGTTCGTCGTTCCAGAGCCCGGCTTACGTGTCGATCTGCATGATCGCTGCGGCCATGGGCGGCAAGCCGTTCGAGTACCCCGCCGGCGTGTATGTGCATAACGGCGAGTTCGACCATATCCTGATGGCGATGGAGACCGAGATCACGAAGGACGGCGTGACCTGCAAGGACGTGCAGGGAACCCCCGAGGAGCACAAGACGCTCCGGGAGAGCTACGAGCACCTCTGCAAGCTGCGCGACGAGGTGATCTCGATGGGCATTATCCCGCCCGTTTCGGAGTGGGGCGGGCTCAATCCGAACCTGAAGTAGCCTCCGGACAGCGGTCCGGAACGATTTCACCCCTGCTGCAACGGAGTTTGCGGCAGGGGTGATTCTTTTCGGGAACTCCGGACCGTCTTGCGTCGGATCCCCGGCCGGAGTTCGGACGGCGGGCTATCGTTCCGTCTCCGGTTTGGCCTGGAACACGGCCCGCAGTTCGCCGTTCGAGAGCAGCAGGAGCATCGGACCGTCCATGTCGTAGTGGGTCGTGGCTTCGAGCGCTTCGGTGAATTCGCGTTCGGTCTTCATGTCCGGGCAGGCCATCATCGTGGAGGCCAGCGGGCCGATCCGGAGGGCGCGCTTCTCGCCCTCTTCGAAGGGGCCGAACACCCGGTTGCAGGCTCCGACGCCCGTTATGCGGCCCTCTTCGCTCTGGAAGGTGATGTGGAACCGGTCCGCCTGTGGCTGTACGCTCCGTCCGCCGAGATGGACGAGCTGCCACTCGGTTCCCACGAGGGGCCGGCGGGTCTTTTTCTGGTAGGACCGGCAGGGGCAGCAGGATGCGGCGAGTATCGCTGCGGCCGCGACGGCCGCGATCTTCGGGATCATTCTCATCGGTTTTCCGTTTTTGTCGTTTCGCAAATATACGAATAAATCGTATCTTTGTATCGCGCTCCGGGGCGGACTTTCGCCGCTTCCGGGACGGAACGCTTCACGTTCAGCCGTTTCGGCGGCGTCCGGCGCCGCGGGGCGGAGGAGGAAGGACCGGAGTGCGCATGTATGGCAAAAGTACCGAATGTCCGAAAAACAGAGATTATGAAAAAGATCATCGCATCGCCCGGGGCTCCGAAGGCCGTGGGACCTTATTCGCAGGCCGTGGAGGCCGGCGGAACGCTGTATGTTTCGGGGCAGTTGCCCATCGACGCCTCGACGGGTCGGATGGCCGAGGGCATCGAGGCCCAGACGCGTCAGTCGCTGGTGAATCTGGGGCATATCCTCCGCGAGGCGGGATACGGTTACGGCGATGTGGCGAAAACCACCGTGCTGTTGCAGTCGATCGGCGATTTCGCGGCCATGAACGCCGTCTATGCGGAGTTCTTCACCGCCGACATGCCGGCCCGCATGTGCTACGAGGTGGCTGCGCTGCCGATGGGGGCGCTGGTCGAAATCGACGCCGTCGCGGTGAAGTGACGCGCACGGACGGGACCCGGGGCGCGTTCCGATGCTGCGGGACGCGCCTTTCGGCGCTGTTGTAGATAATTTGTGGATAAGTTTGGTTCGCGGAATTGGTTTTTCCGGAGGAAAAGCACCAATTTTGTAGAACGGGCTTCGGTCTGTCCGAATACGTAAAAATCTGAAAAATAGATAGGATATGTCAAAAAACACCCAGGAAAAGGCACCGAGCAAGGTCGAGTACAACGATGCGGTCGCCGAATCGAAGAGGTATTTCGACGGGGACGAACTGGCCGCTACGGTGTGGGTCAGCAAGTACGCCCTGAAGGACTCTTTCGGCAATATCTACGAGAAGTCGCCCCGGGAGATGCACGAGCGCATCGCCGCCGAGATCGAGCGTATCGAGCGCAAGTATCCCTCCCCGATGTCGAAGGAGGAGGCGTTCGCCCTGCTCGACCATTTCCGCTACGTCATTCCGCAGGGCGGCCCGATGACGGGCATCGGCAACAATTTCCAGGTGGCCTCGCTCTCGAACTGCTTCGTCATCGGCCACAAGCATCCGGCAGACTCGTACGGCGGCATTTTCCGCATGGACGAGGAGCAGGTGCAGTTGATGAAACGGCGCGGCGGCGTGGGACACGACCTCTCGCACATCCGTCCCACGGGCAGTCCGGTGCTCAACTCGGCGCTCACCTCGACCGGCATCGTGCCCTTCATGGAGCGGTATTCGAACTCGACGCGCGAGGTGGCGCAGGACGGCCGCCGCGGCGCGCTGATGCTCTCGCTCTCGATCAAGCACCCCGACGCCGAGCGGTTCATCGACGCCAAGGTGGACACGGGCAAGGTGACGGGCGCCAACGTCTCGATCAAGATCGACGACGAATTCATGCGTGCGGCGCTGTCCGGCAAGAAATACCACCAGCAGTTCCCGATCGGCGCGGACCATCCGAAATACGCGCAGGACATCGACGCGAAGAAACTCTGGGAGAAGATCATCCACAACGCCTGGAAGTCGGCCGAGCCGGGCGTGCTGTTCTGGGACACGATCCTGCGCGAGAGCGTGCCCGACTGCTATGCCGACGAGGGCTTCCGCACGGTTTCGACCAACCCCTGCGGCGAGATTCCGCTCTGTCCCTACGATTCGTGCCGCCTGCTGGCGCTCAATCTGTTCAGCTACGTGAACAACCCCTTCCGGGCCGATGCGAAGTTCGACTTCGACCTGTTCCGCGACCACGTGGGTAAGGCGATGCACATGATGGACGACATTATCGACCTGGAGCTGGAGAAGGTCGAGCAGATCATCGGCAAGATCGCCGCCGATCCCGAGGACGAGGACGTGCGCAGCGTGGAGCTGGAGCTGTGGAAGAAGATCCGCACGATGGCGCAGAAGGGCCGCCGCACGGGGCTCGGCATCACGGCCGAAGGCGACATGCTCGCCGCGCTGGGGCTGCGTTACGGTACGCAGGAGGCGATCGACTTCGCCGTCGAGGTGCAGAAGACGCTGGCCGTGGAGGCTTACCGGGCCTCGGTGAAGATGGCCGCCGAACGCGGGGCGTTCCCGATCTACGACGCGGCGAAGGAGGCCGCGAATCCGATGATCGCCCGCATCCGCGAGGCCGATCCGGCGCTCTACGAGGAGATGTGCCGGGTGGGACGCCGCAATATCGCCATGCTGACGATCGCTCCGACGGGTACGACGTCGCTCATGTCGCAGACCACGTCGGGCATCGAGCCGGTCTTCCGCACGGTCTATAAGCGCCGCCGCAAGATCAACCCCTCGGACCACGACACGCATGTGGACTTCGAGGACGAAACGGGCGAGAAGTTCCAGGAGTACAACGTTTACCACCACAATTTCGTCAAATGGCTGGAGGCGAACGGCTACGACACGTCGAAGCTGGCGACGATCTCCGACGCCGAGCTGGACGGATGGGTCAAGGCGTCGCCCTACTACAAGGCCACGGCCAACGACATCGACTGGGTAGCCAAGGTCAAGATGCAGGGGGCGATCCAGAAGTGGGTCGATCATTCGATTTCGGTGACGGTGAACCTGCCGAACAACGTCTCGGAGGCGCTCGTGGCCGACGTCTATCGTACGGCGTGGGAGTGCGGCTGCAAGGGCGTCACGGTCTATCGCGACGGCTGCCGCGACGGCGTGCTGCTGGAGAAGAGCTCCAAAAAGAGGAAGTGCGAGGAGCATCCCGGACAGGTTCCGAAGCGTCCGAAGTCGATTCCCGCCGACATCGTGCGTTTCAAGAACGGTTCGGAGGACTGGATCGCCTTCGTCGGCCTGCAGGAGGGACGGCCTTACGAGGTCTTCACCGGCAAGATCGAGGAGGACGCCATGTATATTCCGCGCAAGATCACCAAGGGATTCATCATCAAGGTCCGCGAGGAGGACGGCACGAAGCGCTACGATTTCCAGTACACGGACCGCTACGGCTATACGAACACCATCGGCGGCATCTCGCGCCTGTTCAACGAGGAGTTCTGGAACTACGCGAAGCTCATCTCGGGCGTGCTGCGCTACGGAATGCCGATCGAGAAGACCGTGTCGCTCATCGAGTCGCTGCATCTGGACAGCGAGTCGATCAACACGTGGAAGACGGGTGTCTGCCGGGCGCTGAAACAGTATATCGTCGATGGCACGCAGGCCAAGGGCAAGTGTCCGAGCTGCGGCCAGGAGAACATGGCCTACCAGAACGGCTGCCTTACGTGCATGTCGTGCGGCTATTCCAAGTGCGGATGATCCCCGCGCGCAGCGATGTTTTCGTAAAAAGGCCCGAAATGTTCGTTTCGGGCCTTTTTTGACGGCGATTCGCCGCTTTGCGCGTTTTCGGGCAAATGAGAACGGAATTTGCAGAGAGCAGGATAACGTATTTTATTATAAACCGATTATGAAAAAAATCTATTCTACGATCCTGCTCCTGGCGCTCGTATCCGCCGCCTGGGCGCAAGAAACCCCGAAGAGGCCGAGCTGGTCCGGCTTCGTTTCCAACGGATTCTGGGACAACTGGGAAATCTCGGTCGGAGCCGGAGCCGGCACGGCCCTTTCGAACGGCACGAACCACGGCAAGTTCGGCGACCGCATCGGATTCGAGGGCAACTTCTCGCTGTTGAAATGGGTGCATCCCGTGGCCGGTGTCCGCGCGCAGTTGCAGGGCGGCTGGTTCAACAACTACGATGCGCTCGACGCCAAGAAGACCTGGCCCTATATGTTCGCGCATATCGACTTCATGCTGAACGCCTCCAACTGGTTCGGCGGCTATCGTGACGACCGCGCCTGGTACGGCGTGCCGTTCGTGGGCTTCGGTTACGTGGCCTCGAACTTCACGGACAAGAGCCAGAAGGACAACGGCACGGGTTCGCGCCAGAACTTCGGATTCACCTACGGTCTGTTGAACAAGTTCCGCCTCTCCCCGTCGTTCGACTTCAATATCGAGCTGAAGGGCATGCTGGCCAAATCGACCCTCTCGCCGTCGCCGATGGACGGCAGCTACCTCTTCGGGTTCAGCGCCACGGCCGGATTCTCGTACCGCTTCAACAACCGCGGCTGGGTTCGCGGGCTGCCGGGTTATACCGCCGAGGACATCGAGGCGTTTCAGGAGATGGTGGCTGCGAGTGCCGCAGCCGTGGCAGCCGTCGAAGCCGACAACGACATGCTGGAGAACCAGTTGCAGACTGCCCGCGCCGAGGCGAAGGCCGCCAGGGCCGCCGCTGCGGACGCTGCCGCGAAGGCTGCCGCCGCACAGCGTGCCGAGGTGCGCGAGGAGGCCGCCATCGTCTCCAACTCGATCATCCTCTACAATTACAGCATGTCCACGCTGACGCCGCAGGAGAAGACCCGTCTCGACCTGATCGCCGAGCAGATCAAGGCCGGCCCGCGGGACCGCGTCTATACCATTCAGGGCCATGCCGACCAGCAGACGGGTTCGAAGGCCGGGAACAGGCGCGTCGCCGAAAACCGCGCCAAGCGGGTTTACGACTACCTCGTGAAACAGGGCGTGCGTCCCGAGCAACTGACCTACAAGGGCCTGGGCGACGAGAAGGACATCTTCAACGTCCAGAAGGCCAACCGCGCCGCGATCATCAAGTGATCCGTGCGGACTCCGACGAAGAGCCGGGAGCGTTTCGGAACGCTCCCGGCTCTTTTCGTGTGCGGACGGCGTGTCACCGGATGATGACCGCATGGACCAGCCTGAGGCCCGAGCGGCGGTTGATCTCCTCGCAGAGCAGGTCGCGCTGGTAGAAGAGTTCGGAGCGCAGCACGCTCGATTGGATGCGCACGTGGAGAATATGCCGTTCGAGCCGCAACTCGGTGGTGGCGTCCGCGGCACGGTCGCCGACGATTTCGCGCCACGTGTCGGGCAGCTTTCCTTCGGCGACCTTGGCGGCGACGTAGGGGCGTTTGAAGAACTCCTCCAGCAGGTCGCCCATCAGCATTGTTTTCGTGCGT
The DNA here is from genome assembly GCF_006542685.1 of Alistipes dispar. Taxonomy (NCBI): domain Bacteria; kingdom Pseudomonadati; phylum Bacteroidota; class Bacteroidia; order Bacteroidales; family Rikenellaceae; genus Alistipes; species Alistipes dispar. The sequence goes on along the minus strand of NZ_AP019736.1, from coordinate 1,084,790 downwards.
CTCATCGCCGGGCCTTTCCGTTTTCGACGGTGTAGAGCAGATACTCCCCGCCGGCCTTGTCGAGTATCGTTCTCAGACGGGTGGGGTTGCAGTCCGTGATGAGGATCTGCCCGAACGTCTCGTCCGAAACCAGCCGGATGAGCTGTTCGACGCGGCCGGCGTCGAGTTTGTCGAACAGATCGTCGAGCAGCAGCAGCGGCCGTTCGCCCTTGCTGCGGGCCACGATGGCGTACTGCGCCAGCTTGAGGGCGATCAGGAAGGATTTCTGCTGTCCCTGCGAGCCGTATTTGCGCAGGGGGTAGCCGCCGATGCGGAGCACCAGGTCGTCGCGGTGAATGCCCGCGGTGGTGAACTCGTTGGCCAGGTCCTTCTGCCGCGCGGCGAGCAGGATCTCGCCGAACGGCCGCTCGTTCAGCTCCGAGCGGTAGTGCAGCCCGACCTGCTCGCGGTCGCCCGAGAGCGTGCGGTAATAGGCTTCGACGACGGGCTGCAACAGTTCCGCCGCCTCGCGCCGCCGGGCGTGGATCGCCTCGCCGTGTTCGACGAGCTGGCGGTCGTAGATTTGCAGCATCACCTCGTCGGGCTGCATCTTCAGCAGCCGGTTCCGTTCGGCCAGGACGGCGTTGTAGCGCATGACCGAGCTGAGGTAGGCCCGGTCGAGCTGCGAGATGAAGGCGTTGAGGTAGCGGCGCCGCTCGTCGGCCGCGTCGGAGATCAGGGCCCCGTCGGCCGGCGACACGATCACGGCGGGGATCAGTCCCACGTGGTCCGAAAGCCGGTCGTACTCCTTGCCGTTGCGTTTGAGCACCTTGCCGCCCTTGCGCGAGAAGGAGCAGACGACGTTCTCGCTCTTGCCGCCGTCGGTCGCGTACTGCCCTTCGACGAGGAAGAAATCCGCCCCGTGGCGGATGCTCTGCCCGTCGGTCATCTGAAGCGACGACTTGCACATGGAGAGGTAGTGGACCGCATCCACGATGTTGGTTTTGCCCGCGCCGTTGTCGCCCACCAGACAGTTGATGCCGGGGCAAAACGTCAGCTCCTCCTGTTCGATGTTTTTGAAATTCAGCAGTGCGATTTTCTTCAGATACATGGAACAAAAGTACAAAAAATCCGGACACGACATTGCACATTGTGAATAGTTTTGTATCTTTGCTGCCTACCGTGCAAATTATAAACTAAAAAATACGTTTGGATCTATGACGAAGCAGAACGTCGCCGAGCCGGAAAGCCTCGGCGAGGCAATGAACAGAACGGAACTCTTTTTCGAAAAGAACGGGCGCAAGCTCACCTACGTTTTTCTGGGGCTGCTGGTTCTCGCCGCGTTGGTTTACGGCTACCGGGCGCTGATCGTGGCGCCGCGCGCCGAGAAGGCCGCGGAGATGATCGCCGAGGCGCAGTCGCGTTTCGAGGCGGAGAATCCCGACTTCGAGCTGGCGTTGCAGGGCGATGCCAACGGCGCCGGGTTCCTCGACGTGATCGAGCAGTACGGTTCGACTCCCTCGGGCAATCTGGCCAGGCACTACGCCGGCATCTGCTACCTGCGTACGGGCGATCTGGAGAATGCCGCCGCCTGTCTGGCGAAGTATTCGCCTGTCAAGGGACTGCCCGGCGCACTCGTCAATGCCCAGAACTACGGGTTGCAGGGCGATGTGGCCGTCGAGCGGCAGGACTACGCCAAGGCCGTGGATTTCTACCGCAAGGCCGTGAAGGCCGCCGACAACAACCTGACCGCCCCGATGTACCTGCGTAAGGCCGGACTGGCGGCGCAGGCCCAGGGCGACGCTGCGGCCGCTGCCGGATTCTACCAGCAGATTCTCGACACGTATCCCGCTTCGATGGAGGCCCGCGAGGCCGAGAAGCTGCTCGGAAGCGCTAAATAAGGAGTGCGGCGAGATGGCGACCAGAAACCATAACCTTTCCAAATTCGATTCGCCGCTGCCGTCGGCTGCGGACATGCGGTTCGGAATCGTCGTGGCCGAGTGGAACCGGGAGGTGACGGAGGCGTTGCTGGAAGGTGCCGTGCGCACGCTGCGCGCCGCCGGATGCCCCGACATGAACATTCAGATCAAGTATGTCCCCGGTACGTTCGAGCTGTCGCTCGGTGCGCAGTTCTTCGCGGAATATACCGACGTGGACGCCGTGATCGCGCTCGGATGCGTCATTCAGGGCGATACGCGGCACTTCGACTTCATCTGTCAGGGCGTGACGCAGGGCATCACACAACTGCAGATCCAGTGGAACATGCCGATCGCGTTCGGCGTGCTGACCGTGAATGATATGCAGCAGGCGCTGGACCGCTGCGGCGGCCGCCACGGCAACAAGGGCGACGAGGCGGCGGCGACGGCCATCAACATGGTCAAGTTGCAGATCGACATGGAGGCGGCTTCGCCCGACCACGAACCCGACCGGCGGAACATCAACTGACGTTGCGGGAGGAGAAGAAAAAGGTACGGCTTTTCGGGGCCGTACCTTTTTTTGTGCCTTTCCGGGAGTGTTCTGTGTCCCCGCCGCGTCTGCCGCGGGGACTGTTCCCCGCTTTAGAAGACACCCAGGTTGTCGAGGAAGACGAGCAGCAGGATCACCGGGCAGAAGTAGCGCAGCAACACCAGAAAGAGCCGGTAGATGCGGAAGGGCAGGGTTCCGTCGTTGGTGAGCTGCGCGCGGAGCACCTGCCGGTCGAGCCGCCAGCCCACGAACAGGCAGGTGAGCAGTCCGCCCACGGGGAGCATGATGTTGGCCGTGAGGTAGTCGAGCGAGTCGAAGATATTCAGACCGCAGATCGTCCAGCCGCCCAGCACCCCCATCGAGAGCGAAGCCACGGCTCCTAACGCCCCGGTCGAAAGGGTGGTGGTCCACGCCGCCGCGCGGCGGCTCAGGTGCCACTCTTCGTGCAGGTAGGCCGTGACGACCTCGTGCAGCGAGATGGTCGAGGTGAGGGCCGCCACGATGAGCAGCAGGAAGAACACCGACGACCAGACCATGCTCAGCGGCATACCGTTGAAGATGCCCGGCAGGGTGATGAAGACCAGCGAAGGTCCCGACGAGGGGGCGATTCCGACGCTGAAGACCGCCGGGAAGACCACCACGCCGGCCAGCACGGCGACCAGCGTGTCGAGGATCGTGACATTCAGCGCCGTGTGGCGCAGGTCGGTGTCGGGTTTGAAGTAGGAGGCGTAGGTGACCATCGTGCCGATGCTGATCGAGAGCGAGAAGAAGGCCTGTCCCAGGGCCACGAGCACGGTCGAGGGGGTGACCTGCGAGAAGTCGGGCCGGAAGAAGAAACGCAGCCCTTCGCCGCCGCCCGGCAGCAGCAGCGAGTGGACGGAGAGGGCGATGAGAACGACGAACAGCAGCGGCATGAGCACCTTGGCCGAGCGTTCGATGCCCTTCCGGACGCCCAGCGCGATCACGGAGTGGGTGGCCAGCGCGATCAGTCCGGTGTAAACGAGCGGCCGCCACGGGTCGCGGATGAACTCCGCGAACAGCGCTTCGTACTCCGCGGCGGAGAAGAGGCGTGCGAGTTCGCCCGTGAGGGAGCGGACCATGTAGCCGGCCGTCCAGCCCGAGACCACGAGGTAAAAGCCGAGGATCAGGAACGCCGCCAGCACGCCGTTGTATCCCAGGAAGCTCCAGCGGGAATCGAGTGCCCGGAAGGCCCCCACGGCGTTGCGGTGCGAGGCGCGTCCCACGGTGAATTCGGCCAGCATGAGCGGCAGTCCCAGCAGCAGGACGCAGAGGATGTAGATCGCCAGAAAGGCCCCTCCGCCGTTGTCGCCGGCCACATAGGGAAACCGCCAGATGTTGCCCAGCCCCACCGAACTTCCGGCGGCGACCAGTACGGCGCTCAGTTTTCCGCCCAGCGTGACCCGGGCGTGCGAATGGTGTTTCATGTCCGTTGCTTTGAGTGTGAAACCGGCGGGCAGGCCGCAGCCTGCCCGCCGGTCGTATCCGTTACCTCTCCAGCGTGACGCTCACGCGGTCGAGTTTTCCGCCCAGCGGCGGCGCCAGCTTCGAGACGGTGCATTTCACGTGCCGCAGTTGCGGAAAGGCGGCGTACAGCGCCTCGATGATGTTCAGGGCCACGCGTTCGATGGTCCGCTGCGTCTGTCCCATCCGTTCCCGGACGATCTGATAGACGGTGAGGTAATTGACCGTCTTCTCCACGTTGTCCTCCGCGGCCGCTTCGCCCAGCAGGGCCGTAAGTTCCAAATCGACCGTGAAGCGGTTGCCCACCTTCCGTTCCAGTTCGTAGCAGCCGTGCAGCGCCCGGAACTCCATGCGGTCGAGTGCGATGCGGTACTCCATGGCCTATTCGGCGATTACGAGGTAGTAGTTCTTCTTGCCGCGCTGCACGAGGAGGTATTTGCCGGCGATGAGGTCCGCGTCGGTCACCTCGCGCATCGGATCGGTCACCTTCTCCTTGTTGAGGGACACGCCGCCGCCCTGCACCAGCTTGCGGCACTCGCCCTTCGAGGGGAACACCTGCGTCTTTTCGGCCGCCAGCTCCACGAACGGCAGGCCCAGTCCGGCGCGGGCGATGCGGAACTGCGGCACGCCCTCGAAGACCTGCAGCAGCGTCTGCTCGTCTATCCGGCGCAGCGCCTCGGAGGTCGTGCCGCCGAAGAGGATGGCCGAGGCCTCGACGGCCTTCTCGTACTCTTCCCGGGAGTGGATCATCGTGGTGATCTCCTGCGCCAGGCGTTTCTGCAACACGCGCAGGTGCGGGGCGGCGTCGTGCTCGGCGATGAGCGCGCCGATCGTTTCCCGGTCGAGCAGCGTGAAGATCTTGATGTAGCGTTTGGCGTCCTCGTCGCTCACGTTGAGCCAGAACTGGTAGAACTTGTAGGGCGACGTATAGCGCGGGTCGAGCCAGACGTTGCCGCTCTCGGTCTTGCCGAACTTCGTGCCGTCGGCCTTGGTGATGAGCGGGCAGGTGATGGCGAAGGCTTCGGCTTCGGAGCCCAGCTTGCGGCGGATCAGCTCCGTGCCGGTGGTGATGTTGCCCCACTGGTCGGCGCCGCCGAGCTGGATCTTGCAGCCCATCGTCTGGTAGAGGTGCAGGAAGTCGTAGCCCTGCACGAGCTGGTAGGTGAATTCGGTGAACGACATGCCGTCGCCTTCGCCGTTGAAGCGCTTCTTGACCGAATCCTTGGCCATCATGTAATTGACGGTGATGCACTTGCCGATGTCGCGGATGAAATCGAGGAACGTGAAGTCCTTCATCCAGTCGTAGTTGTTCACCATGCGCGCGGCGTTCGGGGCGTCGGAGTCGAAGTCGAGCAGTTTGGCCAGTTGCCGCTTGATCGCCTCCTGGTTGTGCCGGAGGGTCCGCTCGTCGAGCAGGTTGCGCTCCTGCGACTTGCCCGAGGGGTCGCCGATCATGCCCGTCGCGCCGCCCACGAGGGCCAGCGGACGGTGGCCGCACATCTGGAAATGCTTGAGAATCATCACGCCTACCAGGTGGCCGATATGCAGCGAGTCGGCCGTGGGGTCGATGCCCAGGTAGGCCGTCGTCATCTCCTTTTCGAGTTGTTCCTTCGCGCCGGGCATGATCGTGTGGATCATGCCGCGCCATTCGAGTTCTTCGATGAAATTCTTGATTGCCATTTTATTTCTTTGGTGCTTTTTTTCGTTTTATTCCACCTCCAGGTCCAGGGCTTTCCGGAGTTCCGCCACCAGCGGGTTTTTCTCCGTGATGTACTTCACCCGGTCCTCGAGTCTGATCGGGCGCGCGGCCCGTATCTGTTCATTGACCGTGATCTCCAGCTCGATCCGTCCCGTCACTCCGGCCAGCTCGGCGATCCGCATGAGCATTCCGGTCTTGCTGCGCAGGATTTCGTCGCGCAACTCCGTCGTCGGGACGCTCACCGCGATCGTGTCGCCGCGGAAGAGCATCTGCTCGAAGGCCGGGACGAAGCGCGGCCGCCGTTCGCGGATCAGCGCCAGGATGCGTTCCCGCGCCCGTTCCAGCTTCGCCGCGCACTCCGGATCGACCGTTGCGGCGGCCGGTTCGGGGTCCTGCGTCTTCTCGGACTGCGCCGCCGGATTGCCGGCCGAGGCCAGCAGGTCCGAGAGCGACGTTCCGGAGATCAGCGGCCGCCGGGCCGTCCCTGCGGGCCTTGCCTCGGGTTGCGGGACCGGTTGCGGAGCTGCCGCGGGGCGGGTGTCCGCTGCCGGAACCTCCGTGCCGATCGGTGCGGCCGGGCCGGGGCGTGTCGCCGGGGCCGTTCCGGATGCCGTCGCGGGAGCTGCCGCGGGCGGAACGTTTCCGTCCGGACGCATTCCGGATGCCGCGGCCGGTTCCGGGGACGGCGCCGCACGGCCCGAAGGTTCGGGACGCGGGCCTTCCGCCGCCGGGGCGGGTTCCGGCCGGAGCCTTGCGGCGTTAGCCGCGCCTTCCGTGCCGGAGGCAGGGGGCGGGGGCGCGGGTTGCGTTTCCGCGCGGGCCGCCGGGGCTGCCGTGCGGGGCGTCAGTTCGGGGAGCGGATACTCCCCGGATGGGGTCAGGAGATCATTTTTTTTTTGGCCGAGACCGGCGATCTTCATCAGTCCCAGCTCCACGAGCAGCCGTTGGTTGGACGACTGCCGGATTTTCCCGTCGAGCTCCGTCAGCACGGAGATCGCACCGAACAGGAACTCGACACTGCAGGCGCCCGCCTGCGTCCGGTATCGTTCCAGCAGCGTGCCGGTCATTTCGATCAGCCGCAGCGTCTCGGGGCGTTCGGCCATCAGCAGGTCGCGCATGTGGCGGTTCAGGCCGGCCATGAAGGTCTGGCCCGAGAAGCCTTTCGAAAGCACCGCGTCGAAGGTGACGAGCGCCTCGGCGTAGTCGCCCCGCAGAAGCATCTCCGTCACGCCGAAATAGGTGTCGTAGTCGAGCACGTTCAGCGTTTGGGCCACGTTGCGGTAGTCGAGCGTCGTGCCGCAGAACGACACGGCCTTGTCGAACATGGAGAGGGCGTCGCGCATGCCGCCGTCGGCTTTCTGCGCGATGAGGTTGAGCGACTCCTCGTCGGCGGCGACGCCCTCCTCGGATGCGATGTAGCGGAGGTATTCCACCGAATCCTCGACACGGATGCGGTTGAAGTCGTAAATCTGGCAGCGCGAGAGGATCGTGGGGATGATCTTGTGTTTCTCGGTGGTGGCGAGGATGAAGATCGCGTGTGCGGGCGGCTCTTCGAGCGTCTTGAGGAAGGCGTTGAAGGCCGCGGCCGAGAGCATGTGGACCTCGTCGATGATGAACACCGAGTAGCGGCCCACCTGCGGGATGATGCGCACTTGTTCGATGAGCGTGCGGATGTCCTCCACGGAGTTGTTCGACGCGGCGTCCAGCTCGTGGATGTTGAGCGACCTTCCCTCGTTGAACGAGCGGCACGATTCGCACTCGTTGCACGCCTCGGCGCCGTGGGGCGCGAGGCAGTTGATCGCCTTGGCGAAGATGCGGGCGCAGGTGGTCTTGCCTACGCCGCGGGGGCCGCAGAAGAGGTAGGCGTGGGCCAGCTGACCGCGCTCGATGGCGTTCTGGAGCGTCGAGGTGATATGCTTCTGCCCGACGACCGAACGGAACGTCGCCGGGCGGTATTTGCGTGCGCTGACGATGAAATCACTCATGATTTTGCAAAGGTAGGAAATAATTATAATATTCCGGAGCGGAGGAGGACTCCTTTTTTCGCCAATTTGGCGGTTCCGTGTCAGACGGCCGTGCCATTGGGTGACAAAACATGACACGATGGCCGACGGCGGAGGTTGGCAGGCGTTTTGCTGAACGAAGGAATGAAACACGAAACGAATAAACACAAACGGATATGAACATTAACACATTAACCATCAAGGCGCAGGAGGCGCTGCAAGCGGCGCTTGCCCTGGCCCGGGAGCGCGGACAGCAGGCTGTCGAGCCGCTCCATCTGCTGAGCGTCCTCGTCCGCGAGGACGATTCGCTCGGGGCGTTCCTTCTGGGACGCGTCGGCGTGAACGTGCGCGGCCTGCGCGAGGAGGCCGCCCGTGCCGTGGCGTCGCTGCCGCGGGTCGAAGGGGGCGGCGAGCAGTTCTTCTCGCAGGACGCTTCGCGCGTCGTGCAGCGCGCCGTGGATTTCACGAAGACCTTCGGCGACAAGTATGCCTCGGTCGAGCACCTGTTGCTGGGCCTGGTGGCCGAGCGCGGTGCGGCCGCCGACCTGCTCAAGCGGGCCGGAGCGACGGAGAAGGAGCTCGTCGAGGCGATCCGCACCTTCCGCAAGGGGGCCACGGTCGATTCGCAGACCTCGTCGCAGGAGTTCGACGCGCTGGGCAAGTATGCCATCAACCTGAACGAGCAGGCGCGCTCGGGAAAACTCGACCCGGTCATCGGGCGCGACGAGGAGATCCGCCGCGTGCTGCAAATCCTTTCGCGGCGCACGAAGAACAATCCGATCCTCGTGGGCGAGGCGGGCGTCGGCAAGACGGCCATCGCCGAAGGCATCGCCCGGCGGATCATCGACGGCGACGTGCCCGAGAACCTGAAATCGAAGGTCATCTACTCGCTCGACATGGGCGCGCTGATCGCAGGCGCCAAGTATCAGGGCGAGTTCGAGGAGCGGCTGAAGGCCGTGGTGCAGGAGGTTACGGCCAGCGACGGCGAGATCCTGCTCTTCATCGACGAGATACATACGCTGGTCGGCGCCGGCAAGTCGTCGGGGGCGATGGATGCCGCGAACATCCTCAAGCCGGCTCTCGCGCGCGGCGAGCTGCGGACCATCGGCGCCACGACGCTCGACGAGTTCCAGAAGTACTTCGAGCAGGACAAGGCCCTCGAACGCCGTTTCCAGAAGGTGATGGTCGATGAGCCGACGCAGGAGGACGCCATATCGATCCTCCGCGGCCTGAAGGAGCGCTACGAGAACCACCACCAGGTGCGGATCAAGGACGAGGCGATCGTGGCCGCCGTGGAGCTTTCGACGCGCTACATCACCTCGCGTTTCCTGCCCGACAAGGCCATCGACCTGGTGGACGAGGCCGCTTCGCGGCTGCGTTTGGAGATGAACTCCGTGCCCGAGGAGATCGACACGCTGGACCGCCGCGTGCGGCAGCTCGAGATCGAGCGCGAGGCGATCCGCCGCGAGAAGGACGAGGAGCGCATCGGACAACTGACCAGGGAGATCGAGGAGCTGAAGGCCAGGGACGCCGAAATGCGCGCCAAATGGCAGGGGCAGCGCGATCTGCTGAAGAAGATACAGACCAACAAGGACCGGATCGAACGGCTGAAGGTCGAGGCGCAGCAGGCCGAGCGGCAGGGCGACTACGGCAGGGTGGCCGAAATCCGCTACGGCAAGATTCAGGAGGCCGAGAAGGAGATCGCCGCCTTTCAGGAGGAGTACCGCCTCGCATCGGCCGGCGGGTCGATGATCAAGGAGGAGGTCGATGCGCAGGACGTGGCCGAGGTCGTATCGCGCTGGACGGGGATTCCCGTGCAGCGGATGCTCGCCTCGGAGCGCGAGAAGCTCCTGCACATGGAGGAGGAGCTGCACAAGCGCGTCGTCGGGCAGGAACAGGCCATAGCGGCCATTTCGGATGCCGTGCGCCGTTCGCGCGCCGGGCTGAACGATCCCCGCAAGCCGATCGGATCGTTCATCTTCCTCGGTACGACGGGCGTGGGCAAGACCGAACTGGCGAAGGCGCTCGCGGAATTCCTCTTCAACGACGACCAGATGATGACGCGTATCGACATGAGCGAGTATCAGGAGCGGCACAGCGTCTCGCGGCTGGTCGGCGCGCCTCCGGGATACGTCGGATACGACGAGGGCGGCCAGCTCACCGAGGCCGTGCGCCGCAAGCCCTACTCGGTCGTGCTGCTCGACGAGATCGAGAAGGCGCATCCCGACGTGTTCAACATCCTGTTGCAGGTGCTCGACGACGGGCGTCTGACGGACAACAAGGGCCGCACGGTGGATTTCCGCAATACGATCATCATCATGACCTCGAACATGGGGTCGCAGGTGATTCAGGAGAACTTCGCCGAGGCGTTCGACGGCAAAAAGCTGCCGTCGGAGGTGGTGGAGCGGACGCGCCGCGAGGTGATCGACCTGCTGAAACAGCAACTGAAACCCGAGTTCCTGAACCGTATCGACGAGATCGTGATGTTCGAGCCGCTGACCCGCAGGGAGATCGAACGCATCGTGGACATCCAGTTGGGAATCGTGCGACGGATGCTCGCCGAGAACGGCATCCGGCTGGAGTACAGCGACAAGGCGCGCGAGTGGATCGCCTCGGCGGGTTACGATCCGCTCTACGGCGCACGTCCCGTGAAGCGGACGATCCAGCGTTACGTGGTGAACGACCTGTCGAAGCGGATTCTGGCGGGCGACGTGGACCGGTCGAAACCGATCGCGATCGACGCCACGGACGAGGGACTGACTTTCGCCAACTGACGCGGACCCGTTGGGGAGCGGAGTGCCGTGTCCGGTGTCCGCCTTTCTCGGACGGCGCTGTACCCGAAAAGGGTACAGCGCCGTTTTTTTTTGAGTGAGGCTATGATCTCCGGATTGCCGATGTCGTTCCCCGCACCGCCCTGGGAGGCAGGATTCTTTTTCGGAAGGCGGCTCCGCCGCATGCCCGCCGAAACGCTGCGGCCGGGCGGTCCGCGAATGGCTGCCGGAGGAGCCGGCGACAGGCTGTCCTCCGGACGGCTTCGCGCGAGGCGTTGCCGGAAGAGTGCCGGATCGATCCGGCACTCTTTTTCGCGGCTGTTTTATTTGAGACGGTATTTTCCGTCCGAGAAGTCGATTTCGTCGAGCGTCAGTGTCCGGGGATCGTCGTAGATCCGCCGGACGGCCGTCTCGGACGGGAGGCTGTCGGTTTTCTGGCTGTTGATGAAATAGCCCCATACCATAAACCAGGACCAGTTGGGCTGACTGTGGTAGGAGTCCGGATCCGGCAACTGCCCGACTTCGCCCAGCGCAAGCAGCTTATCGCCCGCCAGGGCTTGCAGATCGTCATGATGCGACTGTTTGTAATCGCGGTGATAGACATCGGCGGCCAGCACATCGACATACTCCGGACCGGGATAGAAGTCGGCATAGGGCCCGGCTTCGTCCCCTTTCTTGTCGCGCGGGGCGTTGGTGTTCCAAACCCACAGCAGGTTGTTGAGCTTGTGAACTTTGGTGAAATAATTGTAGGTCATGATCCACAATTTCTTGAAGCCGTTCTCGCCCGGCTTGTTGCACCACCAGAACCAGACGCCGTTCATTTCGTGATACGGGCGCCAAAGGATCGGGATGCCTGCATCACGCAGTTGTTCGAGATAGGGTATAACGGTGTCCATCTGTTTTTTCCACTGCGTATTGAGTCGTGTCCCTTCGGTCGTGAGTTCTTTCCAAACCTCGTTCGACGGGCGGTTCTGCCAAGTCCAGATCGAAGCCCCGTCGCAGTCGTTGCATTCTGACGGGAAGCAGCAGTGCCACATCAGCGTGATGATGCGCCCTTCGGCATGGCGTTGCTTGATTTCATCGACCAGGTTCTGTCGCAAAGTTTCGGTCGAGAGGCTGTTGATCCGGCACTCGCCCCAGGGCGAGGTCAGGTTCATCGGTCCGCAGTGGTGATAATCCGCGATGTTCCCGCCGAGCGCGTTGAAGCTGAAATCGCTGCCCCAGACAACGGGACGTTTGCCCGTGACGGAATAGACCACGGAATCGTAGCGGCGGGGATCGCTGATGAAATTGTGCTGTCCGGCGAGCGTGTATTTGCCGCGGATCGAGTAGAGGAATTCGAGAAGCTGGCGCGCTTCGGGCGAGGCTTCCGGATTGACCGGAGCGACGGTTCGGCGTCCCGATGTGCAGCCGTACAGCAGGGCGGCCGTCATCAGGGCGGTTATCAGACGTTTCATGGCCGGTTATTTTACGGTGACGTTCTTGGGCATGGAATACATGTCGGGCAGATCGCGCTCCAAAAGGGTCCACTCGTCGGCATCGAACAGTTTGAAGTCTTCGGCCGACGCATCCGACGGATAGGGGCCGTAGGCGTGCCGGGGATTGTCGTTGCGCCATGCCACGACCATCGCGCATGGTTCGCCGCGCAGCACGCGCAGCACATCCTGTGTCCAATAGTCGGCTTTGTGGTCGTTTTCGAGCCCCGTTTCGGTGATGCCGACGGGTTTGTGCCTGAGTCCGCGCACTTCGACCATTGCCTGCACGTTCGACTCGAAGGCCGCGGTGTTGCGGCCGTGATAGCAATCCATGCCGATGAAATCGACCCATTGGTCGCCCGGCCAGCGGAACAGGATGCGTCCGACGGGATCGTCATAGACGGCATCCATCTGCGGCGAGATGGCGTAGATGACGTTATGCACGTCCTTCGTATCTCGCAGGTAGCTGACGATGAAGCGCCAGAAGGCGATGAACTCCCTGTCCGTCGTAGCGGAACGTCCCCACCAGTTCCAGGTCTGGGTATGTTCGTGCAGCGGGCGGAAGATGACGGGAATGGGGCGGCCCTTTTCATCGACCATCTTGCGGAACGCTTCGGCTACATCGTCCAGCCGGGCCTTGTATTTGAGGTTCATGGGCGAACCCTCTTGGAGAATCCGATCGACGACTTTGGTGTTGTCCCAGGCCGTACCGACGGGATATTTCTTTCCCGGACCTTCCGTCAGCGGATTGCTTTGGTGCCAGACGAGCATGCAGACGCCGCCCCGCTTGTAGGCCTCCTGGATATGGCGGATCTTGGTGTCGTCGATTCCGGCCATGTCCAGGCTGTAAACGGCCGGATGCGATCCGACGATATCCTTGACATCGGAGCGGTCCTTGTCGCCCTTCCAGCCGATACCGTACGACGGGTAGTCGTGGTGGCCGAACATGACGCCGTCCAGTCCGATACACCACAGATTGGCGTAGAGCGCTTTGGTTTCGGGGGTCGCATCGGGATCGACCATCTTCAGAATTGTCTTTTCGGGAGCTTTGAGGCGTTTCCCTTTGCCGGAAGCGTATCCGGTCGGACAGAGCAGGAGGCAAAGCCCCAACAGCAGAAGTCTTTTCATAAGCAAGTAGTTTTATTGATGGTTGTTTCGGAACAGCCGTTGTGCGAAATCGTGGAGCTGGAGGCGCCAGAATTGCCACTCGTGTCCCCACGGGGCATCGTGGAACTCGCACCGCACACCCCGCCGGTGCAGCTCTTCTACCGTATCGAGGTGGCCGGCATGACGCGGATCTTTCGTTCCGCAGGCGATCCACAGCAGGGCCAGTTCGCGGTTGATTCGTTCCGGATCCTCCATTACCCCCGGGATATAGCGTTCGTAGTCGAAAGTCCCGTCGCTCAGGATCCCTGCGCTGAACTGGCCGATCGCCGAGAACAGATCCAGATTGCGCAAACCGATGACGAAAGCCTGACCGCCTCCCATCGAAAGCCCGGCGATCGCCCGGCAGCGCTTGTCTCTACGCACCGGATAACGGTTTTCGACAAGCGGGATGACATCCCCGATCAGCTCCCTTTCGAGCAGTCGTATGCCCTCGGGGGTGCTGCCTCCGGCCCATGAACCGTCCGTAAGACCGTTCGTCATGACGACGTACATCGGCACGGCGGCCTTCTCGGCGATCAGATTGTCCATGATTGCGGCCACGCGGCCTTCGCGCACCCAACTGCCTTCGAAGTCGCCGCCACCGTGGCGCAGATAGAGAACCGGAAGACGGCGTGCGGGGTGCTCGACAGCCTCACGCGGAACATAGATCCACGCCGTACGCAACTGCCCGAGCGATGAAGAGCGGTAGGGGAGCAGGTGCACCTCGCCGCCGACACGGCGACGTTCGTCGAAGCGGGGCTCCTCGCCGCCGCGAACCTCGACGACGCTGCCGTAGATCGTGGTCCCGGCCTTTACGTCGGGATTGACCGGATCGACGGTCTCGAGTCCGTCGATCCGGAATTTGTACTGATAGATTCGCGGCTCGACCGGGCCGATCGTCAGGCTCCATATTCCACCCGTATCGCGCTGCATCGTCTGCGGAACGACATCCCATTCGTCGAAAAGCAGCTCGACTCGTTCCGCCTGCGGGGCCCGGAGGCGGAACGTAATCGTCCGGTCGTCGTGCACCTCCGGGGAGAATTTCGGCCCGGCGGGTTTCCACCATCCTTCGGTCGAAAAGGTATTCCGTGTCCGCTCCGCATGCCGCACGGTATCCTGGGCCTGTGTCCGGACGCTGCCCGCCGCCAGCGACAGACAGCAGACGATGCTCGCTATTCGTCCCATACGAAGGTCCCCGTGGCGCCGGGAGCGAGGTTCAACTCTGCATACCGGCCGTTGTACTGTACGGATATGGAGCGGCGCGACCACGAGTCATTGGCCACGATCAACACGATCTTTCCGTCGGGCGTGCGGAAGGCCGCATTGGGCGCCACGTCGGCGTGTTCGGTGATCTGTGCCCGATAGACCTTCGGACGTTGTTCGTCCTCGCCGAGCGTTACCGTCCGGTCGCCCGGCGCTGTCGAGGCGATGCGTACCGAACCGGGACGAACGAACTGCGAGGCGTGCGCAATGACATAATAGGCCAGGTTGCGGGTCGCCGAATCGCCGTCGATGGTCAGCGCTCCCTGGCAGGAAGGACATCCGCCGTTGTCGGTGTGGGGATCGTTCAGGGGATCGGCCGCCAGGTTCCACAGCACGACGGTGCGGCTCCAGTTGCGCATGGGGCCGACAATGAGTCGTTTGGTCGATGCGGCGATGTCGATGCGGGAGGTCCCGGGGCGTTCGGTGGTCATCTGCTCGGTGAAGAGAATGTCCTTGTCGGGGCGGGCTTCGTGCACGTAGGTCATGGCGCTCATGTCGCCGGCATAGTGATGGAACGCCGCTCCGGACACGTATTGTGCCGCTTCGGGGTCGTCGTAGATGGCCAAGGCGTAGTCGGGGCGGTCGCAGTTGTGGTCGAAAACGATGATTTCCGTATCGAGCCCCGCCTTGCGGAATTTCGGTCCGAGGTGGTTTTTGACGAAGTCGGCCTGCTCCCAGGCGAACCAGAACATGCTGGGTGTATTGGTCGAACGCAGCGGCTCGTTCTGGACTGTCAGGGCATTGACCGTGATGCCGTGGACCTCCATCTCCTGCACATAGCGCACCAGGTAGTCGGCATAGACTCCATAACACTCTTTGCGCAGTTGTCCGCCGCGCACGTCATAGACGGTCTTCATCCACGACGGAGCCGACCAGGGAGATGCCAGCACGCAGATGTCGGGATTGATCTCCAGAATCTCGTTCATGACCGGAATTACGTCCCGGAGATCCTGTGAGAGCGAGAAGTGTTCCAGCCTGAAATCCTCCTGGCCTTCGGGCATGTCGTCGTAGAAGAAAACGAAACGGTTCAGATCGGAGGCCCCGACCGTCAGACGCACGCAGCTCACGCCGGCGCCTTTCGCTGGATCGAATACGTCGCGGAGAGTCGCTGCACGGGCTTCGGGCGACATTCGCATGAGCATCTCGGCGCTGCCGCCCGTCAGGGCGAAGCCGAAACCATCGACCGGCTGGAAACTTTGCCGCGGGTCGATGACGATATAGGAACTGCGACCGCCGCGGTCGTCGCGCACGTCGGAAAACTCGTACTCTTCGGATTCGGAGTAAAGCGCGGAGCGGTCGGGAAGCGTAATGTAGGAACGGACGGTCTGTGCGGATGCCGTGACGGCCATGCCCGACAGAGCGCCGGCCAGAAGTAACAGTTTGCGGTTCATGATTCGGTTGGGTTTATAGTGTTCTGCTTTGTCGATCAATCCCCGAAGGCCCGTCGGGCCTCCCGATCGGGATCTTCCGCCGTTCGACAGCGGTCGTCGAGGATCATCACCTCTCCTTTGCGGGGCGTGTAGCGGGGCCATGAGGGCAACGACGGACAATTGGGGTCGCCCGTGCGCATGAAGGCGAGCAATGCGTCGGCCATGCGGTACGAGAGGTCCCGCGGGGCCTTGCCGCCTCCCGTATGGGTCACCATGCGGTCGGTGTTCAGAAACCAGAAACAGATGTCGAGACAGTGGAAGGCGCGGTGGCGTCCGTCGAAGAGCGGGGATTCCCAGCCGAACCACGCCATATAGACGGGCGATTGCTGCTCCCGGCACTTTACGTCGGCCGTGTGGACGACGCCCCGGCGGTTCGAGACGATGACGCTCCACAGTTCGATGGGACGCAGTTCGGGAAAACTCTTCGCATAGGCTTCGACAATGGCGCCGGCCCGCTCTCCGAAGACGGGTGTCAGATGCCCGACCACGCCTTCCGTTGTGACCGATTCCAGTTCGGGGTCGTCGCGGTCGGGATTCCACTCGTGAAATGTCGAACAGAGCAGCATCGGCACATCTGTACCCCACGTGCTGTAGCGCCCCGTGTAGAACTCTCCGTCGGGCAGGTCGCGGCCGTCGCCGACGGGGGCGAAGCCGCCCCGCTGCCCGACACCCTGAATCCCGTTCAGATGCTGTGCGGCACGCTCGGCGAGAAGCATATACTCCTCCCAGGGCATGTGTTGCAGCGAATCGATCTGCGAGGCATCGAGACCCGCCTCGCGGAGAATGGCGGAGCCGAGCGCTTCGGCGTACTGTTTCGAATTGGCCCGGGTCGCATTCCCGCTCAAGGCCACGGCCTTGTGGAAAAGCCCTTTGGCCGCCGGCATGGCGCAGAGGTTGCACACTTTCGCACCGCCGCCCGACTGGCCCATGATCGTGACATTCTGCGGGTCGCCGCCGAAAGCTTCGATATTGTCGCGCACCCACTCGAGGGCTGCCACGATGTCGAGCATCCCTGCGTTGCCCGATGAGACGTACTTTTTTCCGCCGACCCCGGCGAAATCCGAGAAGCCCAGCGGACCGAGGCGATGATTGACCGAACAGAAGACGATGTCTCCGTAGCGGGCGATATTCTCGCCGTCGTAGCCGTCCTGTTCGATGCCGTTGCCCCGTGCGAAGCCGCCGCCGTGCAGCCAGACGAGGACCGGGCGGCGTTTGCCGTCGAGTCCCGGCGTCCAGACGTTCAGGCGCAGGCAGTCCTCGCTCATGCCGTCGTAGTTCCAATGATCGACGAACATCGAGTAGGACTCCGGACGGCGGTCGTAGAAACTCTGGGGAGCCGAATCGCCGAAGGCCACGGCAGGGCGGACGCCTTTCCACGGTCGGGGCGGCTGAGGCGGCATGAAGCGGTTTTCTCCCGAAGCAGGCGCGCCGTAGGGAATGCCCCGGAAATTGTAGATTCCGCGCAGGATGAAACCGCGCACCTTGCCGTAGCGGGTCGGAGCGACGGCGATCTGTTCGCCGATGAAGAGTTGCTGGTCGTCGGATTGGGGGGAGGGAGATGCGGCCGCAGCGGGATGCGTGCCCGCAAGTAGCAGAAAGAACCCTTGCAAAAGGAGCGAACGTCGTTTCATGGTTAAAAAAATATCAGTTTCAAGTCCGTTTAGTATCAATTCCGGAGAATCGTTTCGTTCGTAACAAAAATAATACGCCGGGTCGGTTTTCAATCATACTTTTTTGCCATAATCCAATCCTTTTACGACCGTCCGGTCCGAAAGCGCTCCCGTCGCGGGTCGGGAATACGGCGGATAGGCGCATGTGTCCCGGGACTTCCTTTCAGGGTATTGAATACCGGCCATCGTATTGCGCCGACCTTATTGCAGGCGAAATGAGGGGAAGCGTATTTCGGTATTATTTTGTTTCGTCGGATATTTTTTATAATTTTGTTCTGACGCCTCTGTCAGATGACGCAAAATACCTTATTATAATATGGCGATGAAGATCTTCTGCGAAAATACGCCGCTGACCGACAACGATTGCTTCGTGATCTTTTCCCGTGAAAAAAGTTGTTTCGACTTCCCGCTCCATACCCATAAGGAGCTGGAGCTGAACTTGGTGCTCAACGGGGCGGGGGCATCTCGCGTAATAGGCAACCACATGGGCACGATCGGCGACGCGGAACTGGTCTTCGTCAACGGAGAAACGCCTCACGCCTGGTTCACGGATGGTTGCCGCTCCCAGCGCATCCAGGAGGTGACGCTTCAGTTCGCCCCCGATCTGATCGACGACAAATTATTGAACCGCAACTCGCTGACGGCCCTTAAACGGCTTTTCGAGGAGTCGCGGCGCGGAGTGCTCTTTACGGAACAGACAGCTCTCGAAGTGGCTCCCGCTCTTCGGCGTATCTACGAGCGGGGATCGGCCGGAGGCATGCAGCCGTTGCTCGATGTGCTTGCCGTTTTCAATACCCTCTCGTTCGCCTCCGAACGGAAACTGCTCTCCGATCTGACCTTTGTCCAGGAGAAGGACATGTCCTATTCGCAGCGTCTCGAGACCGTTTTCGCCTACATGAACCGCAACTTCAGCCGGCAGATCTCCCTGCGTGACGTCGCCGAAACGGTCAACATGTCCGAAGTTTCGTTCAGCCGCTTCATCAAGAAGGCTACCGGGCAGAATTTCATCGACACGTTGGCCGAAATCCGCCTGGGGCATGTCTCGCGGATGCTCATTGATACGGACATGACCATTGCCGAGATCGCTTTCTGCTGCGGATTCAACAACATGGCCAACTTCAATCGCATTTTCAAACGCAAGAAGGGAATGCCTCCTCACCGGTTCCGTACATTGTACATCAACAAAAAAATATACGTCTGACCTGCGGCCGCTCCTGCAATCGGAGCAGGATTGTTTTGCATTGTATTTTGTTAAAAAAATATTAATCGCAATAGTCGGTTTTTGAGTAAGTTTGTACAACGGTAAGATGCAAGCTGTCCGATGGCCTGATCGCCGGGAGAACAGGTCGGTGCGGCTGTCTTGTCTGAAATTGTAAACTAACCCAAATCAACCAACTCTATGCAAAAAATCGTCTCTTATGTTTTGTCGTGCCTGCTGGGTTTGCTTTTGACCGGTTGTTACGAAAACGACTCGTCGGCACCGGACATGGTGGACCCCTGGCTGCGTGAACGGACTCCTGTCAGTTTCCGGCTGGAGTCCCAGATCGGAGCGGCGGTCATTACCGATGACTGGCGCCACGACGATTCCGGCGCCATTTCCGTGCAACTCGTTCTTGGCAGTATCGCCGACATGAGCCGCGTGCAGGTCACCGAAATCGAATTTGCCTACAACGCGACCGCTTCGGTCCGGCCCGGCAGCACGCTCGATCTGTCGTCGGGCGGGGATTCGTTCGTCGTGACGGCCGAGAACGGCGAGCAGCGCACCTATACGGTTACCTATACCGTTTTCAAAGAGCCTTTCGAGGGGGTTTATGTCCACGATCCGATCGCCGGTATTCTCGACGGCACCGCCCCCAAGAGTTCGATGGTCGTTTTCGGCGGCTGGGACGGCGGTGAAATCATCTCGACGGCTATGGACAAGTCGTGGCACTGGGGCGACGGATACACGCCTGCCGATGAGGAGGACAACATTGTCAGTATCCGGCTTTCGCGCGTTGACGAGACTTCGGGCACGAGCTACGGCACCTGCCTCAATCTGGCGGGCGACGACGGCAAGTGGGCCAACTACCTCTTCCAGAACAACGCCGAGAAGGATGTCAATGGCTACTATCGCATCGTTCCCAAAGGCAAAAGCCGGTGGTCGAAAGATTCTTCGGGGACCGTCTCCTTCTATGAATGGGAGGACGCGGAGTACGCCGAGCCGCTCTATACGATGACGGTCTTGGAAGCCGGTACGCACGGTCTCGCGGGCGGTAAAACCTTTACCGTGAACGATACGGCTTTCGGCCGCGGTTTTCCCGGTCCCTACGACTGGGAGGTGAATACCAACTGGGATGATGATCGTTGGCTCGTTCACAATATCCGAAATACGTTCTGGACCATGCTCAAGAGTTCTGATTCGGCGCTTGAAAATCACACCGAACTGCTTGAAGCGGAGTATTGATCTTCCCTTTTTCACACACGAACACGGATATTGTCATGACAACTGCATGTATTGCTCGCATTCTGCGGGTATCTTTCCTTTTTGCCGGGTGGACCGGATTTCTGCTGACGGCCGTCTCGTGCGGTGGCAGCGATATAGATATTCCCGACTCGTACGGACAGACGGCTCCCGACCGGAATCCGGGTTCCGGCTCCGATCCTGACCCGGATCCGGACCCGGACCCGGACCCGAATCCTGATCCAGACCCGGATCCGGAGCAGGTCACGCTGACGATGGTCGATCCTGCCGCGACGGCCGAAACGCAGGCGCTTTATTCGAATCTGTGGACCATTGCCTCCAGAGGCTTTATGTTCGGCCACCACGACGACCTTTGGTACGGCCGTTACTGGTACGACGAGCCGGGAGGCTCCGATACGAAGGCCGTTTGCGGCGACTATCCTGCCGTATTCAGCGTCGATTTCGGCCCGTTGATGGACGACCGGTTCGACCGTGAGGCGGACATGCGTGAAAACGAAATCCGTCGCCGGGTGATCCTCGAGGCCTATGAACGGGGTGAAGTCGTCACGGCCTGCTGCCACTTGAACAACCCGCTGACGGGCGGGGACTCGTGGGACAACAGCCATGCGGGGGTGGTGAAGGCCATTCTCGACGAATCGACCGCCGCACATGCGAAGTATATGGAGTGGCTCGATCGCGTGGCCGACTTCGCCAACAATCTTCGCGGGTCGGACGGCAGGCTGATTCCCGTCATCTTCCGTCCTTATCACGAACATACGCAGGAGTGGTCCTGGTGGGGGTCGAAGTGTACGACCGAAGAGGAGTTCGTCGGGTTCTGGCGTATGACCGTTCGTTACCTGCGCGATACGAAAGGCGTGCACAACTTCATTTACGCCATTTCGCCGCAGATGGATGCCGTCTATGGCAACACGCGGGACAGGCTGCTGTTCCGCTGGCCCGGAGACGAATGGGTCGATTTCATCGGGATGGACTGCTATCACGGTCTGAATACGGAAGCCTTCACTTCCAACCTCCGTACCTTGAGTGCTCTCTCGCAGGAAAAGCTCAAACCCTGCGGCGTCACTGAAACCGGCCAGGAGTCTTTCGAGAAGGCCGATTACTGGACCGGTTGCATCCTTGCTCCTCTGATGGGACAGCGGGTGTCGATGGTGGTCATGTGGCGCAACAAGTATGTGGCCGGCAACGAATCGGACAGACATTTCTATTCGGTCTATCCCGGGCATGTTTCGGCGGATGACTTCAACATCATGTATGGGCGTTCCCGCTCGCTTTTCAGCGGCGACCTGCCCGATATGTACACGATGGCCGAGCATGTCACGGTCCGGTGATCGAGAACTGAACGAAAACCTTTAAGAATACGAAACCTATGGTGAAAAGCTTTAAAACGTCATTGCTGTATGCGCTGGTAATGGTGTTGGGTTGCGTTGCTCCCCCCCCCTCGTGGCGAGCGCTCAGACTCACACGGTTACGGGCGTCGTGAAAGATGAGAAAGGGGCTGTTCTGCCGGGTGTGACCATCATGGTGAAGGGCACGACTACCGGTACGACCTCCATGGCCGACGGCCGATACTCCGTCGAAGTCTCACCGGGAAACGAGCTCGAGTTCTCGTTCCTCGGTTATACCTCCCAAACGGTCCGGATCGCTTCGCAGACCGTGATTGACATTGTCCTGAAAGAGTCCTCGCTGCTGGCCGAGGAGGTAGTCGTCACAGCCTACGCGGTGCAGAAGAAGGTCAATGTCACGGGCGCCATCTCGCAGGTCAAGGGTACGGATCTGGTCGCCACGCCCGTGGCCAACATCTCGAATGCCCTGCTCGGCAATACGCCGGGTGTAAGCGGTCTTCAGACTTCGGGCGAGCCCGGACACAACGATGCATCAATACGTATCCGCGGTATTTCGACTTACGGCTCGGCCAACCCGCTGATTGTCATCGACGGCGTTGAGCAGCCCTCGGAACAGGCCATGGCCGAACTGAATGCCATGGATGCCAATGAAATCCAGGGTATCAGCGTCCTGAAGGACGCTTCATCGACCGCCGTCTATGGTATCCGCGGCGCCAACGGTGTAATCATCGTCACGACCCGCCGGGGCCAGACCGGGGCGCCGAAAGTCAATCTCTCGATGAATTACGGCTTTACGTCGGCGTCGAGCTTGCAGAAGGGTACTTCGGCTTACGAATACGCCCTGATGCGTAATGAGGCCATCCGCCACGACCAGCGGAGCTTCTCCGGTACGGAGAGCCTTTCGACCTACATCTACGACGACTACGATCTGTGGAAATTCAGGAACAACCGTGACTATACGCCCGTCGAGCTGGATGCCCGCGGCGACTTGACGGCCGCGCAGAAGGAACTGTTGAAGAACCAGCCCGCTCTTTATTATGCCAGCCGCGATCTTTACAAGGAAATGTTCGATAGGGTGGCTCCGCAGATGCAGATCAACCTGAATGTCTCGGGAGGTACGGAGCGCGTGAAGTATTTTGTTTCTTTCGGCTATTTCTCACAGCAGGGCATCACGACGGACATCCGGTATTACGATGCCGATACGGGTTCGAACTTCAATCGCTACAACTTCCGTTCGAATTTCGACATTCAGGTGGCCAAGAATTTTAAGGTGTCGGTCAATGTGGCCGGCCAGTTCGGCAAATCGCAGGGTTTGGGCAGCGGCAGCGACCCCTACGATCTTTCGTCGCGATACAAGGGCATCATGCAGTATATCTACGATGCCAATCCGTTCATCTCGCCCGGTATGATTGACGGCCATTTGATCGAAGGTTTCGCCGGTGTCGCCGGAACCGAGCAGAACCCGCTGGCCAATAAGACCGCCAGTACGATCGGCAACCAGAATGCCATCGTCAGTTTGTTGAGGGCCGGTACGAACAGCATTTTCAACTCGCTGCTGGACAACACGATCAAACTCGAGCATACGATGGATTACCTGCTCGAGGGCCTGCGTGTTTACGGTACGGTCAATTACCAGGACAACTACAACCGGATTGTGAAGTACACGCCGTCGATTCCGACCTACACGGTACAGCGCAATCCGACCGACCCGACCCGCCTCGACTTCTTCGGCGGCGGCATGGGGGCCGGAACTTTCGAATCGTGGGGTTACAGCAACTGGAACAAGCTCTATCTGGACGCCGGTATCGACTGGCACGACAGCTTCAACGGTCACAACGTCTCGGCGCTCGTGCTGGGCAAGGCTTCGCGTTATACGATGCCGGGAGACTCGTACAACGTGCCTTCGGGCGTGATGGGCTTCGTCGGTCGCGTGACCTACAACTACGAGGACCGCTACATGGCCGAAGTGAACGTCGGTTACAACGGTACCGAGCAATTCGCCGAGGGCCGGCGTTTCGGCTGGTTCCCGGCCTATTCGATCGGGTGGGTGCCGACGGCCGAGGACTTCTTTCCCGAGAACGACATCCTGACATTCCTGAAAATCCGCGCCTCTTACGGTGAGGTGGGTAACGATCAGTTGGGCGGTAACCGCCGCTTCTATTACCTGCCCAACACCTACAACCTCAGTCAAGGCGGATATTGGCTCGGCAACTCCGACGGTTCTTCGCCCAATCCCTATTGGACCGGCGCCACGGAGGGAACGCTCGGTAATCCGGACATCACGTGGGAGCGGGCCAAGAAGTATGACGTGGGTATTGAGGCCCGTATGTTCCGCGATAGGCTCTCGATTACGGCCGATTGGTTCCGTGAAGACCGCCGCAACATCCTTACCACGCTCGGTACGATTCCGGGTATTTACGGCGTGGCAACCAGCTCGGTGCCGCCGGTCAATGTGGGTGTGACCAAGAACCAGGGCTATGAATTGCTGGTTTCGTGGGCCGATCAGGTCGGAGATTGGCGCTACTCGTTGAGCGGCGATATCAGCTATGCCCGCAACAAGGTCGTTTACAAGGCAGAGGCTCCGAATCCCTACTATTGGATGAATGAGACGGGCTTTTCCATCGGCCAGCGCCTCGGTCTGGTGAGCGACGGGCTCTACAATACGAACGAAGAGCTGGCCAACAGGCCGTACAACACCTATACGGCCAACCGGGCTTCGCTGGGTGATATCCGCTATGTGGACCTCAACGGCGATGGCTTGATTGACAACAAGGATGTGGCGCCCATCGGTTTCCCGAACTATCCCGAGTACCACTTCAATGTGAAAGCCTCGGTAGGCTGGAAAGGCCTCGATCTGCGCGTGCTGTTCATGGGTACGGCCAACGGGTCCTACTACCTGACGCCCGGTATGGTCATGCCGTTCTACAAGAAGGCGGGCAATGCCTGGAAGTGGATGTACGACAACCGCTGGACTGCCGAACGTTATGCCGCCGGCGAGAAGATCACTTTTCCGCGCGCGACGTTCGATCCGACCTCTTCGGACAACAACTACCTGACGAGCGACTATTGGATGAAGTCGAGCAATTATTTTAAAATCAAGAATATCGAGCTCGGCTATACGTTCGATATGACCCGTGGGGCTCTGGCCCGCAGCCGGATCAGCGCCATCCGGATATACTTCAATGCGAACAATGTGTATACTTTCAAGAACGAACTTACCGATATCGGTATAGATCCCGAGACGGTGGACGGAAGCACCTATATCTATCCGCTGACCCGCGTATTCAGTTTCGGTGTGAACCTGACTTTCTAATGCTCAATACTGGAATCACAATGAAAAAAACACTCATAACATTGCTCGTGACCGTGTCGTTGGGGATGACCGGCTGTCAGGATACCTTCCTGCAGATGCCCGATACGACCGGAACCGTCGATCTGAACGAAGTCTACGGGTCGGCCAAGAATGCAAAAAGTGCCCTGATGACCTGTTACCGCGAAATCCTGCTCCACGGTCTGCCGGGCGGATGGGGCGTAGGCCATGGTACGCTCGGTGCTATCAGCGGCGAGGTCGCACGCGGATACTCCTGGCACGGGACCTACATGATTGTCAATTCCGGCCTGAACGTCAACGGAACCGACGGTTCCGATGCCGGGGCGGACCACTTCGGCAACAACTGGGCCTACATCCGTCATTGCTGGACCGTGTACGAAAATATCGACAGGGTGCCCGACATGACTCCCGAGGAGAAGAACTACGTCAAGGCCGAGGCTTTGGCACTGATAGCCTACCGTTACATGGGCATGTTCTACCGTTACGGCGGTTTGCCCATCGTCCGCAAGTCGTTCACCTCGCCGGCCGATCCCGAAGTCTCGATGGGCCGTTCGTCGCTCTCCGAGACGCTCGATTATATCCTCGAACTGTGCCAGAAAGCCTATGACGGGCTGCCCGAAGGCGACTGGAGCGCTGCCGATCAGGGCCGCATGACGCGCGGCGCCGTACTGGCCATCAAAGCCCGGGCGCTGCTCTTCGCTGCCCGTCCGCTCTTCAATTCCGCAACGCCTTATATCGAGAGCGCCCATAACGACCTGGTATGCTTCGGCTCGTCCGATCCAGACCGCTGGAATACGGCCATCGAGGCCAACGAGGATGTGCTGGAGTGGGCCCTTGAGTACAATTACCAGCTTCTCAATACGGGCGGAGCCGGTGTCGGTCAGCCCAACCCCAACGCCTTCGCCGACTACGCCACGGCGACCTCCACGCCGGCCAATCGCGAGGTGCTGCTGGCCTACAAGTGCAACGAGACCAATCTATGGACGTGGCCCGGCAGTGCGATCTTCTACTACAACAATTATTCGAATTACTGGACCAACAATCGGTACGATACGGATATGAGCGGTCTGTTGAGCAATTTCCTCGAACTCTACTACGACGAGAACGGCGATGACATCGACTGGCCGAAAGTCGGGGATTCCGCTCCGCGAGATGCTTCGGACTGGCTGGAAAAGATCAACGGCATTGAGCCTCGTGCCAAGGCCGACAATATCTTCATCGGTTTCGACGCCTTCAACAATCCGGGCAACTCGAACTGGACGGCCAACAGTTGGGGCCGTCAGACGGGCAATGCCGCCAAGACGGGCGAGTTCCCCGAGGTGCTCGGCACGGACAAGGGTTGTGCGGCTCCGACCAAGTTCTACTATAATGCGGGTTCGCGCGTCTGGTTTGAGTTCCCGCTGTTCCGTATGGCCGAAATCTACCTCAATCTGGCCGAAGCCTATAACGAGTATGGAAATCCCACCAAGGCCCTTGAAAACCTCAATATGGTGCACAACCGTGCCGGTCTGCCTGCCATTACGGAAACGGATCGGGATGCGTTGCGTGAGATTATCCGCCGAGAACGCGCCGTCGAGTTCTATCGGGAGAATCTGCGTTACTACGACGTGAAGCACTGGAAGGATGAGAATATAGATAAGGGGATCATCGGCGGTGACATGCGTGAGCTCCAGTTCAAGGTCAAGGCCGACGCTTCGGGCAGTCTCAACCTGCCGGAAGGTCTCGAATCTTATTGGAATGCGGTCACCTATACGTCCTACTGGAACCCCCGCATGTATCTGGAGCCGCTGCCCCAGTCGGAGATCAACAAGGGTACGCTGGTACAGAATCCCGGATATTAATATTGGCTAACCCTACCGTAAAACATTTCGATTATGAACAGACATATCATTATACCGCTGCTTTTCATTGCGGGGTTCGTTTCGACCGCTGTCGCAATGGCCGCCGGGCAGGAATCTGCAGTTACGGCCGATTCGACACAGGCGAAGGGGCCGGTGACGCCCGGGCTTCTCTTCGAAACCTCGCAGCTCCGCTCTACGGCGGCCATATCCACGGCCGATGGGCCGGCGCTGGCTAAAAACCGACAGACGAACCTGACCAACTCCTTTGCCGGACAGTTCACGGGCCTGACTCTTTTCCAGGGTTCCGGAGAGCCGAGCAACGATATGGCCAGCTGGCTCATTCGCGGCATTGGGTCTTACGGAAAAACCGGTTATAACACGGCCAAGATCTTCGTGGACGGTTTCGAGGTCAATGCCGACTATATCGCCTACCTTTCTCCCGCGGAGATCGACAAGGTCTCCATTCTGAAAGACGGTGCCGCCCTTTCGATCTTCGGCGACCGCGGTGCCAACGGTGTCATTTGGATCGAGACCAAACGCGGCGAGATCGGACCCGCCTCGGTTTCAGCTTCGGTACACTACGGGATTCAGCGGGCTACGACCTATGCCAAGCCGCTCGATTCATACGGTTATGCCACCCTCTATAATCAGGCTGTCAGCAACGACAACGGCAGTTGGTCGCCCGCCTACGATGCCGCCGCACTCGAAGCCTACCGGAACGGTTCCGCGACGAATGTCGATTGGTATGACGAGGTGCTGCGCGATTCGGGCTATGTGATTGACGGCGACGTCACGTTCCGCGGCGGTACGCAGACGGCCCGTTACAACGTCGTGCTGAACTACCTCAACCAGCAGGGGCTGTTCGACGTCAGCAACAGCGATTCGCGCTCGAACCGCACCTACGAGCGCTATGGACTGCGCGCCAATCTCGACTTCACGATGTTCAAGTTCATCGAGGCCCGGGTCGATCTGGGCGGACGCATCGAACGGGGCAAACGCCCGAACATCACGATCGACGATCTCTTCTATAACATGGCTCGCTATCCGTCGAACATCTACGAGATATGGGACGACGAGGCCCATACCCATTATTCCGGTACGTCAACCTACAACAGCAATCCGGTCGCTTCGATCAATGCCCTTGGGTGGCGTCAGGCGCAGTCTCGGGTGTTGCAGGGTAATTTCCAGCTCGTCGAGCGACTCGACTTCATCACCGAAGGACTCTATTTGCGCGAGGCCTTCTCGTTCAATACGTATACGACGAGCGGCTATTCGAAGACCCGTAACTATGCCCGTTACCACAACGGGGTGCGTACCACTACCGACGAAGATACGTCGCTACAGGCCAGCGGTTACGGTTCGGACGGCATGGAGGACTGGAAGCAGGGGCATATCTCGCTGGGCTATGACCGCCAGTTCGGCAGGCATGCCGTCGATGCCGCGGTCAATCTCCACATCTCGGCTTACAACGGCGACGGTATTTTCTCCTATCAGTACCACTACCTGAACTATAACGGCCGGGTCAATTACAGTTATGACGATCGTTATGTGGCCGAATTCGGATTCTCCTACTTCGGCAACGACGCTTTTGCTCCCGGTAACCGCTGGTCGTTCTATCCTTCGATCTCCGCAGCGTGGGTTCTCTCCAACGAGTCTTTCCTCAGGGATTCGAAAGTGATCGACCTGCTGAAGCTCCGTCTTTCCTACGGACGTAGCGGGTTCGCCGATTCGGACGCGACCAGCGTATTGTCCGGCTATTCGTCCAACGGACGCTTCCTCTTCAAGGACTACTATACCAACTCCTACATCGGGTCCTTCTACACGGGGGCTACCGAGGGGGTATGGCAGAGTTCGCTGGTCAATATGTTCGTGCCCAACAGCGCCATACACTCCGAGCGTAGCAACAAATACAATATCGGTGTCGATGCTTCGCTTTGGGGCAAACTCTTTGTGACGGCCGACGCTTTTCTGGACAAGCGGACCGGCATCCTGACGCTCGACAATTCGATCATGGGTTACTACGGCAAGAACAACTATTTCAACAACATCGGCAAAATGACCAACCGCGGTTTCGAGATTTCGGCCCTATGGTCCGATCAGCGCAGGGATTGGGGCTATTCGATCAATGCCGCTGTTTCGTTCAACCGCAATACGATCGACTACATGGCCGAAGTGGCTCCTGCTTACGATTACAACGCCGAAACCGGTCGTCCCTACGGCACGCTGATCGGACTGGTGGCTGACGGATTCTACGACGTGAGCGACTTCAATGACGACGGTTCGCTCAGGGACGGGTTGCCGCAGCCGATGTTCGGCAGCGTACAGCCGGGAGACATCAAGTATCTCGATCTGGACAACAGCGGCTATGTCGATCAGAACGACGTGACCAAGATCGGCAAGTCACCCTATCCGGAGTGGACCTACTCCGTTGGCGCGATGTTCCGCTACAAGGGGTTCGATTTCAGTTTCCTGCTTGACGGCATCGCCGGAGCTTCGTACAATCTGCTCGACAATTCGGTGCAGACGATGGCGTTCGTGGACAACGGCAATGTTTACCCGCTGGCGCGTGGTGCATGGGCCTATTATCCCGAACAAGGGATCGACACCCGCCGGACGGCGACCTATCCGCGTTTGACGACCCAAAGTAATGAAAACAATTACCGGCTGAGCTCTTTCTGGGTGAAGGACCGCGATTTTCTGCGTGTACGGAATATCGAACTCGGTTACAGCTTCAAGGACCATCCCAAGTTCCGCGAGGCGGGCATCGGCGAGTTCAGGATCTATCTGAACGTGACCAACCCCTTCACGATCAGCAAGCTGATGTCGGACTACGATCTCGATCCCGAACTGCTGTCGTACCGTTATCCGGTTCTCAAGTCGTACAATATCGGAGTCAGCATCACTTTCTAATCAATCATGGAGCATATTATGAAAAACTTGATATTCAGAGCCATTCTCGCAATACTGTGCGTCGGCACGATGGAGGGGTGCGACGATTTCCTCGATACGAGTCTCGATCAGAATGAAACGGGAGAGTCTATCGAGACGACCCTCGGAACGCTGTGGAAGTTCGGCAATGCTTTCTATACGCCCATCACGGACGGATATACGGTGCTCGATTCGAACCTTTTTGCCGCGGCGTCGGACGAGGCGCAACAGACCAAGGCGCTGTGCGATGCCAGCTATTTCAACCAGGGGGTCATCAACGCCAACCTGAATCCGATCTCCAACCTCTATACCGACTGTTACGAGGGAATTCGCGCTGCCAATTTTTTCCTGGATTATACGGCCGACGGCAAAGGCGAGTATATGATCGGCATGAACCGCGATACGATCAATGATCGTCCCAACTATGAACGGGATCTGGCTTCGCTGCATTACTACCAGGCTGAAGCGCACGTCGCCCGGGCTTACTATTACAGCGAGTTGATCAAGCAGTACGGCGGGGTTCCCATCGTGGAGAGCCCGTATGCGGACGGTCAGTTCGTGAGTCGGTCGTCGTATGACGAGGTGGTCGATTACATCGTCTCGGAGATCGATAACTGCAAGGACCGGTTGGCGGTCGATTGGAACGACTACACCGAGCGTAACGGCCGCTTCACGCTGGGCGCCGCATTGGCCATCAAATCGCGGACTTTGCTTTATGCCGCCTCGTTGCGGAACAATCCGGATGGCGACCTGGCGAAGTGGGAGGCGGCTGCGGCGGCTGCCTACGATTTGATCAGCAACAGCGAGCTGAACTATTCGCTGGACAGCGATTACGGCTCCTATTTCGTCGGCAACCGCAGCCTGAGCAGTCCGGAAACGATCTACGTGGTCCGCCGCGGGATGTCGAACGACATGGAGAAGAACAACTATCCCATTGCGACGCAGGGCGGCGCTTCGGGAGTGACTCCGACGCATAATCTGGTCAAGGCTTACGAGTGGATTGGAGAGGTGGATCCTGCGAATCCCTATGCCAACCGCGATCCCCGTCTGGAGGCGAGCATCGTGACCAACGGCAGCACGTGGAACGGCCGGACGATCGATCAGTCGGCGGGGGCCATGGACGACATGGCGCAGCCCAATGCGAGCCGGACCGGCTACTATCTCAAGAAATTCCTGACCGACAACCTGAATCTGACGCAGGGCGCTACGGCTCAGCACAACTGGGTGGTGTTCCGCTACGCGGAGATTCTTCTCAACTATGCCGAGGCGATGAACGAGGCCTACGGCCCCGACGACAACAACGGATACACGCTGACCGCACGCGAAGCCCTGCAAATAGTCCGTGACCGTGCCAGCATGCTGCTGCCCGAAGTAACGGCGGAGAATAAGGATGACTTCCGCGAGGCCGTCAGGCACGAGCGCCGGATCGAACTGGCTTTCGAGGATCACCGTTATTGGGACCTGCTGCGCTGGAAAGATGCGATGGAGGTCCTCAATGAGCCGGTTTACGGCGTGAAGGTCGCCAAAACGGATGGGAACGGCTGGTCGTACGAAGAGGTGGAGGTGGCGAAGCGCACTTTCCTCGAACGGAACTATTACATGCCTTTCTCCCGTTCGGAGGTCGAGAATTCGAATCACACGCTGGAGCAGAACCCCGGTTATTAATATCAGTCGATGAGCAAATCTTAAAAGAGAACAACTATTATGAATATGGGAAAGAAATTTGTGCTGTTCCTGGCGTCCGTCTGCATGATGGGGTTTGCCGCCTGTGACGGAGACGGGGATGCCGATTACGGATTCGGCAAGATATACATGCCCCAGGCCATGCAGTCGGGAGGGTTGAACAACTCCTATGCGGTGCCCTCCGGCGACGGTGAATACACCTATAATTTCCGGGTGACCGCGGGCTATGTGAAGGCCGTTCTGGGCGTGACGCGATCGGGAAAACTGTCCGATGCAAGGGGATTTTCGGTGTCGGTTTACACGTCGGAAGAGGAGACGGCGGCCGCGGTGTCGCAGTTCGGCGGCGAACCGATGCCCTCCGACTTCTACGAGCCGCTTCCCCGGTCGGTCACGGTTCCGTCCGGCAAGTCGGGGGAAGTCTTCTACCTGGAGATTCCTCGGAGCGGGCTTTCCGATCCGGCCAATGCCGGCAAAAAGTATGTGCTGGCAGTGGGCATTTCCGATCCCACGGCTTATGAACTCGCCGAAACCGGTACGGTGACCGCGGTGATTGTCGATGTCGATGCCCTGAACGATGCGGTCGAGGCGCTTTAGTATCATCTTGAATAATTAACCCGATGGAAACGGTGTGTCCCGGGTCGGGGCATGCCGTTTCCCTGAATCAGACTTGCGCGTATGAGATTCCTGTCAATTTTTTTCAGCCTGTTGCTGTCGGGCGGTTGCAGCGGCCGCTTCCATTCGATCGAACCATCCACTCGCACTCCGAAATTGTATGAACGCACGGATTTTACGGTGCTGCTGACCGCCGATTACCGGAATGCCTACCTGCAGGAAGAGGTGGCGCTGGACATGCTGATCGAAACTCCTTCGGGCGAGGAGCGCCTGTTGCCGTGCTTCTGGGTCGAGGGCAAATCCGGAGCGGAGTCGCGCTGGGAGGCCCGTTTCACGCCCCAGGAGCCCGGCCGTTATTTTTGCCGGTTCCGATTGAGCGAGCAGGGCGAGGAGGTCGCACGCTCCAGGGCGGTCGAACTCAGCGTACAGCCTGCCGCAGAGGGCGAGCGGGGCATTCTCCATGTCCGTGACAACTGGACGCTGGTTTACGACGACGGAACGCCTTTCCGGGGTGTGGCCGAAAATATTTGCTGGGAATCGCGTGCGAACGACGATTCGAAGTTTTTCAAGGAGCTGCACGAGCAGCACGACCGTTACAACTATGACCGCATGCTGCCGCTTTTCGCCGAAAACGGAGGCAATTTCATCCGCGTATGGATGTGTTCGTTCAATTTCCCGATCGATCAGCACGACCATTTTAACAATTTGCGCTATACGCCCTCCGACGAATATTATAATCCGAGCGCCGTGGAGCGCTTGGACTGTTTTGTGGATTTGTGCGAGCGGTTGGGTAT
This sequence comes from Alistipes dispar, assembly GCF_006542685.1. Lineage (NCBI taxonomy): Bacteria > Pseudomonadati > Bacteroidota > Bacteroidia > Bacteroidales > Rikenellaceae > Alistipes > Alistipes dispar. The sequence goes on along the minus strand of NZ_AP019736.1, from coordinate 1,052,413 downwards.
CCACGTTATGCTCTGCATGGGCCAGGGGGCCGTGCCTGCTGACCGGGAGTTCTTCAACGGAGAGCCGCAGGCGCGGCGCTACATGAACCGGTTGCGTTACATCGTAGCCCGTTGGGGATACAGTCCGGCAATTGGCATGTGGGAGTTCTTCAACGAGATCGACAACATACAACACCGAAATCCGGGCGGGCCGATCCCGGCCGAAGAGATTGTGGCGTGGCACGCCCGCATGGGCAAATACCTGAAGGAGATCGATCCGTTCGGACATCCCGTCACGACCTCGATTTCGCATCGTGATCTAGCCGGGTTGAACGAAGTGCCCTCGTTGGATATCAATCAGAAGCATATCTACCGCAATACGGCGATCATCCCTTCGACCATCCGCGACTATGAGGAGCGTTTCGGAAAGCCCTACGTCATCGGAGAGTTCGGCTACGAGTGGGATTGGTCGCTGAATTTCGACGATTTCGCCGATGACATGGATCGTGATTTTCGGCGCGGACTCTGGTACGGGCTCTTTTCGCCGACGCCTGTCACTCCGATGAGCTGGTGGTGGGAGTATTTCGAGAACCGTGGCATGATGACCTATTTCCGGGGTGTGCGTGAAATTTCGGACCGGATGCTGGCTGCCGGCAACGGAGCCTTTGAGACGGTGAAGGCCGACTGCACGCCGCTCGAAGCCATGAGCGTCAAATGCGACCGGACGCTTTTCGTCTATCTGTACAACAACTCGGACAGGCGGATCGAGGGTGCCGAGCTGACGGTCGGGGCGGACATCGGCGGCGTTTATGCGGTCGAATGCCTCGATCCGCAGAAATACGCGTGGATGGATCCCGTTGGGGGCCGTTCCGGCGAACTGCGGGTCGATGATATCGAGATAGAGCCTTACGGCGAACGGATTTATGTATTTACTCCTGAAAAACAATAAGTCATGCGTTTGAACATCGGACTTGCCATGCTTTCCCTGTCGTTGCTGTCCTTTGCCGAGGATGCGGAGGCGCAGAAGACGGCGCAGCCGTTGCCTCCTACCAATTTCGGACTGGTCGTTCCGCAACCCGAGTCGGAGCTTCCGAAATCCGAGACGCCGCCCCAACAGGCGGTTCCCAAAGCCAAGCGGCCTGTTGAAGTGCGTCTCGAAAAGTCGGATGACGCCACCTGGACATTGGCCGGCGGTTGGGAAATGACCGATGCCGATCGGGTCGTGGCCGAGGGAGGCTCGCTCTTCAGCCCTGCATACGATACTTCCGGGTGGTATAATGCGGTGGTGCCGGGAACGGTGCTGACCACACTGGTCGATGCCGGCGTCTATCCCGATCCTTACTACGGGCTGAACAACATGGCCATTCCCGAAAGCCTCTGTCGCACGGAGTGGTGGTATCGGATCCGTTTCGACAAGCCTGCCGATGTCGCCGGGCGTCGTGTGTGGCTGAATTTCGAAGGCATTAACTATCGGGCGGACGTATGGCTCAACGGCCGGAAACTCGGCGATATCCGCGGAGCCTTCGTCGAAGGACTGTTCGACGTGACGGAATGTTTCTCCGACCATAACGTGTTGGCCGTGAAGATCTATCCGCCCTATAATCCGGGCATTCCGCACGAGCAGTCGAAAGCCGCCGGGCGGGGCCCAAACGGCGGGCAATTGTGTCTGGACGGTCCTACATTTATCAGTTCTGAGGGGTGGGACTGGATTCCCGGCATCCGCGACCGCAACATCGGCATCTGGCAGGACGTGACCCTCGCATATACGGGCGACGTTACGTTGGCCTACCCGCAGGTGGTGACCGACCTGCCTCTGCCCGACACGTCGTCGGCCGACGTGACGGTCCGCATGGAGATGACCAACCATGCCGCCGTCGGGCGGCATGTCGTGCTGTGTGGCCGGATCGACGGCGTGACCGAATTCGAGTATCCGGTCGAACTGGCGGCCGGCGAGTCCCGCACGGTGAGCGTCTCGCCCGCTGAGATTCCGGGACTGCATCTGGAAAATCCGCGGTTGTGGTGGCCGAACGGTTATGGCGATCAGGCGATGTACGACCTCGATCTGCGGGTGAAGTGCGGCGGTGCGGAGTCCGACGTCCGGCGAGTTCGCTTCGGCGTCCGGGAGTTTTCCTACGAACTGACGGCCGATACGCCCCGGGGCGAAGAGATTCGTTTCGAGTTTCAGCCCACGAACGACGTACGCGATGGTGAACCGTTGTTCGATACGTTTCATCGGCGTGTCGTGCAGCAGGATGTCGTGGTTCCGGCCCTCCGCGAGGGGGTTGATGTCTCTCGTCTGCGACGTATCGGGAAGGATGCGACGTCGCCCTATCTGGTACTCCGCTGCAACGGAGTGCGGATCTTCTGCCGCGGCGGCAACTGGGGCATGGACGACGGCATGAAGCGGGTGTCGCGGGAACGGCTCGAACCGGCTTTCCGGCTGCACCGTGAAGAGGGTTTCAACATGGTGCGCAACTGGACCGGCGAATCGACGGAGGAGATCTTCTATACGCTGTGCGACGAGTACGGCATGCTGGTGTGGAACGACTTCTGGATCTCGACCGAGGGCAGCAATCTGAACGTCAATGACGAGGACCTTTTCATCGAGAATGCCCGGCAGACCGTTAAGCGCTTCCGTAACCACCCCTCGATTGCGGTCTGGTGCCCGCGCAATGAAGGTTACGCTACCCCGACGATGGCGCCGAGACTCGAGCGGTTGATTGCCGGGGAGGACGGGACTCGCTTTTACAGCCCCAATTCGCGTTATATGAATCTCCGCACAAGCGGTCCGTGGCATTATATCGACGAGAAGGAGTACTTCGCCGTCCAGGCCTGCGGATTCACGACCGAACTGGGATCGCCGTCGGTTCCTACGGCCGAGTCGATGCGCAAGTTTATTCCCGAATCGGAACGGTGGCCTATCAGCGATACATGGTATTATCACGATTTGCATTTCGGATTGCCGGAGTACTGTCAGGCCGTGGACGATCTGTACGGTAAAGCCGAATCGCTCGACGATTTCTGCCGCAAGGCCCAGTTGATCAACTACGACAGTCACCGGGCGATGCTCGAGGCGTGGAACAGCCGCATGTGGAATTCCGCGTCGGGTGTCCTGCTGTGGATGAGCCATCCGGCCTGGCCGAGCCTCGAGTGGCAGACCTATTCGTGGGATTTCGAGACCCACGGTTCGTTCTATGGTTGCCGTAAGGCTTGCGAGAAGCTTCACGTGCAGGCCAATCCTCACGATGGACAGGTCTTGGTGGTCAATACCACGCGCAACGACTGTCGCCGGGCGCGGGTCGTGGTCTCGAGATATACGTTCGACGGGAAGCGGCTGGACGGACTGTCGGAAAACGTCGCCGTGATCGCTGCCAACGGTGTGACGCCGGTTACCGTTTTGCAGCCGCTTCCGGGCGATCCGTGCCATCTGCTGCGTCTGGAGCTCTTTGTCGAGGGGAAACGGGTATCGGTCAATGACTACTTGCGCAGCGCGGACCGGAATTTCACCGCGTTGAACGGAGTGGCGGCTCCGGAGCTGAAAGCCCGGCTGCTCGAATCGCATGACGAGGCCGGCAGCCGTTGCGTACGGGTCGAGGTGGCCAATACGGCTTCGACTACGGCCGTCGCCGTCAAGTTCAATATCCGGAAGGCGGAGAGCGGAGAGGCTGTGCTGCCGGCTTATATCTCGGAAGGATACATCCACCTGCTGCCCGGCGAAAGGCGGATCGTGGAGGCCGAATTCCCGGCTGCGGATGATACGGTCTTCTCGGCTGAAGGATACAATTTCGATAGGAAAACGCTGTTGTCCCTGTAAGGCCTTTGCGTCCCGGTGACCGCGGGATCGGCTCCTGCCGGGCCGGAACCGAACAAGCGCTGGATCAGACATGCCGGCGGGAAAACGCGAGCCGAGGGGAGATCATCCCCTCGGCTCGCGTATGACCGGTGATCGTGCGGTCCCTATCCTGCGGGCGTCCCTTTCGTGCGTTTCATCCGATCGGCGTCGCCCGGTGCGGCGGACGGCCGTCCTCCCTTTCGATGAGAGTTGTGACCTCCATGCACATACGTGCGTTGTGGTAGGGGCATTTCCAAAATCCGGCCTTGTCGTTGCGCCGATTGACCGTACCGTCCGGAAGAATGCTCCACCACCATTCGCCGCCTTCACGGTCGATCAGGTGCGTTCGGATGTATTTCCATGTTCGCATCGAGTCTTCGATCGCTTCGGCCCGCCCGAAGTAACGGTAGAGGTAATAGAGCCCGATGACCGTTTCGGCCTGCACCCACCAATGGCGCTCGCCGTCGATCGAGCCGTCGGCATGACGTTCGTAGATCATGCTGCCGTCGGGCCGGTAGCCTTCGAGTGCCGCTTCGGCGATCCGTGCGCAGCAACTCCGCGCGCGTCCGAGCAGTTCGTCGTCGCCCAATGTTTGAGCCGTTCGGAAAAGGAGCCACGATGCTTCGATGTCGTGACCGAACGATATGTCGCCCGGATGGCGGTCGTGCCATGTTTCGTCGAAAAAGAGCCCGAGATGCCCGTCCGGAGTCATGATGCGCGTGAAGAAGAGTTCGAGCAGATGACGTGTCTGACTGCGCAGCCGCTCCTCCGAGGGGTAAAGCCGCAGCAGATTGGCATACCCTTCGAGGATATGCAGATGCGTGTTCATCGTTTTGTGCTCGTTGGCGTCCTTGTCGCTCAGGCGGACATCCTCCAGGGGGGACCAGTCGCGGGCCGCCGCCTCGAGGTAGCCGTCGTTCTGCAGATCGAACGAATGGGCCTCAATGGTTTCGAAGAGCCGCCATGCCTCCTTCGCCGCACGCGCGTCATCCGTCGCGCGTGCGTATTCGCTCAATCCGTAAATGGCGAATCCCAACGCATAGAATTGCTTGCGCGTATCGGCCGGCGTACCGTCGGCACGTACCGACCAATAGACTCCGCCGAATTCCGGGTCGATGAAGTGGTCGAGGAGGTAGTTGCGCGCGCAGGTCGCTGGCAGGAGCAGCTCCCGGCGTCCTGTCATCCGATAGGCGGCCGAGAAGGTCCATATCAGGCGGCCGTAAAGTACGGCGCTCTGATCGGCGTCGGGATAGAGCGTGCCGTCGCCGGCTATGCGTCCGTAGAAACGGCGTTCGGCGGGAGCCATCACCCGTTCGGTCCAAAAGGGCAGGATATCGTGCTCTAACTCATCGAGCAGTTCCTGCCGGAAGGTTTTCAGTAAGTCATTCATGATCCTCGGTTTTTCTGCGTATCGACAGCTTGCCGGCAATATGCTTCATGCGGCGGTCGGTCAGTGGATAAAAGACCAGCAGCAGGGAGGCCAGCGCACACCCTGCGGCGGGCAGATAGCTCATGAGCAGTCGCAGTCCGAAGAGCGTCTGCCCGGACTGCACGGCATCGGCCTCCGTATTGTATCCGTAGGCCGCCAGCAGCCAAAGGATGAGGGCGCTGCCAAATGCACCGCCGAACTTTTGGGCCATTGACGATGAGGAAAAGATCAGTCCTGTTGAACTGTGCCCGTGTTTCAGTTCGGAGTAGTCGGCCACGTCGGCGAACATGCTCCACAGCAGCGGGAAGGTCATCCCCGCGAAGGCTGAAATGAGCACTTGCAGTACGACGATTGCCCAGCAGCCCGCCACCGAGAGGGGCATGTGGAAGAATACGACGCTCAGGACCCCTGAGCCGATGAGCGCCAGCATGTAGGTCTGCTTCTTCCCGATACGGCGGGCGACGGGCGACGCGAGAGTCACGCCCAGCATGTTGGCGACCTCGCCGATGGCCAGGAAAGCGCCGCATGAGAGCAGCAGGTTGCCGCCGAGCGAATTGTCCTCGCCCAGATAGTCCTTGAAATAGTAGGCCGCCACGCCGCCGCGTATCGAATTGAAAAGCAGTACGCAGATGGCCACGCCGAGCAGGATCCACCACGGGCCGTTGGTCATCAGCGAACGAATGTCGCCGGCCACGCTGTGATGCGTGCTTTTCGTCTCGGAGGAGGCCTTCACGCGCTCCCGCGTCATGCGGAAGCAAAGGAAGAAGAGCACGGCGCAGAGCACTCCGATGACGGCCGTGGCCGTTTGCCAGCCCCGGGCTTCGGCTGCGATCTTCGCCGCACCGTCGGTCCCGACGAACGGCGGGGTGAAGAGCGTGCAGAGGGGCTCGAAGAGGGCCAAAGCCAGAAAAGATCCGCCGTAGGCGAAGAACATGCGGTAGGAGGAGAAGACCGTACGCTCCTGGGAGTCGGCGGTCACTACGCCGAGCATGGCGCCATAGGGGACGTTGATGGCCGTGTAAACGATCATCATCAGCATGTAGGTCGCATAGGCCCATATCAGCTTGCCCGTATAACCTAAATCGGGCGTCGTGAAGGTCAGCACACCCGCGGCCGCGAACGGCATGGCGATCCAGAGCAGATAGGGGCGATAACGTCCCCAACGCGAGGTAGTGCGGTCGCAAACGATCCCCATGACCGGGTCGATGACCGCATCGGCCAGTTTCGTGATGAGCAGCATCATGGCGGCATGCTCGAGCGACAGGCCGAAAATGTTCGAATAGAAAAAGGGCAGGTAGTAGGAGAAAATCTTCCAGAACATGCTCGATGACATGTCACCGAGTCCGTAGCCGATCTTTTCGGAAAGCGGGGCAGCCATATCGTCAGCGTTTGAGGTTTTTGCCGATCAGCTTTTTGAGCGTTTCGACGCTGTGGCCCGTAGTCAGTCCGTCGGCCGGCGTGTGCAGGCAGTAGTCCACCAGCCGATCGACGGTCGAGGTGGCCACGTGCATGCGGGTGTCGCTCGAGGCGTAGTAGATGAACACGCGCCCGTCGGGATCGGCAATCCATCCGTTCGAAAAGAGCACGTTCGAAACGTCGCCCACCCGCTCTTCTCCTGCCGGACCCATCAGCAGACCGCCCGGCTCGGCGATCGGTATCCAGGGACGTTCCAGTTCGGTCATGTAAAGATAGAGTACGTAGCGCAGGCCTGCGGCACACCCCCGGACGCCGTGAGCCAGGTGCAGCCATCCCTGCGGTGTTCGGATCGGATGAGGGCCTTCGCCGTTCTTGACCTCCTTGATGGTGTGGTAGTAGCGGCAGTTGATGATACGCTCTTCGCGTACCTCGGCATGCGTAATGTCGTCGATGAGCGCCCAGCCGATTCCGCCGCCGTTGCCGGCCTCGATGAAACCCTCCTGCGGACGGGTATAGAACGCGTACTTGCCGTCGATGAATTCGGGGTGCAGCACCGCATTGCGCTGTTGGTGGCGGCTTTTCAGGTCCGGCAGGCGTTCCCAGTTCACGAGGTCTTTCGTACGGGCTATGCCGGCCGAAGCCACGGCCGACGAGAGATCGCCCGGACGGGCTGCGGGATCCTTGCGCTCGACGCAGAAAACACCGTAGATCCAGCCGTCTTCGTGAGCCGTCAGACGCATGTCGTAAACATTGGTCGCCGGTTCGCCGTACTCGGGCATCGTCACGGGGTAGTCCCAGAAACGGAAGTTGTCGATGCCGTTCGGCGATTCGGCCACGGCGAAAAACGATTTGCGGTCGGCGCCCTCCACTCGTGCCATGATCAGATAGCGGCCGTTGAACTTGATGGCGCCGGAGTTCATCACGGCATTGACGCCGATCCGTTCCATGCAGTAGGGATTGCTCCGCGGGTCGAGGTCATAGCGCCAGAAGAGCGGCGCGTGAGCGGCTGTCAGGATCGGATAACGGTAGCGGGTATAGATGCCGTTATAGGCCGGATCGGGTACATTGGGACGGGTAACGAGGGCTTCGTAGCCGGCTTCCAGCTCGGCTATGCGTTTCTGAAACGATTCCATGTCGATCTTGTTGCGTTTTCGGTTTCGTTATGAGTTGTCTTCTGAATCATCGTTGTCGGGAGTGCGCCGGCTCACCTGCTCTCCTCCGCAGGGAGTCCGTCCCGGAGAAAGAGAGTCCGGGCGTCGGCGTGAAAGCGCAGGAAATCCTCCTCGGAGGCTTGTCCGGGCCAGGGCGCATAGAAATGGCCGGGTTTTGCGTCGTCCGGAGCATTGCGCCATACCAAGACATAGGACGGGGTGTATGTTCCGATGCCGCGTAGCAGACTGCCGCTCCACCATTTTGCTTCAGGAATCCCCTCGCGCCCTGTTTCCGACACCGCGTAGGGCTTACCCGTATCCCGCGAAAGGGAGTCCATCACGGCCAGCGACCGGTTCAGGCCGGAGACGAAACGCTCCGAACCGTCTCCGTCGTAGGCATCCAGGCCGAGTACATCGACCCATGCGTCGCCGGGCCAGCGTTCGAGGTATTCTGAGGAGGACATACAGGGATTCGGCGAATAGACGGTCACGATTTGCGCTCCCCGCATACGGAGCCGATCCACGGTCATTCGCCACAACTCCTTGTACTCGTCGGAAGTGCATAGATCCTCTCCCCACCAGAACCAGCTTCCGGTGTGCTCGTGCCAGGGCCGGAAAAGGACCGGAATGGTTTCGCCTTCTGCCGTGCGGAGCGAGGTGATGAATGCCGCGACATCGTCGAGCCATCCCATAAAGCGGTCGTGACAGCTTCCGCCCGGCAGCACTTCGTGCACGACATTCCGTTGTGAGACATCCCACGCATCGCCTCCGGTCAGCGGATTCCGCGGATGCCAGCTCAGCGTGACAAGCCCTTCGTGCCGGTGGTGATCGACGATCATGCGCCGCATCGTTTCGAAGGGCACGCCGTCAAGATTGCGTCCCTTTGCCAGCTCCAGTTCGCCCAGGTCGCAACCCAGTACGGCCGGACGGTCGCCGCAGACATCGCTCACGTCGCTGCGTTCCGGCTCGTAAGACCAGGATACGCCGTAGAAGGGGTAGTCCTGCTGACCGAAAAAGAAGCGCCCCGAAGCGGCTGCGGCGCGCAGCGTGCGGAGTACTTCCGCAGGATTCCGGTTTCCGCCGCCGCATGCCGATGAAGCGGCGTGAAGCTGCAATGTGCGGTTTGCCTGCGCGATCTCGCGCAACGTTGTCGTATCGGATGCGAAGACCGAGTTGAGCCCCTGCTCCTCCTGTGCCGGGTCGCCGCAATAGTCGTCTCCCTGCTGCCAGCGCAGATGCGCCGGTTTTGCGTAGCCGCCCCAGCCCCAGAAGTTGCAACCGGCGATGATTCCTCCCCTCGCGGCGTCGCGCAGCAGGCGGGAGAAGATCGTGCGATAGAAACGGTCGCGGGAAAGGGTCGGAGAGCCGGGGGCGAAGCTGAATCCGTCGCGGGGATAGCCGAATTCCTCGATAACCAGCGGTTTGCCCAGACGCTGTGCCACGGCGGCGTGGCGGTCGATGTAGTCGAGTGCATTGCGGCAGGCCGTATCGCATGCCCCGGCGACGCTTTCGCGCTGGATCCATCCCCAGTTATAGGGCCAGATATGGATGTTGGCATAATCTATTTCGGGAATGGCATGGATGCGCTCCCAAAGTCCCAGATCGCCTTCGCAGCCGTTTGCGCCTTCGCTGCCTGTCGAGACCATGTGGTTGGGGTCCAACTCTTTCAACAGCCGTGCCGTGGCTTCGATCCATTCGAAGAAGCGCTCTTTGTTGTCTTCCGTGAAGGCGCGGGGTTCGTTGGCGATCTGCCACGAGAAGATGGCCGGATCCTCGGCATAGGGCCGGCCCGTATAGCGGTTCGTGCGGGTTACGATGCGGCGCACGTGATCGAAGAAAAGTTGCTTGCATCTGTCTGTCAGTTCTCTTTGATGGTATTGGGACACGTATTCGAGGAAGGTTTCCCAGCCGTCGCGTCCCGGAACGGGATAGGTGCCGCAGCCGCTCCATTCGAGGTATTGTGAATAGCCGCCGCTCCACTCCCATGAGTTGGTCAGGTAAAGTACGGCGTACATCCGCCGTTTCCCGAGTTCGGCCAGTAGGAAATCCAAACCGTCGAGCGCTTTTTCGTTGTAGATGCCCGGTGCGGTTTGCAGGATGGGTTCGACTTTCGAAACGACGCCTTCGCTGCCTTCGGATCCTACCAGGATCCGGAGGTTCGTGATACCGGACCGTTTCATCCGGTCGAGTTCCCGGCACAGGCGGTCGCGGTCCGCATTGGGGCCTTCGGCGGCCAGCAGGGCTCCGTACCAGAAATTTGCCCCCACGAAATAGGAGGAGGCGTAGGGGATGACGAATCGGGCGTTTTCGACGCGGGCGAATTCGGCCGTGTTCGCTCCGGAGGAGCAACCGCCGAGGCCGAACAGCGCCAAAGCGGCGAATGCGGGCAAACGGTTCATAATGCGGATTGATTTTCAGACAAAGGTAGCTGTTTGGACGAGATAAGAAATATGATATTCCGACAGAAGATAGTACTTTTTTATTCTCGTCGGTCCCTCTTCGGAACAGGGGGTCCGAAGAAGATCGGTTTTCGGCGGAATAATATTATTCGGGACTGAGGTTCATTTCCTAAATTTAAAGGCGCTCTGAAATTCCGATAGTATGGAAAATGCGATGAACCTTTGTCTTTGTCGGCTGTGGTGGCTGTCCGTTTTGCTGTCGCTGCCTGCGACATGTGCGAATTCCGGTGCTTCTCCGTCGCCGCGGCCTTCCGTTCCGGTCCGGCAAGGCACGCTGATACTTGGCAGCCGGATTCTCGACGACGCTTATATGGGGTGCGGGGTGCAATGGGATCCCTATGACGTCCACGGCGACGGCGGCCGTCTTTCGGCCGCGGACCGGATTCGGCTGGAAAAACGCCTCGATTACCTTTCGCCGCGGATCATCCGCGTTATGGTGAGTATTGGCTCGTATCTGACCGATGGCAGGTTTGATCCCGCGTCGGACATGGAGGACCTGCACATGATTTTGGGTTATTGTACGGGGCGCTCCATCCCGGTGGTCTTCGGTGATTGGGGCGGCGGCTTCGTGGATGTGGCGGCGAAGACGGTGGACGAGAACCGCATGGAGCAGAGTGCGAAGCTGGTCCGCTATTTGCTGGAGGATTGCGGTTATACCTGCATCCGCTATTTCAATATGGTAAATGAACCCAACGGGTCCTGGTCCTCCACGCAGGGCGACTGCGATCTGTGGGTCCGGGCGGCCCGGGCGATGCACGCTTCGCTCCGGCGATGCGGGTTGGGCGATCGGGTGACGTTGGTCGGTCCCGACGCGGCGGTCTGGACGACGGCCGAGACGCATTGGGTGAGCCGGACGGCTGATGAGCTGGGCGATGCCGTCGGCCTGTACGATATACATACCTATCCTTCCAAGGCGGAAATCAACGCCGGCGAATACGGTGAAATGATTGCGGCCTATCGGGCGGCGGCTCCGGCGGAGCGCCGGATGATCGTGGGTGAGATCGGCATCAAGTTTATCGACGAACGCGATGCGGCTTACGCTGCCGAGAACGAGCGCCGTGCGGCGCGATGCCCGTATGCTTCGCCTGCCGATTCGCAGATGTCGGTCTTCGATCACATGTACGGAACGGATATGGCCGATGCGATCATGCAGACGGCGGCCAATGGCTATTCGGGCTGTATCGTCTGGATGCTCGACGATGCCATGCATGTCAATGAACCCGGCCGACTCAAGATCTGGGGCTTTTGGAATATTCTCGGCGAGGAGCGTTACGGAGCATCCGCAGAGCGGATTCGTCCGTGGTATTATGCCGTTGCACTGTTGAGCCGTTATTTCCCGGCCGGATCGCAGATTCTGGAGAGCACGGTTCGCGGTGTGCCGGGGGTTCGGACCATGTGGGGACGTTCTGACGGCAAGCCTACGTTGGCGATCGTCAACACGAGTCGGGACCGGGCCGTCGAGCTGACTCTGGAAGGGGCGGATTCGTCGCTGGCCGGCCTGGATCGTTATCTCTATGCCGAAGGAGGACTGAAGCTGGATGAAGAACGTCTGCTTCCTGTGGATGAGCGGATTGCGCTGCGTTCCGGCGACCGGATCCGCATAGATCCCGGGTCGATGGTCGTCTATACGGCGTTGGAGTAGTCCTGTCCGCCGGGCGGCGGGGCGCATCCTCGCGGCGGCGTGCCGGGACCGCTCAGAGACCCCGGCGGGCCAGCCGCCAGGCCAGCGCGTCGTAGAGTCCGAGTAAGGGGCTCCGCCATGCGACGGGCAGGGCGTTCAGCACCTGCACTTTGTGCAGCGTGCGGCGGTAGGTTTTCGTGTAGGAGAACGCGCGTGCGGCGCGCGCCGCGGCCTCCGTATCGCCCTTGGCCGAGAGGATCAGCGCCTTGCCCAGCGCGGCGCGGGCGATGAATTCGCGTTTCTCGGCGGGAGCCGAAGGGTCGTACAGCTCCTCGAACGAATGGCGGGTCCGTTCGGGGGTGTAGCCGGCCGCGGAGCGGTTCGACGCCACCTTCGAGTAGCATGCCAGCCGTTCGGGCGAGAAGCAGACCGGATAGCGCGAGGCGATCCGGATCCACATGTGGAGGTCCTCGGCGATCTTCATGCCCTCGGGAAAGCCGCCTACGGCGCCGAACACCGCTTTGGGGATGCACACGGCCGAGGGGATGGCGATGTAGCGGTGGGCCGAGTCGCGGAAGAAATTCTCCACGACGCCCCGCGTCCGGAGTGTCGGCGCCGGGAACAGGCCGTCGCGGCTTAGGATGTCGAAGGCCGTGCAGTACATTCCGCAGCCGGGAAATTCGCGGATCATGGCGGCGATCTCTTCGAGGAATCCCGGGCGCCACGCGTCGTCGGCGTCGAGCAGGGCGACGTATTCGCCCCGTGCCTCGGCGATGCCGCGGTTCCGGGCGGCGGAAACCCCCGCGTTGGACTGCCGGACGAGACGTACGAGCGGCGATCCGACCGCTTCGGCCCGCTCGGCGCCGCGGTCCGTCGAACCGTCGTCCACGACGATGATTTCGGCCGGAAGGCGTGTCTGCGCGAGCACGGAACGCAAGGCCGCTTCGATTTCGCGCTCCTTGTCGTAGAGGGGGATGACCACCGAGATGAGGGGTTCCGGCATGTGTTGGGCGGTTTTATTGCGAAGATACCGATCTTTTGCTATTTTTGCAAATAAAACGCGCGCATGACCTTTTCCGAGAAGATAATCCGTCTGATCCGCAATACGTTCGACACGGTGCTGTATTTTGCCGTGATGGCCGTGAAGGAGGATTTCCGCAACTATGTCGGGCGGGCGGGACGGACGCCCGGGGCGGGCGCCGGGCAGGCCGGGCCGGGTCGGTCCGGGAGCGCGAAGGGCGGCGGTCCGGCCGCGGAGGATTCCGTCGGCGTTCCGGGCGGCGTCCAGACCGGACGGCCGCGGGAGACGATGGCCGTTCTGGGCAACGGCCCGTCGCTCGCCCGCGAATTGCCCGGCCTGCTGGAGCGGACCGGGGACCGCGACTTCATGGCGGTCAATTTTTTCGCGCTCGACGAACGTTTCACCCTCCTGCGTCCGGCCTACTACGTGCTTTCGGACCCGATGTTCTTCCGCGAGAGTGCCTTCCGCGACCGTGTGGCCGGGCTTTACCGGGCGATGAACGAGCGGGTCTCCTGGCCGATGACGCTCTACGTGCAGTATTACAACCCCGAGCGGTTCGACTATCGGGCCGTGCTGCCCAATCCGCTCATCCGCATCGTGCCGTTCCATACCTACATGTACCGCGGATTCCGCAGCGTGGAGTTTTGGCTCTTCCGCCGCGGGCTGGGAAGCGCCAATTTCGGGACGGTGGTGCAGGTCGGGGAGTATGTCGCGCTGTTGCTGGGGTACAGGCGCGTGGAGCTGTACGGCGTGGACCATACGCTGCTCGAAGGGCTGTGCGTGGACGGCTGGAACCGTCTTTGCCGTGCCGACCGGCACTATTACGATGCGGGAGCGCCCGCGGCGCCGCAGCCGGTTTTCCGGAAGGTTCCGCCCGTACCCTATACGATGGCATCGTATCTGGCCGAGGTGGCCGAACTGTTCCGCGGCCACGAGGTGCTGCGCGACTACGCCGCCTCGCTCGGGGCGCGGATCGTGAACTGCACCCGGGGGTCGATGATCGACGCCTACGAACGGGCCGCGGAGTGATGCCGGCCGTTGCGGGACGGCGGGCGGATGTGGGGAAAAGCCGCCCGAGATGTCTCCGCGAACGAAAATCGCCCCCGTCGGAGCTACCTCCGACGGGGGCGAATCGTAAGGCTCCGACTCGTCGGAAGGCCTCTTTGGCCGCTACCGGGGCAGGGTCCGGCTGGCGGCGATGATTTCGGCCATCGTGAAATCCTCGGGATAGTCGATGTCCATGCCCTCGATCCGGTCCACGACGGCCATGTAGGGGCGGTCGCCGATGCGGCGGTGGCGTTCGCGCCACAACGCGCGCGGGAAGATGAAGAAGGCGCTGGTCTCGATGTAGATCGGTTCGATCGTCTGCGTGCGGGGAATCGCGTCGGGCGAGTAGTTCAGCGGCCGGCCCCCGTACCAGGCGAAGGTCTGGATCCGTTCGGCGCTGAAGGCCGAGTCGTACGCTCCCGAGCGGACCTTGCCGAGCGCCGCGGCGACGGTCTCCGCGCGGATGAAGGGCGAGGTGGCGTGCGCGAGCACGTAAAGGTCGGCATCGACCTCGGAGGTGAAGCTGTCGTAAATCTCGCGGCCCAGCGTGGTGTCGCGGTCCAGCTCCTCGCTGCGCCGCCGGAAGCGGACGCCCTCGGGCAGCAGCGGACGGATGCTCTCGTCGCTGCAGTAAACCCACACTTCGTCGATGCCCTCCGTGCGGGTCAGCGTCCGGAGGATGTGGCACATGAGCGGCTCGCCGCCCAGCAGGCGCAGGTTCTTGCCCGCGACGCGCTGGCTGTTGAGCCGGATCGGTACGAAAGCTACGGTTTTCATGCGTTGGTTCGGTTGTTCGGTTATTCCTGCACCAGCAGGTTGCAGCCCCGGATGTCCGCGCGGTCGATGCGCCCCTCGACGACGAACGAGCCGTCGGCTCCGACATGTCCGACGTCCTCGGTCTGGATGAAGGCGCACGACCAGCGGTTCGCCAGGTCCGTGATGTTCAGTCCGCCGCGTGCGCCTGCCGGAAGCGTGCAGAACGGGTCATTGACGTCGCGCGCCGCCACGCGCATCCAGGCCGGGCAGCGGAAGCGGTTGCCGCCTGCGGAGTAGGCCTGCGAGGTCAGTTCCGCCATGCCGTATTCCGAGTGGATCGCCCCGACGCCGAATGCCCGGCAGAGGATCCGGTGGAACTCCTCTTTGGGAATCTCTTCGCGGTAGCCCTTCATGCCGCCCGTCTCCATTACGACCGTGTTCTCCAGCTTCGGGGCGTAACGCTCCGCGAGGTCCCAGAGCGCATAGCTCACTCCCAGCAGGATCTTCGGCTTCGGGTCCGCGCGCATCGCCGCCAGCAGCGCGTCGTAGTCGTCGAGGTAGAAGCCGCCCGAGCCGCAGTCGCCGATCAGGCGGTCGGCCATGTAGATCAGCGACGAGCCTTTGCGGCGCAGGTAGTTGGGCAGCAGGGCGTAGAGGCTCCACCGGGCCGGGTCGCCGTAGAAGGTGCGGAATGCGCGGCGGAACGTCTCCTCGTAGAGCGCCAGCGACCGCATCGGGTGGCGCGAGGAGGTCATGCCCGTCGTGGCGCTCGACGTGAAGACGGCTTCGGGCTCCGCGTCGCCGCAGTAGATCTCGTGCGTTTTGAAAAGTCCGATCGGCAGACAGGGAATCTCCGCGGCGCGCCGCACCCGGGCGGGGTCCGCACCGATGAGCGCGAGGTACTCGCGGTAGGGGGCGCACTCCGCGGCCTGCCGCCGGAACAGCGCCAGGGCGGCCCGTTCGAAAGCCGCGTCGTCCGCGATACGGAATATGTCGTCGGAGGGAATCATCGAGTGCAAAGATAGTGCAAACCGGGCGCACGACCAAGTCCTGCCGCCGGGTTTTGCATCCGCGGGGAAGGACATCGGCCGCGGAGCCGCGGCGGGCGGGACGTTCCGCCGTTCCGGCAGAGGCCCTGCCGCAGGGGCGGGTTTCGGAAATTCGGTCCGGGCCCGCATCGGCGGAAAGAGAAACGGCGGCTGCGGTCCGGATCGTTCCGTTCCGTAGCCGCCGTTTCCGTGCGTCGTACAGGCCCTTGTGCGGTGCGGCGCGCGGTTCTGCCGCGTGCCGCACCCGCTGCCGGGAATCCTTACTTCTTGCTCTTGGGAGCCAGCATCATGTTCATCTTCTTGCCGTCGAGCTTGGGCATCATCTCCACCTTGGCCACCTCCTCGAGGTCGGTGGCGAAGCGCAGCAGCAGGATTTCGCCCTGCTCCTTGAAGACGATCGAGCGGCCGCGGAAGAAGACGTAGGCCTTCACCTTCGAACCCTCCTTGAGGAAGTTCATGGCGTGCTTGAGCTTGAAGTTGTAGTCGTGGTCGTCGGTCTGGGGTCCGAACCGGATCTCCTTGACGGTCACTTTCACCTGGTTGGCCTTCAGCTCCTTGGCCTTTTTCTTCTGCTGGTAGAGGAACTTCTGGTAGTCGGCGATGCGGCAGACGGGGGGATCGGCCTTGGGCGAAATTTCGATCAGGTCGAGCTCCATCTCGTCCGCCAGACGCAGGGCGTCGCGGATCGACATGACCTGCGGCTGCTCCACGTTGTCGCCCACCACGCGCACCTCGGGTGCGGTGATCTGCTGGTTGATGCGGTGCGGATTCTCCTTTTCGGGCAATCTGCGTCCGAAGCGGTTGTCCGGTTTCGGTCTGTTATTCCCGGGGTTGAACGGCCTCGGCGGGAATGGTTTCGGTGCTGCGATAGTTGTAAAAGTATTAGTTGATGAATCGGTTTATTTCTTTTTCAGCCTGTTGGCCTCGACCTCCTCCCGGACGAGTCCCGTGAGGAAATCGCGGAAGGCTTCGGTGGTCATCTGACCCTTGTCTCCCTCGCCCTGCGCGCGGACGGAAACCAGTCCTTCGGCCTCCTCCTTCTCGCCGACGATCAGCAGGTAGGGGATGCGCTTGAGCTCGTTGTCGCGGATCTTGCGGCCGATCTTCTCGTTGCGGTCGTCCACCTCCGCGCGGACGTCGTTGGCGTTGAGGTATTCCGAGACCTTGCGGGCGTAGTCGTTGAACTTCTCCGAGATGGGAAGCACCACGACCTGTTCGGGCGAGAGCCACAGCGGGAACTTGCCGCCGGTGTGTTCGAGCAGCACGGCCACGAAGCGCTCCATCGAGCCGAACGGTGCGCGGTGGATCATGATCGGGCGGTGCAGCTTGTCGTCGGCGCCCTTGTACGTCAGGTCGAAGCGCTCCGGGAGGTTGTAGTCCACCTGGATCGTTCCCAGTTGCCATTTGCGGCCGATGGCGTCCTTTACCATGAAGTCGAGCTTCGGGCCGTAGAAGGCGGCTTCGCCGTACTCCACGACCGTCTGCAACCCCTTCTCCTCGGCCGCCCGGATGATGGCCGACTCGGCCTTCTCCCAGTTCTCGTCCGAACCGATGTACTTCTCGCGGTTGTTGGGGTCGCGCAGCGAAATCTGTGCCGTATAGTTGTCGAACTTCAGCGTCTTGAAGATATAGAGCACGATGTCGATCACCCGCTCGAACTCCTCGAGCAGCTGGTCCGGCCGTACGAACAGGTGCGCGTCGTCCTGCGTGAAGCCGCGCACGCGCGTCAGTCCGTGCAGCTCGCCCGACTGCTCGTAACGGTAAACCGTGCCGAACTCCGCCAGACGCACGGGCAGCTCCTTGTACGAACGGGGCTTCGAGCGGTAGATTTCGCAGTGGTGCGGACAGTTCATCGGTTTGAGCAGGTACTCCTCGCCCTCGATCGGGGTGTGGATGGGCTGGAACGAGTCCTTGCCGTATTTGGCGTAATGGCCCGAGGTGACGTAGAGCTCCTTGTTGCCGATGTGCGGGGTGATGACCTGCTGGTAGCCGTACTCCTTCTGCACGTTGCGCAGGAACTGCTCCAGCCGGTCGCGCAGCGCGGCGCCCTTGGGCAGCCACAGCGGCAGGCCCTGCCCCACGCGCTGCGAGAAGCAGAACAGCTCGAGGTCCTTGCCCAGCTTGCGGTGGTCGCGCTTCTTGGCCTCCTCCATCATCTTGAGGTACTCGTCGAGCATCGATTTCTTGGGGAACGAGATGCCGTAGATGCGCGTCAGCATCTTGTTCTTCTCGTTGCCGCGCCAGTAGGCTCCCGCTACGGAGGTGAGCTTCAGCGCCTTGATGTAACCCGTATTGGGGATGTGCGGTCCGCGGCAGAGGTCCGTGAACGCGCCGTTGGTATAGAAGGAGATGGTGCCGTCCTCGAGGTCCGAGATCAGCTCGACCTTGTACTGGTCGCCCTTTTCGGTGAAGGTCCTGAGCGCTTCGGCCTTGGGGACCTCGCGGCGGACGAGCTGCTCCTTGTTGCGGGAGAGCTCCTGCATCTTCTGTTCGATTCGCGGAAGGTCGGCCTCGGTGATCGGCGTCGGGGAATCGACGTCGTAGTAGAAGCCGTTTTCGATGGCGGGGCCGATGCCGAACTTGATGCCCGGGTAGAGCGCCTCGAGGGCCTCGGCCAGCAGGTGCGACGAAGTGTGCCAGAAGGCGTGCTTGCCCTCGTCGTCGTCCCATTTGTAGAACTTGACCGAAGCGTCCGTTTCGATCGGGCGCGTCATGTCCACCGTCGCGCCGTTTACCGAGGCCGCCAGCGAGTCAGCAGCTAAACGAGGGCTGATGCTCTCCGCGATCCGGTACGCAGTCGTCCCTTTGGCGTACTCCTTTACCGAGCCATCGGGAAATGTAATTTTAATCATAAGATCGAATATTAAAGTTTCGGGGCCTTCGGCGCTTCCACAATTACGAGACGGAATACGCCTCCGGGTTGCCCGGTTTTTGTCCTTACGGTTTTTCGTATCTTCGCCGGCGGGCCTTTGCCCGTCCGCCGGGATGCTCCGCTTCGGGATCGTCCGCCGCGGCTTCGAGCGCCTTCTCCCGCATCATCGCCCGTCGTGCCCTGCGGGCGAGGACGAGCGACCAGACGATCCAGGCGGCGTCGAGAACGAGATCGGAGACGACCTCGCCGGTGTCGTTCCCGCCGCCGGCCGACAGCCGGCAGAGGTTCCGGATTCCCACGGCCGTCCAGCCCGCCGCCAGCGACACGCCCGTCCGCCACAATATCCGCGGCTTCATTCCCGTCGCGCGTCGGAGGGGTTACTCCTTGTCGGTCTGCGGCAGGTCCTTCACCGACACGTCGCGGTTCGACTTCTCGCGTTCGGCCCGTTGCAGCGGGTTGGCCGTCCACTCGGCCCGTGCGCGGCGGTGCCGCACGATGTCGATGGCCGCGTAGATCGCGTTGCGCATCGACTGCGGGTCGGCCTGGTCCTTTCCGGCGATGTCGAACGCCACGCCGTGATCGGGCGATGTCCTTACGGCCGCGAGTCCGGCCGTGAAGTTCACCCCGTCGGGCGAAAGGGTCTTGAACGGCGCCAGTCCCTGGTCGTGGTACATGGCCAGAATGCCGTCGTAGCGGGTGTATCCGCCTCCGGCGAAAAGCCCGTCGGCGGCGAAGGGACCGAAGGCCAGGATGCCCTGCCCGAACGCCTCGACGATGGCCGGACGGATCGTCTCCTCCTCCTCGCGGCCCACGAGTCCGCCGTCTCCGGCGTGGGGATTCAGGGCCATGACGGCGATGCGCGGCTCGACCACTCCGAAGTCCTCGACGAGCGAGCGGCGCAGCGTCGCCAGGTCGCGGACGATCTTCTCTTTGGAGATGCTGCGGGCGATCTCCGAGACGGGGATGTGTTTCGTCACGAGGCCCACGCGCAGCCGGTCGCTGCACATGATCATCATGGGTTCGCCCTCCAGTTCGGCCCCGAAGTATTCGGTGTGGCCCGTGTAGCCGAATTCGTCGCTCTGGACCGTCTCCTTGTCGAAAGGTCCCGTGACGACGGCGTCCAGCTCGCCCGCCTTGAGGTCGCGCACGGCGGCGCGCAGCGCTTCGACGGCGGCGCGGCCCGCTTCGGCCGTCGCACGGCCCGGTTCGGGCTGTTCCACCTCGCCGGCCGCGACGAGCGCGATCTTCCCGCGCCGCGCCTCGGCGGCCGAGGCCGCGGGTGCGAACTGCACGGGTTCGGTCTCCCGGAGCGTATTTCGGTAATAGGCGGCGGCTTTCGGCGATCCGTAGATGACGGGGGTGAAAAGCTCCGTCATGCGCGGATCGGCGAGCGCCTTGAGGATGACCTCCCAGCCGATGCCGTTCGGGTCGCCCTGCGTGATGCCTATTTTGAGTTTCTGTTCTGACATAGACAGGTGTGTTTCAACCTACAAAGGTATAAAATATTCAGAATAACCAATACTCCGCGGGGGTATTTCCTTGAAAAATTCGGCTTTTCCGCGTTCCGCGTCCGCTCTCCGGCGTCGGGCCCGCGGCCTTTTCCCGGGCGGTGTCTTCCTTCGGCCGCGGGGCGCCCGTCTGCGGCTGTTTCAGCCGTTGTCCGCGGCCCGTCGGCGGAACTCTGCGCAGACGATGCCCGTGGCCATCGCCACGTTGAGCGATTCGGAGCTGCGGCGGTCGGCGGGGTAGGGCGGGATGAAGAGTTTGTGCGTGACGGTGTGCGCCACGGCGCCGGTGACGCCGCGGCCCTCGTTCCCCATCACGACGATTCCCCTCCGTCCGTCGATGCGGGCCGTGTGGATGTTCTCCCCCTCGAGGAACGTGCCATAGACGGGCGCGCCCCGCCCGGCCGCCCGGGCCAGGAGCGGCGCGAGTTCGGCGTAGTGGACCCGGACGCGGAGGATGGCCCCCATCGTGGCCTGCACGACCTTGGGGTTGAAGCAGTCGGCCGATCCGGGCGAGCAGACGATCTCCCCGATGCCGAACCAGTCGGCCAGGCGGATGATCGTGCCCAGATTCCCGGGGTTCTGCACCTCGTCGAGCGCCAGCGCGAGCCGGTCGCCCAGTCGTTCGGCGTCGAGCCGGTAGCGGGGGATTTCGACCGTCGCCAGCGAGTTGGACGGCGTTTTGAGCAGCGACAGGCGCTCCATCTCGCGCGGCGAGACGGTCTCCACGCCGGGACCGTCGAAGACGCCCTCCAGCGCATAGATCCGGCGCACGCGGAGGTGCGAGGCGCGCAGTTCGCCGATGAGCTTCGCGCCCTCGGCGACGAACAGTCCGTGCTCCGCGCGGCCGCGTTTGTCGGCCAGCGCGCGGACGAGTTGTATTTCGGCTTTCGTCATGGTCGTTTTTCGATCGTAAAGGTAGCTCCTTCCTGCGCCGCGTAACTCTCCGGGAAGAGCCGCCGGGCCTCCCCGGCCAGCGCCTCGGCGTCCTTGTAGCGCGACGAGTAGTGGCCGATCACGAGCCGCCGGGCCTCCGCCCTGAGGGCGGCCTTCGCGGCGTCCTCGGTGGTCGAGTGGCCGCGTTCGCGGGCGATTTTCCGCTCGGCGGCGGCGTAGGTCGCCTCGTGGTACATCAGGTCCGCGCCCCGGCACAGCTCCGCGGCCCTGGCCGAGAAGTTCGTGTCCGAGAGGTAGGCGTACGAACGCGGGGCGTAGGGCCGGTAGGTCAGTTCGCCGTTTCCGAGGAGCGTGCCGTCGTCGAGCCGCACCGCCTCGCCCCGTTTGGCTGCGGCGATCTGGGCGATCGACAGCCCGTATTTCGCGATCTTGGACTTGTTTACGTTCAGCGGCGGCTCCTTCTCGCGGAAGAGGAATCCGGCGCACGGCACGCGGTGGCGCAGCGGGATGCTCCACACCTCCAGCGTGCGGTTCTCGTACAGCAGTGCGTGTTCGGTCGTCCGCACCTCGTGCCACACGACCTCGTAGGGGAGCTCCGTGTCGAAATGGCGCAGGTGGCAGGCCAGCAGCTCCCCGAAGGGCGCCGGGGCGAAGACCTCCAGCGGGGTGCGGCGGCCGTAAAGCCCCAGCGTCGAGAGCAGCGGGAAAAGTCCGAAGACGTGGTCGCCGTGCAGGTGCGAGATGAATGCGGCCCGCAGTTTCAGCGGGTTGATGCCGTAGCGGACGAGCTGCTGCTGCACGCCCTCGCCCGCGTCCACGAGGTAATACTGTTCGTGGACGTTCACCGCCTGCGCCGACGGATGCCTGTCGGGCGTGGGTTTGGCCGAGGAGCAGCCGAGGATGGTGACCGCGAAACTCATGGGATTATCGCCGGAATTTGATGAAGGTCGCTTCGAGCCGGTTCGTAACCATGACGTTGCGCTGGGTCGTGGCGGTGCGGGTGCTGCTGCCGTCGTCGCTCTTTTCGATATGCTCGGTCGTCGTGAAGGTCGGCTCGGAAACCGTGTGGCTGATTCCTTCGAAGACCACGGCGTCGGCGCCCTTTTCGCGGGCGCACTTTTCGATGGCCTTTTGTGCCTCCTCGAGGTCGCTGAAGGGTTGGGGCGTGGCTATGATGCGCCCCATCGTTTCGTAGCTTCCGGGCACGTCGTTCCAACTGAAAAAGAGTTCGGGATTGTCGGTGACCGGATAGGTCTTGCCGATGTAGGTGGTCTCTACGGCGCAGGAACTCATCGCGCAGGCGGCACACAAGGTGCATGCGAGGATCGGAATATGTTTCATCGAATCGGATATCGAGGGGATTATCGCAGCAGGAATCGTTCGCAGTCGAGCGCCGCGATGCAGCCCGATCCGGCGGCGGTGATGGCCTGCCGGTAGTGCGGATCCTGCACGTCGCCCGCGGCGAAGACCCCTTCGACGCTGGTTTTCGAGGTTCCGGGTTCGGTGCGGATATACCCTTCGGCGTCGAGCTCCAGCTGGTCGGCGAAAAGCTCCGTGTTGGGGTGGTGTCCGATGGCGAGGAAGAAGCCCGAGATTTCGATCCGCCGCTCCGATCCGTCGGTCTTGCGCAGCAGGGCGCCCGTCACGCCCGTCTCGTCGCCCAGCACCTCGGCCGTGTTGTGTTCGAACAGCACTTCGATGTTGGGGGTCTGCATGACGCGCTGCTGCATCGCCTTCGAGGCGCGCAGGAAGGGCTTGCGGACGATCATGTAAACCTTGCGGCAGAGCGAGGCGAGGTAGGTGGCCTCCTCGCAGGCCGTGTCGCCGCCGCCCACTACGGCCACATCCTTCTTCCGGTAGAAGAAGCCGTCGCAGGTGGCGCAGGCGCTCACGCCCTGGCCGCGGAATTTCGTCTCGGAGGGCAGCCCGAGGTATTTGGCCGAGGCGCCCGTGGCGATGATGACCGCCTCTGCCGCCAGCTCCGTCGTTCCGTCCACGATGACGTGGAAGGGCCGCGACGACAGGTCGATCTTCGTGACGGTTCCCGTGCGGAGATCGGCTCCGAACCGCTCGGCCTGACGTCTGAGGTCGGCCATCATCCGGTTGCCGTCCACGCCGTCGGGGTAGCCGGGGAAATTCTCGATTTCGGTGGTCGTCGTGAGCTGTCCGCCCGGCTCGATGCCTTCGTAGAGGATCGGTTGCAGGTTGGCGCGCGAAGCGTAGATGGCGGCGGTGTACCCGGCCGGGCCGCTGCCGATGATGAGGACTTTCGTTGTTTCCATGGTGGTTTCGTGTTATTTTTTTCGTGTCGTGTTTCAGTCGGTTTCCTCCCGGTCGTCCGCCTCGCCGAACTCCGTGAGGCGTCGCCCGAGGTAGTCGAACAGGGCCCAGCGCCCGTGCTGCCGCACGCGGGCGACGCTTTGCGCCGGATCGTAATCGACGATCTCGTATTCGGGCCGGATGACATAGCGTCCCTCGCGGTCGATGAGCCCCATGCCGGTCTCGGTCTCGACCTCGGCGCGTCCCTCGCGGAAATCGCCCGCCCAGCGGAACCGTGCCGGGATGACGGGGCGGTTGTCCGTATCGACGAATCCGTACCCGCCTTCGTCTTCGACGCAGACCAGCCCTTCGAAGGCATGGCTCGTCCAGCGGTGGCCCGTGAGGCGGCGCCGGGGCGAGTAGGAGGCCGTCGTGTCGGAGAGGGTCGGCGGTCCGGAGTGCTGCAAAATCCGTTCCCGCAGCGCCTCGAACGCTTCGTCGTCGCTGCCCGTCGGACCGAACCGCGCGTCGTGGTAGCGCAGCGGGATGAAGCGTCCGCCCGCCCAGCACAGGTTTTCGGGGCGGAGGTTGTTGTGCGAGAACCCGATTTCGCGGAGCGCCTGCCGCAGTTCGTCGAGCGCATCGAGCAGCCGCTGTCCCGGTTCCGAGCACAGCGCCTCGTCGAAGCTCCTCCCTGCGGGCAGGTGCTGGAGCACCAGCGTCGTGCGCTGCGGCGATCCCGCGGCGTCCTGCCAGAGAAGCTCCCCGGGCAGCGTCCGGTACTCCGCGAGGCGGTCCGTGTCGATCCGCCGCAGTTGCGAGGCCGTGCGCTCCACCGTGTGCAGCGCCGCGGGAGAGAGGGGCAGGAACAGCAGCCACCGTTCGCCGCGCCAGGCGATTTCGGCCTCGGCGAAACGGGTCGTGCGCATCAGGCGGGGCAGTCCGTCGGGACCGGCCGCGACGCGGGCGTCGGCGAGCGTCCGGAACGAGAGGTCGGGCGTCAGCAGCGCCCGGGCGAAGGTTTGCAGGGTAGGTGTCATGGCTATTCGGTTTTGACGCTGATGGACCCGATGTTGAGCATGGCTACCAGTTCGTCGGCCGAGGCGTTGTAGCTCACGCCCCGGAAGGGCGGGACGGCGCCCGGCCCTTTCGCCGCGCGGATCGCCTCGTCGAAGACGGCGGGCATGACGCTCGAACAGTCGTAGAGCAGCGCCGCGTAGCGGTTCGGGTAGCGCGGCTCCTCCTCCGAGGGGAAGAACGACGCTGCGGAGGTGTCCGCCGCGGCGATGTGGATGTTCACCACCAGCACGTTGCCGTCGGCCGTGCGGAGCGCCTTGATCTCCTCGGCCACGGCGCGCAGCTCCTCCTCGTCGCAGTCGGTGGCCTCGCCGTCGGTGATGTTGAACACGGTCGGCGGGAAGCTCTCCGCGTGGGAGGGGTCGGCGCACCACGCCGCCGCGAGGTCGCGGATGCGCCGCAGCGCCTCGCACATGGGCGTCTGTCCCGCGGCGCGGGGTTCGATCCAGACCGGCACGGGCAGTTCGCGCAGGGCGATGCCTCCGTCGGGCAGGCGGCATTCGACCGTCTCGCGCCGGACGTCGGGCCGCACGGCCGCCAGCTCCGTGACGGACAGCGTGTCGCGGTCGCCGGGGAGCAGCGACGAAACCTCGTCGTCGCCCGAGTAGCCCAATACGGCGATGTCGTAATAGTTCCGTACGCCGTCGCTGCGGCGCGCCCGTTCGATCAGTTCGAACAACAGTCCGTTGGCGACCGACGCCACGGCCTCGGCCTTGGTCGTCGGCCGTCCGCGGAAGCGGATCGGTTCGGCCATGGAACCCGAACAGTCGATGGCCAGGAAGAAGGCCGTGCGACGGCTGCGAGTGATGCTTTGCGTGTACATATTCCGGTGAAAGTTGCGTCTTGTGCGTTATCGGAGACCCCGCACCGCGCGGTAGTCCTCCATGCGTGTCGTCCCGTCGCCGTCGAGGCCGTAGCCGACGGCCATCTCGGGCGAGCAGTCGCGCTCGCGGTCGGCGTCGGTCGTGCGGCGCATCGCCTCGTGCGCGTTGCGGCCCGCGGCGATCACGTCGTTGAGTTCTTCGGCCGTCGGTGCGTGTCCCAGCATCGCGGCGCAGACCTGCTCGGCCCAACTGTGGGCGTAGTCGTCGTAGTGGACGAAGAAGACGCGGAACCGGTTGTCCACGGCGTCGGTCGTCGGGAGCTCCCCGCGGTCGATCGCGTCCAGAATCGCCTCGGTCTCGCGCAGGGTGATGTACTGTCCCGCCGCGTCGATCCAGCGTCCGCCGCCGTCGTAGCGTTCCGACGAGGCGCCCCGGCCGAGCATCGCGCCCAGCGCCGCGACGATCGCCTTGTTGTAGAGCTTCAGGCCCCGCCGCAGGGCCGCGGCCCGGATCATCGTCTTGTTGTAGCCGTACTCCGCGGCGTCGGGATCGCCCTCTTCGAGCGAGTGGAGCGTGTCCACGGCCCGGAGCATCGCCCCCGTGACGTAGGGGTTGTATTCCTCGAAGTTGATCGTGTCGCGCCGCACCTCGCGGCGGTCGCGGGCCGGCCATTTCTCGATGTCGCGCACGGCGCCGTAGCTCGTGAGGTTCGCCCCGGGCATCAGCACCGAGCGGTCCTCCTTCTCGATGAGGTAGGAGTAGGGGAAGATCGCGGTGTCGTGGTGGTAGGAGTGGTGTCCCATGACCATCGTGAAGGCCCCTTCGAGTGCCGGGGACATGACGTAGGTCCCGCTGGCGAACTTGCATCCGCGCAGATGGACGGCCTGGTGCACGGGGCCGCTCTTGAAGAGGTGGTTGCTCTGGTTCGAACCGCTCCCGGCGTTGAAGAACGAGAACATGCCGGCGATGAGCAGCGACGACTTGTGGTGCGAGACGGTGTAGGGCCCGGCGAAGATCGAGGCCGCCTCGCCGTTCTCGCAGTGCGAATTGGCGAAGAAGAGCGAATCGACGGCCGTGAAACCCTTGTCCAGCCGGCAGCTCTCGCCCACGAAACACCGCTCGACGGTCGCGCCGTTGTCGAGGCGCGCCTGCTCGGCGGCGATGAAGTCGTAGGCCTTGACGTCCACGCCGACGCGGCAGCCGTCGCAGAGCGTGCCGTTGCAGAGCATCGAGGCGCCGTCGATCCGGCAGTCGTCGCCGATGCGGACCTCGCGGATGAAGCGCGCCCCGACGATCCGGCAGCCGCGTCCCACCTCGCCCAGTTCCGAGGAGCGCTCCTCGGCGTAGGTGCGGATCATCGCCTCCAGCGCCGCGATGGTCTGCGGGCGGTGGCGGTAGATGGCCAGCACGTAGGCGACCTGTGCCGACAGACGGTCGAAGACGGGGACCGTGCGGCCGCCGCATTCGTTCATCGCGGCCACCGCCGTGCCGTTGCCGAAGGCCGAGCGCGAGCGGCATTCGAGCGCCGTGACGCCCTCGACGGACGAGCCCTCGCCGATGCGGTAGTTCCTGACGCGCGAACGGACGATGCGGGCTCCCGGGTCGAGGACGACGCGTCCCTCCAGCCGGCTTTGCAGAATCCCGGACGGCGAGAACGTCTCCGGGACCTCCACCGCGTCCCAGTTCTCGGCCGAGTTGCCGAGGCGTTCGAGTGCGGAGATTTCGTCGGGGGTCAGTTTGCGGTGCGTCGTCATCGTTCGGGAAAGGTTATGCAGATGCAAATATAACGATTTGCGGTTAAATCGCAAACTCGCGGCCTGTGCGGTCGATCTCCAGCCGGCGGCCGTCGCGCACGATCCGCGCCCGCCCGCCGCGGAAGGGTTTCGCGGCCTCGCATCCGGGGCAACTGAGGCGTATGCGGCCTTCGGGGTCGATGTAGTGCCAAGTGCGGCCGAGGCAGACGGCGGCCAGCCCCTCGGAGAAGTCGAAGCCGTTGTCGTAGAGCGGCGGGACGACGACCCGTTCCGCCGTGCGGTAGCCCCACAGTCCGTTTGCGGCGAAAAGCTCCGGCGCGGGGCGCGTCTCCGGAGCGGGGGATCCGCGGTCCGCTCCGTCCGTTTCGGCGGTCTCCGGCGGTTCGTGCCGGACGGCGGCGAGCAGCTCGCCCAGACCGAAGAGCCGCAGCGAAGGGGAGGCGAGCAGGCGGGCGATCCGGTATTCGGCCGCCATGCCGTGCCGTTCGAACAGCGCCAGCGCCTCGCGGTAGGGTGCTTCGTCCGGAATCCGCCGCGGGGTGAAGAGCAGCCCGTCCGCCGTGCCGTAACGGTCGTGTAGCGTCGGATCGACGCGGAGCGCGTGCAGCGCCGTGGAGATCAGCGCGGCCGGATAGTCGTCCAGCGAAGCGTCGAAATCGGCCGCCGTGCGGGCCGGATGCTGGTAGGCCGCCGTGCCCAGCTCGGGACTCTGCTCCCCGGCGAAGGCGGGGAGGAAGGCGGCGTCGAAGTCGATCGGGTGCAGCGCTCCTGCGGGATCGACGATGAGGTTCTCGGGCTTCAGGTCGCCGTGGGCCGTCCGGTCAGAGACCATCGCGGCGGCCAGCGTGTCGAATGCCGCGGAGAGCCCGGCCAGGCGCATCCGGTCGTCGGCTCCGGCGGCCCGGCGGACCGCTTCGCGGAGCGTTTCGCCCTCGATCCATTCGTCCAGCACGACATCGACCCATTCTCCCGAAGCCGCCGGGCCGACCGAGTCGTAGAGGAAGAGCTCCCGTTCGAGCAGCCGTTCGCCGTAAATCTCCCGCAGGTGGCGCATCGGGCGCAGGAAGCACCGCAGCGACCGGATGCGGCCGGCGTGGCGGATGCGGAAGACGGCGGCGGAGTTCCCTACCGCGTATTCGGGGCGTCCCGCAGCGTCGCGGCACACCTCCGCCTCGCCCAGCGTGCGGGCCAGCCCGCGCAGGTCGGAGAGGGTGAAAAGATATTGTCGCAGCGTGTGCATGGGGCGGCTTCCGACGCAGACGCGGGACCTTCCGGAAAGGAAAGGCCCCGCGCCTGCCTGTTCCGGACCCGGCGGGTCCGGTCTGCGTTCCGTTCGGATCAGTGGCAGTCGCAGTGGTTGTGGTCGTGGCCTTCGCAGCATCCGTCGCCGCATCCGCCGTCGCCGCACGAACCGCACGAGCAGCGGCCCTGCAGGTCTTCGGGCGTGACGTCGCGCACCGAGACCACCTCCACGTCGAAGTTGAGCGTCTTGCCCGCCATCGGGTGGTTGAAGTCCATCTTCACGTGCTCGTCGCCGACCTCCTTGACGATGCCCGTCATGCGGTTGCCCTGCGAGTCGCTCATCGGGACCTGCGACCCGACGAAGAGGATGTCCTCGGCGAGTTTGCCGTCCACCATGAAGAGGTTCTTCGGCAGATCGACCACCGCCTCGGCGATCAGCTCGCCGTAGCCGTCCTTCGGAGAGAGCGTGAACGAGACCTTCTCGCCGGGCTCCCTGCCCTCGATGGCCTCTTCGAATTTGGGCAGCAGCATGCCCGTCCCGAAGATGAATTCGAGGGGCTGTCCCGGACGCGACTGGTCCGCGATCTGTCCGTCTACGGTGAGTTTGTAATCCACACCGACCATTTTGTTCTTTTCTGCTTTCATGTCGTCTTGTACTGTTTCGGTTGTTTCCCTTTTCGGGGCCTGCTTCCGCCGGGCCGTCGCCGCGCGTGCGCCCGGACCCGGCCGGAATCAGACAAAGGTAAGCACTTCGGGGCGAGTTGCCAAATAATGGGCGGATTTTATCGCTCTCCGTCGGAAAAACGGGCGGCGGCGGGGAGCGCAATGGCTCCCCGCCGCCGCGGCAGGGTCGTCGCGGGTCCGGACCCGCGGAGGATCAGTCGCAGTTGCGGCAGCAGAGGTTGCGGTCGCCGTAGCCGTTGTCGATCTTCGTCACGTAGGGGAAGAACTTCGCGCGGCGGACCCATTCGAGCGGGAAGGCGGCCTCCATGCGCGAGTAGGGGTGCGGCCACTCCCCGGCCAGCTCGACGGCCGTGTGGGGGGCGTTCGCCACGACGTTGTCCGCCGTGCCGGCGGCCGCCGCGGCCTCGCATTCGCGCTTGATGGCCACGAGCGCCTCGATGAAGCGGTCCATCTCCTCCTTCGGCTCCGACTCCGTGGGTTCGACCATGAGCGTCTCGTGCACGGGGAACGAGAGCGTCGGGGCGTGGAATCCGTAGTCCATCAGGCGGTGGGCGATGTCGCCGCAGTCGATGCCGTACTCCTTCTTGAAATGCGTCAGGTCGAGTATCATCTCGTGGCCCACGCGGCCCGTCTCGCCCGAATAATAGGTGCGGTACTCCGACTTGAGTGCCGAGGACATGTAGTTGGCGTTCACGATGGCCATTTCGGTGGCGCGGCGCAGCCCCTCCTCGCCCAGCATCTTGATGTAGCCGTAGGTGATCGGCAGCAGCAGGGCCGAGCCCCACGGTGCGGAGGCGACGGCCGTGATGCCCTCGTCGCCGCCCGTCGCCACGACGGGATGCGACGGCAGGAACGCCCGGAGGTGTTCGGCCACGCAGATCGGACCCACGCCCGGACCGCCGCCGCCGTGCGGCATGGCGAAGGTCTTGTGGAGGTTCAGGTGGCAGACGTCGGCGCCGATGTAGCCCGGGTTCGTCAGCCCCACCTGCGCGTTCATGTTCGCGCCGTCCATATAGACCTGTCCGCCCGCGTCGTGGACGGCGTCCACGATCTCGCGGATGCGGCTCTCGAAGACGCCGTGTGTCGAGGGGTAGGTGACCATCAGCCCGCACAGCTCCGAGGCGTGCTCGCGGGCCTTGACCTCGAGGTCCTCCACGTCGATATTGCCGCGTTCGTCGCACGCCACCGTCACGATCTTCATGCCCGCCATGGCGGCCGACGCGGGGTTCGTGCCGTGTGCCGAGGCGGGGATGAGCACCACGTTGCGGTAGCCCTGTCCGCGGCTCTGGTGATAGGCGCGGATCACCATCAGGCCCGTGTACTCGCCCGCGGCGCCCGAGTTGGGCTGCAACGAGCAGGCCGCCAGTCCGGTGATCGTGGCCAGGTCCTTTTCCAGTCCGGCGATCAGCTCCAGGTAGCCTTCGGCCTGGTCGGCCGGTGCAAAGGGGTGCATGGCCTGGAACCCGGCCAGCGAGAGCGGCTGCATGAGCGCCGCGGCGTTGAGCTTCATGGTGCACGAGCCGAGCGGGATCATCGAGTTGGCCAGCGAAATGTCGCGTAGTTCCAGCGTCTTGATGTAGCGCATCAGGGCGCTCTCGGAGCGGTAGCGGTTGAAGACCGGTTCGGTGAGGAAGGCCGATTCGCGGCGCAGCGCGGCGGGGATGGCGTCCTCGGCGGCGTGTTTCACGGCCTTCGCCTTGCGGCCCTTCGCGGCGCGGAAGATGCCGATGACGGTCTCGATCTCGGCGGGGGTGGTCACCTCGTCGAACGACAGGCGGACCGTACCCTCCGAGGGATAGTAGAAGTTGATGCCTTCGTCGAGGGCCAGCGACTGCACGACGGCGGCCTCGGCCTCCACCTCGAGCGTGTCGAAGAATGCCTCCGACGCGAGGCGGTAATCCATCGCCTCCAGCGCGCGGGCTGTCGTCACGGCGGCGCGGTGTGCCGTGCGTGCGGCGCGCCGCAATCCTTCGGGACCGTTGTAAACGCAGTAGAAACCCGTCATCGAGGCCATCAACGCCGAAGCGGTGCAGATGTTCGACGTGGCGCGTTCGCGCTTGATGTGCTGCTCGCGCATCTGGAGCGCCATGCGCAGCGCGCGGTTGCCCAGCCGGTCCACCGAGACGCCGATGATGCGTCCCGGCATGTTGCGCTTGTAGGCTTCGCGCGTGGTCATGTAGCCCGCCGCCGGGCCGCCGAAGCTCATCGGCGTCCCGAGCCGCTGCGCCGTGCCGACGGCGATGTCGGCCCCCCACTCGCCCGGCGCCTTCAGCAGCGCCAGCGCCAGCAGGTCGCAGACGGCCGTGACGAGCGCGCCGCGGGCGTGCGCCGCGGCGGTGAAGTCGGCGTAGTCGCGCACGGCGCCGTCGGCGGCCGGATACTGCACGACGGCGCCGAACTCCCGGCCCGTGAATTCGTATTCTTCGTAGTCGTCCACGATCAGTTCGATGCCGAACGGCTCGCTGCGCGTGAGCAGCACGTCGAGCGTCTGCGGGAAGAGGTTGCGGTCCACGAAGAGCTGGTTGCGGCCCTCCCTGACGGCTTCGCGCGAACGCAGCGAGAACATCATCAGCATCGCCTCGGCCGCGGCCGTGCCTTCGTCCAGCAGCGAACAGTTGCCGATCTCCATGCCCGTGAGCGAGATGACCGCGGTCTGGAAGTTCAGCAACGCCTCGAGGCGGCCCTGCGATATTTCGGCCTGGTAGGGGGTGTAGGAGGTGTACCACGCGGGATTCTCGAAGACGTTGCGCGAGACGGCGGCCGGCACGGCGCACGGATAGTAGCCCATGCCTATGAACGAGCGCAGGCAGCGGTTGCGTGCGGCCAGCCCGCGGATGTGGGCGGCGAATTCGTATTCGCTCATCCCCTTTTCGGGCAGAGCCAGCGGTTTCTTGAGGCGGATCGACTGCGGAATGACCTGCGAGAGGAGTTCGTCGATCGACCTGACGCCGATCACGTCGAGCATCTTTTGCAGCTCGGCGGGGTTGCTGACGCCGATGTGGCGTTCGGAAAATTGATCGAACATAGCGTTGTGTACGGGTGGTTTGTAATTATTTTGGGTCGTATGCGTGTCGGTATTCAGTATTTGAAGCTGCTGCCGCCGATGAACTCCCGGAGGATCGACGTCGGAGGGATTTCGTCGGGCGGAATCGGAATGAAGTTGTCGAGGAACTTGAGGATGCGGCGCGCCTCGTCGTATTCGGGAACCGTGTCGGGAACCTCGCGCAGAATCTTTTCGGCGTAGGGCCGCAGCACGGAGATTTCGTAGAAGAGCGACGAGTTGAGCATCACGTCGGCGTTCTCCTGATAGGGGAAGATGTGCCGCTCCTCGCCGCGGCGCACGGAGGCCCAGCGCGAGAGCGTGGCCAGCGCGTCGGCGCCCCGCTGCGTGTAGTCGCGGGTCAGACGGCGCAGAAGGCGGTTGTCGGTGGTGGCGATGCGCGAGAGGTTGTCCATCGCCACGGACGTGAAGCACGAGATGTAGATGCGGAACTTCTGCTCTTCGGGAATCGAGGGCGTCAGCCGCGGATTCAGTCCGTGGATACCTTCGATGACCAGAATCGAACGCTCGTCGAGCGTGAGCGGGGCGTTGTGCCACGTGCGGCGGCCCGTGATGAAGTCGTAGCGCGGAATATCGACGCTCTCGCCGCGCATGAGCCGGCCCAGATGGTCGTTGAACAGGTCGAGGTCGATGGCTTCCAGCGCCTCGTAGTCGTACTCCCCATCGGCGTCCTTCGGGGTTTTCTCGCGGTCCACGAAGTAGTCGTCGAGCGAGATGAGCACGGGGTTCAGCCCCAGCACGCCGAGCTGGATGCCCAGCCGCTTGGCCGAGGTGGTCTTGCCGCTCGACGAGGGGCCGGAGATCAGCACGACGCGCGTGCCGCGCAGCAGGTTGGCCTGGAGAATGGCGTCGGCCACCTCGGCGAACTTGCGTTCGTGGAACGCCTCGGCGAGTTTTATCATGCCTCCGGCGTCGCCCGCGAGGACCTTGGCATTGACGTCGCCCACGGTGGGGACCCCCATGATGCGGACCCACGACTGGTATTCGCGGAAGATGCCGAACATTTTGTCCTGATGGACCGTCCGGACGATCCGGTCGGGATCGGTGCGCAGCGGCAGGGCGAGGTAGAAGCCGTTGTAGTAGGGTTCGATGTCGAAGTGGCGGACGTATCCCGTCGAGGGGGCCAGCGAGCCGTAGAAATAGCCGGCCGTGTCGTCGAGCGTGTAGAGGTCGCTGTAAAGCCGGGGCCGCGAGTCGAGCAGGGCGATCTTGTCGGTGAAACCCTCCTCGGCGTAGCGGGCGCGCACCTCGCTGGTGAGGGCCTTCGTGCGGCGGATCGGCAGGTCGCGCTCCACCAGCTCCCGGATGCGGGCCTTCAGCGCCCCGGTCTGGCGGTCGGAGAAGGAGTCGATGCCGTCGATCTCGCAGTAGAAGCCGTTCTGACCCATCGAATGGCGGATGTGCAGCGTCCGCCCGGGGTAGAGGTCGCGCACGGCCTTTTGCAACAGGAACCACGCCGTGCGCTGATAGACGCGGATGCCCTCGAACGAGGTGATGTCCACGAAGCGGACCGTGACGGGGGTGTATATGCGGTAACTGAGCTCTTTGATGCGGTTGTTCACGAGCGCGGCCAGGAAGGGGCGCGGCCCGGGAGTCAGGCGTTCCGCGACCTCGAGCAGCGTGGTTCCCATCGGGACCTCCAGCTCGCCGCCGAGGTTTTCGCAGATGACTTTGATCGGATCGGTCATGAATGATTTTTGCGTTTAATGCAGGGTAAAGGTAGAAATAATTTGTAACTTTGGCAACTCAAATTCGGATTCGCACCATGAAAAGATGGACCCGTCTGGCCTTGTTCGCCGCCGTCGCGGCCGCTGCGGCCTGCGCTCCCCGCGAGCGCACGATCGTCGTGCTGTCCACGAACGACATGCACGCCAAGATCCAGCATTTCCCCCGCCTGGCCGCCGCCGTCGAGGCGTGCCGCGATACGGTCCCCGATGCGTTGCTGGTCGATGCCGGCGACCGCTGGACGGGCAACGCCTATGTCGATAAGACCGCCGTGCCGGGCAAGCCGGTCATCGAGCTGATGAACCGGCTCCGCTACGACGTGGCCACGCTCGGCAACCACGAATTCGACCACGGGCAGGCGTTTCTGGGACGGATGATCGACAGCATGGATTTCGAGGTCGTCTGCGCCAACGTACTGAGCGACACCTGCACCTTCCCTCAACTGCCGGCTGCGACGATCGTCGAACGCGGCGGCGTGAAGATCGGATTCGTCGGTGCGGTGACGAACTACGAGGGGCCGGGCCATCCGGCGGGCAATGCCGCGAGCTTCGCCGGGCTGGAGTTTCCCGATCCGCAGGCCGAGGCGATCCGCCGGGCCGAAGAGCTGCGGGGCCGGGTGGACGTGCTGGTGCTCGTCTCCCACATGGGCGACGACCGCGACGAGGAACTGCTCGGCAGGACGCGGCTGTTCGACCTGGTGATCGGCGGCCATACGCACGTCTTGCGCGATACGGTGGTGAACGGCACGCTGCTGACGCAGACGGGCAAGGATCTCCGGTATGTGGGCGTGACGGAGATCCGCCTGCGCGGCGGGAAGGTGCAGTCGGCGGATTTCCGCCTCGTGCCGCTGGACGGTTACGGGCCGGACGCCGGGTTCGCGGCCGAGGTGGAGCGCTATTATGCCTCGCCGGAGCTGAACCGCCCCGTGGGCGCGTTCGCCGCGACGATGGACAAGCAGGGACTGGCCAACTGGATGGCGGCGGCCGTGGCCGACGAGGCCGACGCCGAAGTGGGATTCTACCATATCGGCGGCGTGCGGCTCGATTCGATCGCCGCAGGCGGCGTGGGCGTGGCGCGGGTGTACGACCTGGAGCCGTTCGGAACGCAGGTCGCCCGGATGGAGATGACTCCGGCCGAAATGCGCCGGATGATCGTGACGAAGTACAACGAACCGACGCGCGAGGGACACCGCATCGACCTGGTTTCGACGACGCCCTATGCGATTTTGGTCGATGCCGAGGACAGGGCCTTCGACGTCCGTTTTCCGGAGTTGCGCGAGGATCGCCGCTACAAGGTGGCCGTGAGCGATTACGTTTACAGGAATTACCACGACCTGCATTGTACCGAAGGGGAGATCACCGGCGAAAAGGTCGCCGACATCCTTATCGGAGAGTTGCGCGAGGACAGTCCGCTGGAGGCCGACAATGCGCCGCGGCAGAAAGTGGTCCGCACGGAGGCGAAAAAGTTCTGATATTTTGATTTTCAGCGGAAAAAGCGTATCTTTGCACCTCCCGCGTGTGTGCGAAAGACATGCACTTCGGGGAGTAAAATATTAATTATTAACCATTTAACGAGCGATTGTATCGCAAAAAAATTCCACAATGGAAGAAGTAAAGAATGTAGTCGCAAACGCGGATTTCGACTGGAACGCCTTCGAGAACGATCTGGGCGTGTACGACCAGCCGAAGGAGCAGATCGCCGAGGAGTATGACAAGACGCTGTCGAACGTCGCCGTCGGAGAGGTGGTCGAGGGCACGGTGACGGCCATCACCAAACGCGAGGTGATGGTGAACATCGGCTATAAGAGCGAGGGCGTGATCCCCGTATCGGAGTTCCGCTACAACCCCGACCTGAAGGTGGGCGACAGGATCGAAGTGTACGTCGAGTCGGCCGAGGACAAGAACGGCCAGCTGTCGCTGTCGCACAAGAAGGCCCGCCAGCTCAAGTCGTGGGACCGCGTGAACGAGGCGCTGGAGAAGGACGAGATCATCAAGGGTTACATCAAGTGCCGCACGAAGGGCGGCATGATCGTGGACGTCTTCGGCATCGAAGCCTTCCTGCCCGGTTCGCAGATCGACGTGAAGCCGATCCGCGACTACGACGTATATGTGGACAAGACCATGGAGTTCAAGGTGGTGAAGATCAACCAGGAGTTCCGCAACGTGGTCGTGTCGCACAAGGCGCTGATCGAGGCCGAACTCGAGGCGCAGAAGCAGATCATCATGTCGAAGCTCGAGAAGGGGCAGATCCTCGAGGGAACCGTCAAGAACATCACCTCCTACGGCGTGTTCGTCGATCTGGGCGGCGTGGACGGTCTGATTCACATCACGGACCTCTCGTGGGGCCGCGTGAACCATCCCGAGGAGATCGTCAAGCTCGACGAGAAGATCCGTGTCGTGATCCTCGACTTCGACGATCAGAAGAAGCGCATCGCGCTGGGTCTGAAGCAGCTCACCCCGCATCCGTGGGAGGCTCTGGATCCCGATCTGAAGGTCGGCGACAAGGTTCGCGGCCGCGTGGTCGTGATGGCCGACTACGGTGCGTTCGTGGAGATCGCTCCCGGCGTGGAGGGTCTGATCCACGTTTCGGAAATGTCGTGGAGCCAGCACCTGCGTTCGGCTCAGGAGTTCATGAAGGTCGGCGACGAGGTCGAGGCCGTCATCCTGACGCTCGACCGTTCGGAGCGCAAAATGTCGCTGGGCATCAAGCAACTGACGCCCGATCCGTGGGAGAATATCGAGGTTAAGTATCCCGTCGGCACGAAGTGCAATGCCAAGGTGCGCAACTTCACGAACTTCGGCGTGTTCGTCGAGATCGAGGAGGGCATCGACGGTCTGATCCACATTTCGGACCTGAGCTGGACGAAGAAGGTGAAGCACCCGGGCGAGTTCACGCAGGTGGGCGCCGACATCGAGGTCGTTGTGCTCGAGATCGACAAGGAGAACCGCCGTCTGTCGCTGGGTCACAAGCAGTTGGAGGAGAACCCCTGGAACGAGTTCGAGACCCGCTTCCCCGTGGACAGCATCCACGAGGGCACGATCACCGAGATGACCGACAAGGGCGCCGTCGTATCGCTGGGCGAGAACGTCGAGGGCTTCTGCCCCGCACGTCAGCTCGTGAAGGCGGACGGCACGACCCCGAAGGCGGGCGACAAGCTCGACTTCAAGGTGCTCGAGTTCTCGAAGGCCACCAAGCGCATCACCCTTTCGCACCTGCGTACGTACGATGACGCACGTAAGGAGGCCGTCGCCGCCGAGAAGGCCGAGAAGCGTGCCGCCGCCGACGCTACGAAATCGACGGTGAAGAAGATCAACGCTTCGGTCGAGAAAACGACGCTGGGCGACATCGCCGGTCTGGCCGCTCTGAAGAGCGCCATGGAGGCCGCCGCCAAGAAGGAGGAGGAAGGGAAGTAATCCCGACTGACTCGGCGGAATCGCTTCCGCCGCACGGTAAGCCGCGGACGCGCAAGCGTCCGCGGCTTTTTCGTGCGTATGTCGTCTGCGTATGTCCCGTTTTGTTCTGTGTTCCGTTGCCGCTGTGTCCGCTTCGTGCCCGTTCCCCGCGTATGGCTGTCCGCTTATCCGCCTTGCCCTATTTGTCCGCTATCCTCTGTCCGCACGGTCGGTCCCGGAATTCCCGCTTTCTGTCCTGTGTATCCCTCCGCGCCCTGTTCCCCGCTTTTCGCTCGCCGTGCCGCCGGGGCGGGGCGGTGTCTTGCCGGAACGGAATGACGTCCTGCCGGGGTGAAGCGGTGTCCTGCCGGGCGGTTTCGGGAACTGCCCTTCGGGACGGGGCCTTTGCGGGCGACGGGATGCCCGCCCTTTCGGCGTCCCCGGGGCGGACGGAGACATCCGCGGGCATCGTTTTTGCTTTCCGCAGGGAAACTCGGAACGCATGAACCGCTTGAAACCGCATCTGGCCCTTTTGACGTGCAACGTGGTCTGGGCCCTGGATTATCCCTTTTACAATATCGTGCTGCCGTATTACGTGCATCCGATGGCCATGATCTCGGCTTCGCTGATCGCTACGGCGCTGTTGTCGCTGATCCCGCTGCTTTGGGAGCGGGCGGAGCGGGTCGAACGGGCGGATATCCGCAGGCTGATCGGCGCCGCGCTGCTGATCGGCGTGCTGCGCAAGGTGTTTCTCATGTACGGACTGTCGAAAACCTCGCCGATCGACGGCTCGATCATCGACACCGTCGTTCCGCTGCTGGTGCTGCTGCTCTCGGTGGCATTGGGGATCGACCGGTTTACACGGCCGAAGGTCGCGGGTCTCGTGCTCGGCATGGCGGGAGCCGTGGCCGTGGTGCTCACGGGGGCCGCCCCGGTTCATGCGCATTCGCAGCTTTGGGGGAACCTGCTGGTCTTTGCGAGCGCGTGCGCCACGGCTTTCTATATGGTCTGGTTCAAGCGGCTGGTCGGCAAATACCGCATCACCACCGTGCTGCGCTGGCTCTATTGCATCGCGGCGGTCATGGCGCTGCCGTTCGGATTCGGGGAGATCGTGCATACCGATTTCGGCCGGATCGCGCGCCATGCGTTGCTGCCGACTCTTTTCGTGCTCTTCGTGCCGACCTATGTGCCCAATCTGCTGCTCAACTACGCCCTCAAGTCGGTCGAGCCGACCGTGACGAGCATATACACCTACCTGCAGCCCGTGCTGGCGATCGCCGTCTCCGTGGCCATGGGGCTGGACCGCCTCCATTTCGACACGCTGGTCTTCGCCGCAGTGATCTTCACGGGCGTCGGACTGGTGCTCCGCTCCTATGCCGGGAAGTCCCGTGCGGCGGAGGGACCGGATGCCGGGCCGCACTGATCTCCGGACGGAGACGGGGCCCGGCATCCGGAGCGGTCGTGCCGGAGGTGTTCCGGTGTCTCCGGACACGACGAAAAAAAGGGAGGGCGAAACATCGCCCTCCCTTTTTCGTTTGCGGATTCCGGAACCTTATTCGGCTGCGGTAACCGAGAATTTGATCGTAGCCTTGACCTCCTTGTGCAGACGGGCCGTAGCCTCGTACTCGCCGACGGTCTTGATGGCGTCCACCGTGATCTGCTTGCGGTCCACGGTGATGCCTTTGGCTGCGAGAGCCTCTGCCAGGTCGGTGGCGGTGACCGTACCGAAGAGCTTGCCCTCCTCGGCCTTGACGGCCAGCGACAGCGGCAGGTTGGCGATCGTCTCGGCCAGCGCCTGGGCGTCGGCCAGAATCTTGGCATCCTTGTGGGCGCGCTGGCGGAGGTTCTCTGCGAGGACCTTCTTCGCGGAAGCCGTGGCGGCCTTCGCGTAGCCCTGCGGGATCAGGTAGTTGTTCGCATAACCGGGCTTCACGTTCACGATGTCGTTGGCGTAGCCCAGCTTCTCCATATCTTTGATCAGAATTACTTCCATGGTCGTCTCCTCCCTTTAATTATTTCATGCAATCGGTTACGAAGGGCAGAATGGCCAGATGACGGGCGCGCTTCACGGCCTGTGCCACCTTCTTCTGGAACTTCTGCGAGGTTCCCGTCAGGCGGCGGGGCAGAATCTTGCCCTGCTCGTTGAGGAACTTCTTGAGAAATTCGCCGTCCTTGTAATCGACGTATTTGATGCCGAGCTTCTTGAAGCGGCAGTACTTCTTCTTCTTGACGTCTACCGAAACGGGGTTGAGGTAACGGATTTCGGATTGCGGTTTGTTCTCCTGTGCCATGGTTTACTCCTCCTGCTTGTTAGAAAGTTTCGCACGACGTTTCTCCGAGTACTCTACGGCATACTTGTCCTGCTTGAAAGTTAAGAAACGGATCACGCGCTCGTCGCGGCGGTACTGCGTTTCGAGGGCGTTCACGATGGAACCCTCGCCCGTGAACTCCACGAGGAAGTAGAAACCGGTGGTCTTCTTCTGAATGGGGTAGGCGAGCTTCTTGAGGCCCCACGACTCCTTGTTCACGATCTGACCGCCGTTCTCGGTGATGACACCCTGGAATTTGTCAGCGACCTCCTGCACCTGCTGATCGGAGAGGACCGGCGTGACAATGAAAACGGTTTCGTAATTGTTCATGACGTTTTTAATTAATTGTTTTCGTTCCCTTTTCGGGACCGCAAAGATAGGTATAAATCGGGAAATATCAAACTTTTCGCGCTTTTTTCGCACTTCGGTTTCCGATCTCCCGGTCCGTCCGCCCCGTGCGGAGCCCGTCCGGGACGGGCGTCTTGCCGGAAACGGCGCGCGGAGGGGCTATTTCTCCGGGAATCCCTGCGCCTTCAGTGCGATCTCCTGCCCGTCGGGCGTGACGAGGAAGCAGCCCGTCGGGTCGGGCGTGATGTGGCCG
Source organism: Alistipes dispar (assembly GCF_006542685.1). Lineage (NCBI taxonomy): Bacteria > Pseudomonadati > Bacteroidota > Bacteroidia > Bacteroidales > Rikenellaceae > Alistipes > Alistipes dispar. The sequence continues at coordinate 1,012,451 of NZ_AP019736.1, read as the reverse complement.
ATCACGTCCACCAGTCCGAGGCGCATCACCTGCTCCTGCATCGAAAGGGGCACGGTGAAGAGCAGCTCGTAGTCCTCGCCGCCGTTGAGCGCCGCAACGACCGGATCGGCGTGCATCTCCTCGCAGAGCGCCGAAGTCTGCTGCGCGATGGGGATGCGTTCGAGATAGATGCGGGCGCCGCAGGAGGAGGCCTTGCAGAGCTGCATCAGATCGCCGGCCAGACCGTCCGTGAGGTCGATCATCGCCGTGGGGACGATCCCCTCCTCGGCCAGCGCGTCGAGGATGTCGGTGCGGGGGCGGGGCTTGAGGTATTTTTCGAGCAGGTATTCGTATCCCTTGAACTGCGGCTCGGGATTCGTCACGTCGGAGAGCACGCGCTTCTCGCGTTCGAGCAGGCGCAGCCCCATGAAGGCGGCCCCGAGATTGCCCGTGATGCAGATGAGGTCGTGCAGTCGGGCCCCGCTGCGGTAAACGATCCGCTCCTTCGGGGCGTGTCCCAGCGTCGTGACGGTGACCGCAAGGCCGGTCATCGAGGCGCGCGTGTCGCCGCCCGCGAGGTCCACGCCCAGCTCGTCGCAGGCGAAGCGGACGCCTTCGTAGAGGTCGTCGAGCGCCTCGACGGGCAGTTTCGCGGAGACGCCGAGCGACAGGACGATCTGCGACGGGCGGGCGTTCATGGCCAGAATGTCGCTCACTCCGGCCGTCACGACCTTGTAGCCCAGGTGTTTGAGCGGGAAGTAGGTGAGGTCGAAATCCACGCCTTCGAAGAAGGAGTCGGTCGAGCAGAGCAGCTCCTCGCCCGCGGGGGGCGCGATGACGGCGGCGTCGTCGCCGACGCCCCGCAGGGTCGAAGGGTTCTTCGGCGAAAAGCCGTGCGTCAGGCGGTCGATCAGTCCGAACTGTCCGAGCGCGGCGATCTCGGTGCGTTTCTTGGTCTCCATGTGCGAGTCGAATTTTCGACAAAACTAACGATTCTTTGCCGTTTCTCAAAAATTAGCGTAATTTTGTCCGTTCAATCACAAAAACGGATTCGGATATGATAAACATTGTCTTATTCGGCGCTCCGGGCTGCGGCAAGGGTACGCAGGCGCAGCGGCTGAAGGAGCACTACGGCATCGACCATGTTTCGACGGGCGAGGTGATCCGCGACGAGATTCGCCGCGGCACGGAGCTGGGCCGCAGCATGGAGCAGTACATCAGGGAGGGCCGGCTGGCTCCCGACGAGATCGTGATCGGCATGATAGCCAACTACGTCGCCGGCCACAAGGAGGCCAAAGGGTGCATTTTCGACGGGTTCCCGCGCACCACGGTGCAGGCCGAGGAGTTCGACAGGATTCTGGCCGGGCACGGACTGAAGGTGGATATCATGGTGGACATCCACGTTCCCGAGGAGGAGCTGGTGAAGCGTATCCTGCTGCGCGGCAAGGATTCGGGCCGTGCCGACGACGCTTCGGAGGAGGTGATCCGCGGACGGCTGGACGTCTATCGCAAGCAGACGGCCGTGGTGGCGGATTACTACGCTTCGCAGAACAAGTATGCGTCGGTGGACGGCGTCGGCACGATGGACGAGGTGTTCGGCCGCATTGCCGCGGTGATCGACGGGCTGAAGTGATCCGGCGCTCTTCCGCCACGAAAAAAGCTGTCCCGAAAGGACAGCTTTTTCTTTTCTTGGTTGCGGGAACGATTCGGACCGGCATTCGGCCGTCCTCCCCTTCCCGGCCCGTCAGAGGGCGTTCACGTGAAGCTGGATGGCGCTCTTGAGGTTGGCGGCCTTGTTCTTGTGCATGATGTTGTGTTTGGCCAGCTTGTCGAGCATAGCCGTTACCTTCGGAAGCAGGGCCTCGGCGGCGCTCTTCTCGGTCGTCGCGCGCAGAGCCTTCACGGCGTTGCGGGCCGTCTTGTGATACAAGCGGTTGTGCGCACGCTTGGTCACCGTCTGACGGATTCTTTTCTTCGATGACTTATGGTTTGCCATAATTCGTTGTGTGTTTATTTTTTACTTCAATCTTTATCCCTGCGACAGCCGTGGCTGCTTGCGGATGGACCCGGGGTCCGCTCCTGTAATGAATAATACCCGTCGGACGCCCTTCCTTCCGTCGCGTTCCGTTCGCGGGTCCGCCTCTTTCGCGCGCCGGCTTCGCAGCCTGCCCCCCCCCGATACGGATGCGCCGGTCGTTCCGGCATCCCTCGTGTAGCCCATAGCAGAATCGAACTGCTCTTTCAAGAATGAAAATCTTGCGTCCTAACCGATAGACGAATGGGCCTTTACCACTATCGCCGACCCCGCAAGGGGAGGCTTTAGCGGTGCAAAGGTAAGCAAAAAAGCGTACGGTGCAAAAAATATGTCGAAAAAATCCGTTTTTTTGCCTGAAGACCCGCTTCGGGATGCGCCGGAACGCATTTCCGCGGGATCAGCGGAGCTTCACGGTGCGGGTCTCGGGGTCGAAACGGGCGCTTTCGCCCGCGAAGAGGCGTTCGATGAGGCCGCTGCGAGCCATCGCCCCGGCCGGGAGCAGGTGCAGGGACGGGGTGTCGATGAGCGCGACGGCGTCGCAGAGCGACAGCGCTATGTCGAGGTCGTGCGTCGAGAAGAGAATGCACTTGCCCTCGTCGCGGGCCAGCCGCCGCAGGAGCGAGGCCAGCTCGTAGCGGTTCGGGAGGTCGAGGAACGCCGTGGGTTCGTCGAGCAGGATGACGGGCGTGTCCTGCGCCAGCGCCCGGGCGATCATCACGCGCTGGCATTCGCCGTCGGACATCCGGTCCATCGTCTTGCGGGCGAAGGCGCTCATGCCGACCAGTTCCAGCGCGCGGTCCACGGCGGCGCGGTCGGCCGCCTGCATCCGGCCGATCCAGTCGGTGTAGGGCGCGCGCCCCAGCGCCACGACGTCGCGGCAGGGAAGGTTGGCGATCCGGACCTTGTCGGTGGTGACGAAGCCGACGGTCCCTGCCCGCTGCCGGGGCGGGAGCTCTGCGAGCGGGCGGCCGCACAGCTCCACGCTGCCCCCGGCGACGGGTCCCAGTCCCGCGATGGCCCGCAGCAGGGTGCTCTTGCCCGTGCCGTTGCGGCCGATCAGGGCGGTGAGGGTCTGCGGGGCGAAGTCGGCGGAGACGTCCTCCAGCAGGCGGCGGTCGCCGTAGGCGAGCGTGATATGTCGTAGTGCGATGCTCATTCAGAACAGGTTGCGGTTACGGGTTACGACGAAGATCACGACCGGAATGCCCATCAGGGCCGTGATGGTGTTGATCGGCAGGGCGAAGTGTTTGGCCGCGAGGTCGCAGACGAGCAGCAGCGCGGCGCCGGCGAGCATCGAGGCGGGCATCAGGATCCGGTGGTCGGCCGAGGCGAACGCCATGCGCGCGAGGTGCGGAACGGCCAGCCCGATGAATCCCACGGGACCGCAGAACGCCGTGACGGTTCCGGCGAGCAGCACGGTGGAGAGGAAGATCAGCAGGCGCGTGCGCCGGATGTTCAGTCCCATCGTCCGGGCGTAATTTTCGCCCAGCAGCAGCAGGTTGAGCGGTTTGATGACGGCGACGGCGAGTACGAGGCCCGCCGAGACGACGGGAAGCAGCAGGGCGAGCTGGCTGCCCGTGACGTCGCCCAGCGATCCCATCGTCCAGACGACGAACGACTTGAGGGCGGCTTCGTCGGAGAGGTATTGCAGGATCTCGACGACCGAGGCGACGCCCGAACCGAACATCATGCCGAGGATCAGGATGACCATGATATCCTTGATCCGGCGGCTGACGGCCAGAATTGCCGCCAGCACGAGCGCCGCGCCCAGCCAGGCCGCGCCGGCGATTCCGAGCGACTGGACGAAGGTGTGTCCCGAGACTCCCAGCAGCGGGGCGCCCAACAGGAAGAGTGCGACGCCCAGCGAAGCCCCCGAACTGACGCCCAGCACGTAGGGACCGGCCAGCGGGTTGCGGAAAAGCGTCTGCATCTCCAGGCCGCTGGCGGCAAGGGCGGCCCCGGCGGCGAGGGCCGTGACGGCTTTCAGCAGCCGGATTTTGAGAACGATGTCCTGAAGGGCGGGGTCGCCCGCCTTGCCGGTCAGCGCCCCCCATATCTCGCCCGGGGAGACGTACACCGATCCCACGGCGAGGTCGGCCACGAACAGCGCGGCGGTGAGCAGCGCGAGCAGCGTGAAGAGCAGGGCGGTTCGGGTCATCGGTTATTCGAAAGAGTTATGGAGGTCTTCTTTTCCGTTTTCATTTTTCGTCTCCGTCTTTGTTCCGGTAGATGCGCGAGCTGTGAATTCGCATATTATCCGTCTGTTTGTCAGTTGATTGACTGGCCGGATGGCTGCTGCGGCAGAGATTTCGGAATATCGAATACGGCGATTCATCAGCACAAAAGTAGAAAAAAATGGGACAGAAATATGTTTTTTTGAAAATTGTCCTTATATTTGCAGTCCCAAACCGGAGCTAACGGCTTCGGTGGCGGAATCGGGGCGTAGCTCAGTCCGGTTAGAGTACACGTCTGGGGGGCGTGTGGTCGCTGGTTCGAATCCAGTCACCCCGACTGATGGAAAGGCTTGACGGTCGAAGACCGTCGGGCCTTTTTCTTTTGCTGTCGGCCGGTTCGTTGGATTCCGATTCCGGTTTGCGTGGGTGGGCATATTCGGGATGATTCGGGAACACGGGACATGGAGACTGCGGTTTCGGCCGAAAAAACGGGGCCGCCGGCACGAACCGGACGGCCCCTCCTGCGTGTGTGTTGCGTCACTGTACGACGAATTCTTCTCCGTCGCGGATCCGCAGGGTGTGTGTATGAGGCTGCTGCGCCGCAGTCTCGAGGGTCGAAATGGATAAGCGGGGAGCGTACGGTCCCGCAGAGCGACGGATGTCCGGACGGCTCCGGAAAAATTCCGGGGCGAATCATGGATGCCGGGCATTGCGCTTTGAGGGGACAATCCGTCCGAAAACGACGAAACTTTATCCGGAATCTGTCCGGTGACCGGTCAGGGGCTTGGAGAGCGTTTTCCCGCCTGCATTCGAATCGTTTCCATTCGGCATATCCTCATTCGGTTTCAAATGGTTCCAAGGACATGCACGGATTCCTGACTTTCAAACGAGTACTACCAATACTCCCACAAATAGCCAAGAACCGTGCATAATACGTCCTTGGCTGTTCTTTGTGGGTGAGTTGCTTTGGTAGTTTCGTTTGATTGAACAGCCAAACATACTTTCGGGTATGTTCGTATTTCAAATATAGCGAATATTGTAGATATTATCCAAATTTTAGAATAAAAAATTGATGCAGGACGCATTTATTGTTCTTCAGGACCGATCCATGTCGGATGGATATCGGAATCGCGCCGGACGATGACGGGGCTGGTTTGCGGGGAAAGACGATGCGGCGTTCGGTGCCCGGTCTGCGGAATGTCCGTGTGGGACCGGAGGAAAAATCGAATGGCAGGCTGCGGAAATCCGGCGGGTCGGAGCGACGGCGGACCGGGTCGGGACGGTACTGCGGCCCGGGCGGGGCGCGAGGCGGGGGGGGTGAATTGCGCCGCGTGTTCGAATCGGGAAAATTCGGGCCGGTTTCGGTTGTGCGGCTGCGCCGGACGGAACCGGCCGTTCGTTCCGGAACGATTCCCGGATCGGTCGGGGCGTCATGATGAGGAGAACGCTCGAAAAACGGCCGAAGGGACCGTGCCCGGGTATTTCCCGGCCGGTCCCTTCGGTCGTGTGTGGGGTGGGATTATTCCACGGTCTCCGAGACGAGGAAGTCCTCGCCCGAGGCAGGGTCCGTCACGACGATGCTCCGGTCCTCGTTGGTGAAGTGGAAGTAGGTGGCTTCGATCTCGGCGTCGGCCGGCAGGCCGAAGAAGTGCCGCGGGTAGATGTATTTCTGGTAGGCCGTTTCGCTGATCTTCTCCATGAGGGTCTTGTCGCTGATTTCATCGACGATCACCTCCTTGCCGCCGTCGTACACGGCCTTGCCCCAGAGATAGACCTTCTCCTGGCCGTTCAGGGCGGTCTCCGTCGAGCCGGATACGGCGGAGAATTTCACCGAGAAGATGTCGCCGTAGCCGAATACCGACGGGACGGTCGATACCAGGCTCTCCACCGTGTAGTCGAGCATCGGCAGGTCGCCGCCCGTCACGGTCAGCACCTTCGACTTCTCGTTCTCCTTGTAGCGCCGGTTGCTGCCCTTGCCGTCGTCGCCGCCCACGTCGAAGCCCTTGTTCAGGCTGCACCAGCCGTAGCCCATGAAGCATTTGATGGCCTGCGGGCCGGTCTTGAGGCGGATTTTCACCGTGCCGACGATCGGTTCCTTGCCGTTTTCGCGCTGGTCGTTCACGTCGAACGACGTCTTCGACTGGAAGATCACCCATTCCATCGGGCCGGTGTTGCCCATCAGGCCGATCTGGCTCTGGTAGGCGTCCGGCCAGGGCAGGCCCGTGCCGGGCTCGATGGCGCCCTCGGGGATCGGCGTCATCTGTTCGTCCACGACCTCGGCGAATCCCTGATTGACGTACCCTTCGGTGGTCAGCGTCAGCGAGGCGTTCTCCCGGATGTTCCAGGCCTTCGGCGCGAGAATCGCGAAGGCGATCTCCGAGCGGTGGTCGGTCTCGGCCGTGAACTTGATCTTCACCGAAATGTCTATGTCGCTGTTCACCTTCGCATCCTCGGGATGGATGATCTCCACGATCTCCATGCAGCCGATGCCGATGAGCGGCAACGCGACGGCGGTCATTATCCAATATTTGAATCTGTTCAGAGGTTTCATAACGCGTTCCGGGTTAAATTATTCGACAATCTCCTTGAAAGTGTACTTGTAGTTGAGCTCCTCGCAGTCGAGCTGGAACGGGACCGAGAACTCGCCGTTCTGGAAGTAGGCGACGACGTTGTCCGTCCCCTTGATCCGCAGCTCGTTGGGCAGCGCCTCGGTGTCCAGGTAGCATTCGACCTCGCCCGAGGGAATCTCGAAGGCGTAGGGCGAGAAGGGCACGTCGCCGTTCGAAAACTCGAGGCTGGCCATCCGGTTGTCCTTGACGTGGATCGTGAAGCGCAGCGTGCCGAAGAAGTCGAACTTCTCCGCCACGTCGATTCCGTTGATGTTCATAGGGTCGTACTGGAGGACCTGGCGGATGCCGTATTTTATGTCGTAGGTGCTCGGGTAGTCGGACGACATACGGTCCGAGACATCCTCGCAACCCGTGAGCGCCGCGCAGGCCGCCGCGCACGTGAGTATCAATGCGTATTTTTTCATGGTTTCTGTTTTTTGTGGTTATCGCTTGCTGTTCAATATCCGGTCGATTCCGATCCAGAAGAAACGGGGCCGGTAGGTGCTGACGTCGCTGAACTGTTGTGAGAACTCTTCGGTATTGACGTTGTAGCTGACGAGGATCATGCCGTCCTTTTCGAACTGGGGGTGCGCCATGGCGTTGTAGGTGAACAGTTTCCTGTTCTCCATGGCGGGAATCCTGTAGATCAGCTGCTTGTTGCGCCACGGTCCCGCGGGGCTGTCCGACGTGAAGGTGTAGATCTCGCCGCTGTTGTAACGCTTGTTCTGCGTCAGCAGCACGTACTTGTCGCGCAGGCGGAAGACGTTGAACTGCGAGGAGACCGGCACGCTCGCCAGCCCTTCGAGCCGCTCGGCGGCCGATGGGTCCGTGCTCCAGCCCGAACCGGTGTAGTACTCCCAGTCGGTGCAGAGTTTCGCGGGGGTGGTGCGGGCGACCAGCACCTCGGAGATCGGATCGGCGTCGTTGGTGACGTCCACCTGGGCATAGACGTAAACGTAGTCGCCGTCGTTGAGCGCGGCCATGCCGTAGTGGATGTCCTCCGAACCGCGGAAGGGAATGCGGGTCGTGCGCCGCAGCGTCAGCGAGGGCAGCTCGTACTCCAGAATGTCGGTCGTCTCGTAGCGGAATCCCCACATGCCCTCGGCTCCCTGGTACATGACCGTCTGGAAGACGTAGAGCGTGTTGCCCTCGACGAATCCGTGGCCGGGCCAGTACCATTTCCTGCTCTCGTCCGATACGCCCGGCGGTACGGCCGCCGAGGCGTTCCCGTCGCCTCCGGCGCCGTAGATCGCGCTCACCCGCCCCTCGTCGTAGAGAATGTAGGTGTTGCGGAACATGTGGTCGGAGGTCGGGCGCTGGCCGTTGGTCACCGGCCCGATGTAGGAGTCTCCCATGAGGAAGATGCTCCGGCCGTCGGGCAGGGGGATCGAGTAGGTCCCGTCGCCGCCCGTGACGCTGCCCCGGTCGGGGATCAGCGTCGCGGCGGTCGTCTTGTCGAGGCCGTCGATCACGACGTCCGTCTTGGCCGTCTTCACCACCTCGCCGCCGGCGACGAGCGACAGGTAGACTGCTACGGGTTCGTTGTACGGCACGTGCGTCAGCAGGCACGAGGTCTCGTCGCGGCCGACCGTCAGTACCTGCTGCGACTTGTTGTCCGTGATCCGGTAGCTGTCGAACTGGATGCGGTCGTCGGTCAGCTCCCACGAGAGGAAGAGCGAGTCGGCGTTCGACGAGAACGTCACGGCCGCGAACGACTCCTCGTCGTCGAAGATGTTGGGTCTGCGGTGTGTGGCCTCGGTGCTGCATGCCGCCGCGAAGGCCGGCAGCAGGCACGGGAGGACCGCATATCTGAATCGGAATTTCATCTCACGTTTTTTTGACGTTCCCGGCCGGTTATTTCCGTACCAGGTTGGGGTTCAGACGTTTCTCGCGGAGCGGGTAGGGCAGCAGCAGGTCGGCCTCCTCGAAGCGTGCGCCCTCGGTGTGGCCGGGGGTCTGGCAGCCGATGAGGTCCACGATCTGACCTGTCGTGGGATTCAGTGCCTTGCGCGTGCGCAGCATGTCGTACCATGTCTGGGTCTCGAAGCAGATCTCCCAGAAACGCTCCTTGAGCACCTGATTCACGTCGATCTTCGAGGGCTTCTCCTCGTCGGGCAGGGCGCGGTGGCGGACCATGTAGTAGGCTTCCACGGCGTCCGTGTCGGTGGTGGAGCCGCCGTCGGCCTGCGCCTTCGCCTCGGCCATCATCAGCAGGACGTCGGCATAGCGCAGCAGGGCGTAGTTCATGCCCGACTTGCCCGTTTCGGCGGCGCTGGCGTCCCAGTACTTGTAGATGAAGGGAGCGCCCAGCTCCACGACGCCCGAGCCGTCCTGCGCCTCGTGCTCGGTGTAATAGTAGCCCTTCTCGGCCGTGCGCAGGTCGCCGGCGGGGTAGGACTCGTAGAAGGCCTGTGCGGGAGCCAGCGCTCCGCCGTACGCGCCGTTCTGCGAGATCGCCTTCGAGGGTTCGGGATAGGGCAGCATGTCGTTGTGCACGGGGGAGCCGGCCCGGTCCGCTTCGCGCTGGATCATCCAGATGAACTCGCCCGAATTGGCGTTCGCCGGGTCGCGCATCTCGGCGTAGGTGTCGAACAGGCGGAACTGCCCGCTCTCGTACACCTCGTGCGCCTTCTCGTAGGCCATACGGTAGTATTCGCCGCCCTTCTGCAGGGGATAGCCGGCCATCGTGAGATAGACCTTGGCCAGCATCGACTTCACGGCTCCCTTCGTCACGCGGCCGTCGGTGCTCGTCCAGGGGGCGTTCTCCATCAGTTTCTCGGCCTGCGTGAGGTCCGTGACGATCACTTCGTAGATCGCCTCCTCGGACGACAGGGGCAGTTGCGCCTGCGACAGGTCGGAGGTGGTCTTCTTCTTCAGGGGCACGGGGCCGTAGAGCCGCACGAGGTTGAAGTAGTTGTACGCGCGGAGGAAGTAGGCTTCGCCCAGCAGCTTGTTGCGGGTGTCCTCGGCGATCTCCACGTTCTTGGCCGCCTCGATGCCGGCGATCACGCCGTTGCAGTTCTCGATGGCGAAATAGGAGGACTTCCAGAGGTTCTCGACGTGGGTGCTCTCCTCGGTGACGGAGAGGTTGAGCGCCTGCGAGAGGTAGAGGCTGCTCGCGGCGCGCGGGCGGATGCCGTAGCCGGGCAGGTAGTCCAGGAAGATGAAGTTCTGCGTGCCCACCTCGATGTCGCCGTCGAAGATGTCGTCCACGAAGGTGTAGAGGCCGTTCACGCCGGCGGTGATCTGGTTTTCCGTCTGGAAGTAGTATTTCGGCGAAAGGAAGGTCTTGGGCGACTCCTCGAGGAACGAGTCGCACGACGACAGCGCCGCCGTCGCGGCGAGCGCCCAGCCGATGTTCAATATCTCTCTTTTCATAGGGATTCGGTTGTTAGAAGGTGATCTTGATGTTGGCCGAGACGGTCGTCGGGTGCGGGTAGGAGTAGAAGTCGATGCTCTGGCCGCGGTCCGTGTTGAAGGCGCCCACCTCGGGGTCGTAGCCCGGATATTCGGTGAATACGTGCAGGTTCTCGACATTGACGCCGATGCTCAGGCCCTTGATGACGCGCAGCTTGCGGAGCAGCTCCGGCTTGAAGTCGTACGAGAGCGAGATGTTGCGGATGCGCAGGAAGTCGCCGTCGTAGAGCATCCGCGAGTCCTTCTCGTTCTCGCCGAAGTTCACGTCCGACGGGAGGCGCAGTGCGGCGATCATCGAGTTCTGGTTCTCCGGCGTCCAGGCGTTGAGCACCGACTTCATGGAGTTGCCGTAGAGCTGGCGGTTCTCCATCATCGTCGTGGTGATGCCCATGATCTTGAAGCCGTAGGCGGCGTTCAGGTCCACCATGAGCGAGAAGCCCTTGTAGCGGAAGGTGTTCACCAGCGTGATGTCGCCCTTGGGGGTTCCGTTGCCCATGATCCGGCGGTCGTTGTCGTCGATCACGTAGTCGTGGTTGCGGTCCTCGAACTTCAGGTCGCCGGGTTTCTTGCCGTATTTGCGGGCTTCGTCCACCTCGTCGAGGCCCCAGGTTCCCAGACGGTTCAGCACGAAGAACGAGCCCCACGGCTTGCCGGCCTCGGCGATGGCGTTGTTGCCCAGGTCGATGCGCTCGCCGCCGACGTCGATCACCATGAGCCGGTTGGTCGAGAAGACGAGGTCGGTCGTCCACTGGAAATTCTTGTGGCTGATATTGCGCGACGAGATCGTGAGCTCGAAACCCTTGTTGCGGATCTTGCCCAGGTTGGTCCACGTCGTGGCGTATCCCGTCGTGTAGGGAACCTGTTTCTGGAAAAGCAGGTCGGTGGTGGTCTTGTTGTAGTAGTCCATGATCAGCTCCAGCCGGTTGTCGAACAGCGAGACGTCGAGACCGACGTTGAACTGCTTCGAGGTCTCCCACTTCAGGTCGGCGTTGCCGAGGTTCGAGAGCACGACGTAGGGGTTCAGCGCGCCGTTGAGGATCATCTGGTCGTTGCTGTACTGCGAGATCGTGCTGTAGTTGGGGATCGAGGCGTTGCCCACCGTACCGTAGCTGGCGCGCAGCTTCAGGTTGCTCACCCATTTGCGGGCCGCGTCGAAGAAGGGCTCCTCGGAGATGATCCACGCCGCCGAGGCCGAGGGGAACCAGCCGTACTTGTTGTTGGCGCCGAAGTTCGAGGCGCCGTCGGCGCGCAGCGTGAAGCCCAGCAGGTACTTGTCGCGGAAGGTGTGGTTCATGCGGAAGTAGTAGGAGTTCATCGTCTGCTGGCTCATGCCCGACGTGGGCTTGTGATAGACCGTGCCGGCGCCGAGGTTGTGGTAGCCGAAGAAGTCGTCGAAGAACTGCTCCGAACCCGCCGACGAGTTCTCCGAGTGGTTGTAGTACCAACTGGCGCCCAGCACGAAGTTCGACTTGAGCTGGTCGTCGAACCACGAGTCGGCATAGGTGAAGTAGTCCTCGTTCGACCAGCGGCGCGACTTGGTGTTGCCGATGTCGGCGTAGCCGCCGTTGGTGTCGGTCTCGCCGTGCAGGCCGGCCTTGGCGTAGCTCAGCGTCCGGCGGTTGGTCATCTGATAGTCGCCCTTGGCCGTGAAGGTCAGCTTCTTGGTCAGGTGGATGTCGGCGATGACGTTGAAGATCGCGTAGTCGGTCTCGGTGACGCTCTTCTTCTCCTGGAGCAGGCGCAGCGGGTTTTCGGCCAGCTCGCCCAGCGGGTAGTCGTCCTTGCGGCCCCACGTGCCGTCCTCGTAGCGCACCGGAACGATGGGTGGCATCTCGAGCATGTTGCGCACCGGACCCTGTCCGAATCCGCTCTCGCCGTCGGCGGCGTTGGTCTTGTCCGTGCCGGCCGTCACGACGGTCTGCACGTTGAGCCAGTCGGTGATGTCGCTCTTCACGTTCACCGTTCCCGTCATGCGCTCCGAGTTGGTGTATTTGACCAGACCTTCGAAGTTCTGATAGGCGATGCTCGAATAGACCGACGTCTTGTCGTTGCCCGAAGCGAACGAAACGGTGTGGTCGTTGGTGATGGCCGTCTGCGTCAGCGCCTCCTGCCAGTCGGTGTCGTATTTGGGCGAGGCGATCAGGTAGCCGTTCTCGTCGCGCTGGAAGTTGCCGGCGGGGTCCTTGGCGTAGTAGAAGAGGTTCTCGTAAGGGGTCTCGAGGTGGGGCATCACCTTGCCGCTGTAAGCGTAGGCGCGGCGCTGCACCTCCATGTATTCGTCGGCGTCGAGCAGGTCGAGCTTGCGGTTGAGGAAGCCGAAGCCCACCTTGCCGTTGTAGGTCACGGTTCCCTGTCCCTTCTTGCCCGACTTGGTGGTGATGATGACCACGCCGTTGGCGCCCTGCGCACCGTACATGGAGGTTGCGGCGGCGTCCTTCAGCACGTCGATCGACTCCACGTTTTCGGGGTTGATGAGCGAGGGATCGACGCCCACCACGCCGTCCATGACGTAGATCGGGTCGCTGCCGGCGTTGATCGAACCCATACCGCGGATACGCAGCGCCGAGGAGCCGCCCGGACGTCCGGAGAACGAGACGTTCTTCACGCCGGCGACCTTGCCCGCGATGCCCTGCATGATGTTGAAGGCCGTGGTGCGTTCGGTGAGGTCTTCGTTCTTCACGGAAGCCACCGACGAGGAGAGGTCGCGTTTGGCCAGCGTACCGTAGCCGACCACCACCACCTCGTCGATGCCGAGCGAGCCGGGGGCCATCGTGACGTTGATCTCCGTCCGCGAGCCGATGGCGACCTCCTGGGTCTCCATGCCGATGAACGAGAACTGGAGCACCTCCGCTCCGGCCGGAACGCTGAGTGTGTAGGAGCCGTCGCTCGAGGTCACTTCGCCTGCGGTCGTGCCTTTCGCCACGACGGTCACGCCGGCGATGGGGGCGCCGCCCTTGTCCGTGACGACGCCTTTGATGACGGTGTTTTGCGCCTGCAGCGCGGTCGCCGATGCCAGGACGGCCAGCATCGTGACAAGCAGATACCGTGTGGTTCTGCGCAGGATACCCACGCCCTTGAGGCGTGTTTCTATGCTTCGTTTTTGGTCCATGTGGGAACGTTTGATTTAATTGATGGATTTTTCGTTTGCTGCGTGCCGGAACCCGGCGTGGAGAGCGGCGTCCGGAGGGGAGCCGGAAAAACGGAGTCGGTTGTGTTTCATAGGCTTTTTCTGTTGGGTTATGGATTTGAAATCGGATTTGCCGGGCATGGCGGGGCGTCCGTTCCCGGCGGAGGAACGGATGCGCAGGGCGCACGACGGACCGGCGCCGGAGTACGCTCCGCCGTCGGGATCGGCTATGATTATAATATCAGGTGTGGATCGTGCGTCGGATGTTTGGAAGACGCACGTCGGTTTACCGGTTTTGCGGACTATTTCCCGCGGTGGAAATTCCCCCCCCCTCGCAAGGCGGGGAAACTCTTCGCGCATGCCGGACGGGTATGCTCCGTGCGCGGCGGAAGAGGCCGCAGCCGGTCGGCCGGGAACGAAGTCGTCAGCGAGCAGAGGTTTCTCATAAGGTCGGTCAGGTTGTCACACAAATTTCACCATAATATTTCTTTTCACGATGGATATTAAACCGGAAAGTAGGTTTTTTCAATCGGATTGTTATCGTAATGCGTTGCTCGATAACTGATTGTAAATTATGCCGTGTGCCGGCGAAGTAAATCCTTGGGAGGTCCGGAAAGCGGCCGAAAGGCTCTTCCGGAGACGTGCGGAAGGCGGAACGCAGACCCCGGGATACGAAAACGGACGGCCCCGAAGGGTCGTCCGTTGCAGAAGCGGAGAAGATGCCGCCGTGCCGGGGCGGCGGTCTCGGGCGCCTCCGAAGCGGTCTCCGCCGGCGCCGGGCGTGCGGCGTTTATTCGGCCGGGCCGCCCGTTTCGCGTACGAAGCCGAGGATCGCCTGCGCCGTGGCCTCCGGCTCTTCGAGGAAGCCCATGTGTCCGCTGTGTTCGAGCCAGGCGACCCGTGCCTGCGGATGGGCGGCCGCCATCCTTTCGGCGGTCTCGACGGGAATGTAGCCGTCCCGGCGTCCGAGGATGAAGAGCTGCGGGACCTTCGAGGCGCGCAGCATGTCGTTCTGGTCCTTGCGGGCGATCATGCCGTTGAGCAGGGCGACGATGCCCTCGTCTTCGGTGACGAACACCTGCTCGGCGAGATCCTCTATGGCGTCTTTCATCCGCGGGCGGTTCTCCTCGGCGAATCCGGCTTCCGGGGCCACCCGGGCCAGCGCGTCCTTCCTGCCGGCCCGGACGAGGGCGATTTCGCGGCGGCGGTTTTCGGCCTTCTCCGGCGTGTCGGGGTTGGGCGTGGAGCTGAGCAGCACCACGCCGTCGAGCAGTTCGGGATGGCGTTCGCAGAGGGCCAGGGCGACGTAGCCGCCCATCGAATGCCCGACCGCCGTGCAGCGGGCGATGCCCAGCGCCCGGAGTCCGTCGGCCACCGTGTCGGCCAGATACTCCATCGTGTGAACCTCTCCCGCGACGACCGAGATGCCGTGGCCCGGCAGGTCGAGCATCACCACGCGGACGTGCTTGTAAAGATAAGGTACGAACTCCTCCCAGACCAGCAGCGATTCGAGGTAGCCGTGCAACAGCACGACGCACCGGTCGCCCCGTTCCGAGTCGCAGACGTGCAGGGCCGTCCGCCCCGCCATGATGAATTTTTCGGTCATATGCGTTCTTTTTCCGCGCCCTTCTCCTTCGGAAGGGCGCGAGGTTCTTGCGACGGGGCCGGAGGGGCCTCCGCCGGGTATGTCGTGCCGCCGGGATGCGTCTGCCGCGCGGCCTTTATCGCTGGTCGTCGTCGAGGTAGTCGAGGGCCGACTCCCGCCGGGGATAGGGCGTAAGCTCCTCGTCGTCTTCGTCGCCGAGGCTGTTGTAGAGCGTGTGGCGCTCCTTGCCGCTCTTGCGGAGCGGTTCGAGGCGCCGGGCCTTCCGAAGTTCGTCCGAATGCTGCTCGCGGACTCCCTTTTGTGTTTTCATGGGTGAAAAACGGTTGAATGGTGTTTCAGAAATCTTCGGTCCCGAACTCCCCGGCGAAGACCCGCCGCGCGGGCCCCGTGAGGCGGATGTCCGAGTAGTGTTCCGTAGCGGCCTCCCGCGAAAACCGTACCGAAAGCGTCCCGCCGGGAACCGCGACGTCGTAGCGGAGGACGGCGGGCTGGCAGGCGAAGTTCGTGACGATGGCCGCCGCCGTCGCGCCCGTGCCGCAGGCCAGCGTCTCAGCCTCGACGCCCCGTTCGTAGGTGCGGACGGCGATCGCGCCGTCGCGCAGGATGCGGACGAAATTGACGTTCGTGCCCTGCGGGAACCGCGCCGTGTCGCGGCGGATCGCCCGGCCCCGGCCGCAGACGTCCGCCGTGTCGAGGTCCCTGACGAATTCGACGTAGTGGGGAACGCCCGTGTTGAGGAACCACCACCCGTCGCCGCGGCGGATCTCCGCGACCTCCGTCATGCCCAGTTCGACCAGGCCGCCCGTCCCCTCCGTGCGGAGGATGCGGGCCGTGTGCAGCCCGTCCGCGGCGGTGAAGCGTTTGCGTTCGCCGCCGATGCCCAGGTGCTCGGCGAAAAGGGCGAAGCAGCGGGCTCCGTTGCCGCACATTTCGCCTTCCGAACCGTCGGCGTTGAAGTAACGCATCGCGCAGTCGGTCCCGGCGCTGCGGGAGAGCGTCATCACTCCGTCGGCGCCGATGCCGAAGTGGCGGTCGCAGAGGCGGGCGATCAGCCGCGGGTCGGGCGTGAATCCTTCGCCGCGGTTGTCTATGAGGATGAAGTCGTTGCCTGCGCCTTCGTATTTGGCAAATTCCGTTCGCACGTGCGTGAGAAAGTTATGTTACGGCAAAAATAATAAAACTTCTAAAAGTTTTGCTAATTTTGCGGAAAATATCCGCCGGGCCCTCTCATGCCGCGGCGGAGCATTGGTCCAACGCGAAATTCTAAAAGATACCGGTCCATGAAAAGTGTGCTTTTCAAGCATCGTTCGATCCGTAAGTTCCGTCCGGAGCCGATTCCCGAGGAGGTGCTCCGCGAATGTCTCGAAGCGGCATCGCGCGCCTCGACGTGCGGCAACATGCAGCTCTATTCGCTGGTGGTGACCCGCGATGCCGCGCTGCGCGAGCGGCTTTCGCCCTGCCATTTCGACCAGCCGATGGTCCGCGAGGCGCCGTGCGTGGTGACCGTCTGCGCCGACGTGCACCGCTTCACGATGTGGTGCGAGCAGCGCGACGCCGATCCGGCCTACGACAACTTCGCCTGGTTTCTGAACGCCTCGACCGATGCGCTGCTGGCCGCGCAGAACTTCTGCGTCGCGGCCGAGTCGCACGGGCTGGGCATCTGCTACCTCGGCACGACGATCTACACGGCCGCCGAGATCTCCCGGGTGCTCTCCCTGCCCAAAGGGGTGATTCCGGTGACGACCGTCGTGACGGGATACCCCGACGAGTCGCCGGAGCTGACCGACCGCCTGCCGCTGGAGGCCGTGGTCCACTACGAGAAGTACACCGACTACACGGCCGCGGAGATCGACGAGCTGTGGGCCGAACGCGAGGAGTCGGAGCTGACCCGGCGCCTGCTCGAGGAGAACGGACTGCCGAATCTAGCGCAGGTGTTCACCGAGCGGCGGTATGTGCGGCGGGACAACCTGGCCATTTCGCGGTCCTATTTCGCCCTGCTCAAGGAGAAGGGGTTCTTCAACAACTGACGTCCCGTGCGGAGGGCGTGTCGCTGTCTGGTCGCCGTCGCGCTGAGCCTTGCCGGTTCGGCGTGCAGCGTCACGCGGCATATCCCTGAGGGCGGGTATTTCTTGCAGCGGGTCCGCATCGAGGACGACAAGGCGACGCCGCGCCGCGAACGCATCGCGGCCTCGGAGCTCGAGAAGTACGTGCGGCAGACGCCCAACAAGCGGCTGCTGGGGACCAACTTCTACGTCTGGCTCTACGAGCAGGCCGATTCCGCACGGGATAACGGCTGGAACAACTGGAAACGCCGCGTCGGCGAGGCCCCCGTGCTGTTCGATCTGTCGCTCACGGAGCGGAGCGTGCAGAACCTGAAGGTCTATATGGATTCGAAAGGCTTCTTCTCCTCGCGCGCGACGTGCGAGGTGGACACCGTGTCGCGGCGACGGCGGGCGAAGGTGACCTTCCGGAACTTTCAGGGGGCGCCCTACCGCATAGACACGGTCTCTTACGAGTTCCAGGACCATTCCCTCTCTCCGCTCATCCTGTCCGACACGGCCGGGACGCTGCTGCATGCGGGCGACGTGTTCGACGTTTCGGTGCTCGACGCCGAACGCGAACGCATCACGGCCCGTCTGCGCGAGCAGGGGTACTACAACTTTTCGGTCAGTAACATCCTCTTCCGCGCCGATACGCTGACGGGCGACAACCGCGTGAAGCTGAGGATGGTCGTGCGGCAGAATCTGACGGGATACGACGACCGCGGACGGCCCCGGACGGAGGACAACCGGGTGTATAGGATCGACCGGATCAACGTCTTCCCGGATTACGATCCTGCGGCGTTCAGGACCGATACGGCGCTCCTCTCGCGGCTCGACACGATCCATTACCGGGGGCTGAACGTCGTCAGCGAGAAGCGGCCCGCCCTGCGCCCGGCCGTGCTGCGGCAGGCCATTCCGCTCTATCCGGGCTACCTCTACGACGCGTCGCAGGTGAACAGGACCTATTCCGATCTGATGGCGCTCGGGTATTTCAGGAGCGCGAAGATCTCCTTCGAGGAGCGGCCGCAGGGAGCCGATTCGGCGGACTTCGTTCCCTTCCCTGCGGCTTCGCCGACCGATACGGCGGCCCGGAGCTCCGTGCGGGAGGGGTATCTGACGTGCAACATCCTCTGCACGCCGACGCTGCGGCAGAGTTTCAAGGTCGATCTGGAAGGGAGCACGACGTCGAGCTTCTACGGACTGAAGGCGACGCTCGGCTACCAGAACCGCAACATCTTCCGCGGCGCCGAGTCGTTCGACGTCTCCTTCACGGCGGGATACGAGTTCATGAAGGCGCCCGATGCGAAGAAGAAGCGCGCCACGGAATTCGGCATCACCACCGGACTGACCTTCCCGCGCTTCCTGCTTCCGTGGCGCACGGGGCGGCAGCGTTCGGTGGTCCAGCCCCGGACCAAGGTGGAGCTGTCGGTCAATTTCCAGGACCGTCCCTACTACCGCCGCACGCTGTCGAGCGCCGGCATCGCCTACATGTGGAGCAACAACCGCTATTCGTCGTTCTCGCTGCGGCCGGTCGATATCAACGTGGTGAATGTACGGGACCTGGACGTGTCGTTCCTGATGGTGGACAATCCCGATTCGGAAGGGGAGGAGCTGACGCCGAACCGTTACCTGCTCGAGAGTTTCAACACGCAGTTCATCGGCGGACTGTCGTTCGGATACAGCTATAACAACCAGCGCCGGAACCTGAACGGAAACGCCACGAACATCCGGTTCAATCTGGAGACGGCGGGCAACCTGATCGACGGGGTGGAGCACCTCTTCTTCTCGCCGTCGAAGTCGGACAAACCCTATTATACGATTTTCGGCATTCCCTACGCGCAGTATTTCCGCACCGACCTGAGCGTGAGCCGGAAGATCATGCTGGGCGGGGTGACGGCGCTCGTGGGGCATATCTACGGCGGCGTGGCGATGGCCTACGGCAACTCCTCCTCCGTGCCGTTCGACCGCCAGTTCTACTGCGGCGGCAGCAACGGCATGCGCGGCTGGACGCCCCGGACGCTCGGACAGGGCTCCGTGCCCGACCCGCACGGCTCGTTCCCCGTGCAGACGGGCGACGTGAAGCTGGAGGCCAACCTCGAGCTGCGCTTCCCCGTCTGGGGCATCGTGCACGGCGCCACGTTCTTCGATCTGGGCAATGTCTGGTACATCCGGCAGAATCCTTCGGAGTACTCCGACGACGCCGTGTTCCATTTCGACCGGTTCTACAAACAACTGGGATTCAACACGGGGCTCGGTCTGCGTTTCGACATCAAGTTCGCCGTGCTGCGTCTGGACTGGGGCATCCAGCTCCACAATCCCAACAATCCCGCGGGCGAGCGGTGGATTCACGACTTCAAGTGGAAGAATACGGCGCTGAACTTCGGTGTGGGCTATCCCTTCTGACGCATGGAATGACGGGCACGGGGAGGGGCGCTGCGGACCGGCGGCCGGAAGGGGCCGCAGCCCGATAATTAAAAGGGGACGAGCGGATTTTCTCTGCTCGTCCCCTTTTTAATTGTCCGGAGAGGCCTACTCCTCCTCGGGCTCCTTCATCGTGTGGTAAACGTTCACCACGTCGTCGTCCTCCTCGAGTTTTTCGACGAGTTTCTCGACCGATTCGCGGCCTTCGGCGTCGAGCTCCTTCGTGTCGGTCGGGATGCGGACCGATTCGCCCGATACGATTTCGAATCCCTTGTCGTCGAGCCACTTCTGGATGGCGCCGAACGACTCGTAGGGGGCGTAAACCGTGATGCCGTCCTCTTCGGGGTAGAACTCGTCCACACCCAGGTCGATCATCTCCAGCTCCAGCTCCTCGGGATCGGCGCCGGCGGCGGGACGGAACTTGAAGACGCACTTGTGCTCGAAGAGGAAGCCCACCGAGCCGCTGTTGCCCAGCGTGCCGCCGCACTTGTTGAAGTGCATGCGCACGTTGGCCACCGTGCGGTTCGTGTTGTCGGTGGCCGTCTCCACCAGGAACGCGATGCCGTGGGGGCCGTATCCCTCGTAGATGACCTCCTTGTAGTCGGCGGCGTCCTTTTCGGTGGCGCGCTTGATGGCGCGTTCGATATTCTCTTTGGGCATGTTCTCGGCCTTGGCGTTCTGGATCAGAATACGCAGGCGGGTGTTGCCCGAAGGGTCGGAGCCGCCGGCCTTGACGGCGATTTCGATCTCCTTGCCCAGTTTCGTGAAAGTGCGGGCCATGTGTCCCCAGCGCTTCAGCTTTCTCGCTTTGCGATACTCAAAGGCTCTTCCCATACGATTCTCGTTTGTCTGTTTTTTTCTTTTGTGACGCAAAGGTAAATATTTCCGGCAGATTTTCACAATCTTTGCCTAAATTTGTGCACGACAAACTCTCGAAGATTATGGAAATAAAGAGCAGATTCGACCATTTCAACGTCAATGTGACCGATCTCGACCGCAGCCTGAAATTTTACGCCGAAGCATTGGGACTCAAGGAGATCGGTCGGAAGCAGGCCGCCGACGGCTCGTTCGTGCTGGTCTATCTGGGCGACGGGGAGTCGCCCTTCCGGCTGGAGCTGACGTGGCTCCGCGACCACGCCGCCGCGCCCTACGAACTGGGCGAGAACGAGAGCCATCTCTGCATGCGCGTGGCGGGCGATTACGACGCCGTGCGCGAATACCACCGTTCCCGCGGGTGGGTGTGTTTCGAAAACTACGACATGGGGCTTTATTTCATCAACGATCCGGACGACTACTGGATCGAAATACTTCCGTTGAAATGACCGCCGTGCGAAACGCCGCTGCGGCCGAAATGCAGCGCGAGGCCGACGAGGCCGTCCGTGTCCTGCGCGAGGGGGGACTGATCCTCTATCCGACCGATACGGTCTGGGGTATCGGGTGCGACGCCACGAACGCCGCGGCCGTGGAGCGGATCTACCGGCTCAAGCGGAGCGAGAACAAGAAGTCGATGCTCGTGCTGTGCGCCTCGGCCGAGATGACCGTGCGCTATGTGAACAAGGCGCCGGGGATCGCCTTCGACGTGATGGAGATGGCCACCAAGCCGCTGACGCTCATCCTGCCGGGAGCCGTCGGGGTGGCCGGGAACCTGATTCCCGAGGAGGGGACGCTCGGCGTGCGGGTCCCCGACCACGAATTCTGCCGCCTGCTGCTGCGCGGACTGCGCCGCCCCCTGGTCTCGACGTCGGCCAACCTTTCGGGCGAGGCGACGCCCGCGGGGCTGGAGGAGGTCGCGCGCGAGATCGTGGACGGCGTGGATTTCGTCGTCAATCCCCGTTTCGAGGGCAAACCCACCCGCAAGGCTTCTTCGATCATCGCGTTCGGCGAAGGCGGCGAGGTGAAAATCATCCGGGAGTAGCATGGGCAGGGTGTTGGAAACGCCGGTGCAGAAGCGGTTCTCGGATCTGGACCCGTTCCGGCATGTGAACAATGTGGCGCAGCAGTCCTATTTCGACGTGGGCAAGACCGATTTCTATGCGCGGGTGCTGGGCGAGGAGGTGCTGTTGGGCGACCTGCGCGTGGTGACCGTCTCGACCTCGACCTCCTACATGGGACAGGTGCGCATGCACGACGACGTGCGGGTGACGACGACCTGCGAAAAGGTGGGCAACAAGTCGATGACGCTCTTCCAGCGGCTCGTCGTGGACGGGGAGGTGCGCAGCGAAAGCAGGTCGGTGTTGGTCGTCTTCGACTTCGTCCGGCAGGAGAGCCGCCCCGTGCCCGATGCGTGGCGGGCGCGGCTTACGGCGGAGTGAGCCGTCCGGTTTCCCGGCAGGGCGGCCGTTCGGCAGGACGGTCGTCCGGAGGAAGAGGGCGGGCGTTCCGTTCCGGACTGTCCCGGGGCGTCCTTTGCCGGTTGCGGCCCTTGTCCGCCCGCTCCGGCTTCCTCTCTTGTCTTTTGTGAAAAAAACTGTACGGTCGTATAAATTTTTCGGCTTTTCATGAGGTCCGTCGCCGGGTTTTTGCTATCTTTGCTTCAAACCCCGACGAACGACGCCCGCCATGTTGCTGCACCGCATTTTCCTCCGGCTCAGGTATGCCGCTTCCGGCCTGCCCCTCGCCGGCGTCGCGCTGCTGCTCGCCGGGGAGTGGCGCTGGGGAGCGGGTGCGCTGGCGGGCGGTGCGGTGCTCTACCCGCTGTTCGACGTGCTGGAGAGGCGTTGCCGCCCCCGCGCCCGTTACGAGACCGACGAGCGGGGCCATGCCAGACCGAAATACAAATGACCGGAGAAAAGTCTTACCTCGAATAATACGATATCGCTTATGATTGCCAACCTGGTTCCCGTTGTCGTCCTTGCGGCCGTTCTGATCGGCTATTTCGTCTATATGAAATGCTTTTATCCCCGGTTCAGACAGCGGTGCGAAGCCGCCGCCGACCGGGCGGAGGCGGTGTGGCGGGAACGCGGGGAGGCGATCGTCGGCGAGTATCTGCGCGATCCGGACCGGTTCGGCAAGATCGCGGAGGTGCTCGGGGAGACTCCGGTCCGGGGGCTGATTTCGACGTCCGCCCCGAAACAGGGGTTGGGCGAGCGGATCGGGAAGGGGATCGTCGGCGCCGTCACCTTCACCCGCGAAACGGACCTCGGCCACTATTATTTCGTCGCGGCCGACGACGGACTTCACCTGTTGGGATTCGACGGCGAGAGGTGTTTCCTCAATGAGGTGTACGCCGCCGGGGAGATCCGCCGTGCCCGGCTCGAACCGCGGACCTTCTCGTTCGACTACAAGGGCGGGACGGTCCGGATGGAGGTTCCGAACGGCGGTCTGGCCGAAGGCTATCCCCGGTTCCGCATTCACGAATACGACAAGGTCCCGACGAGCAGCGACCGGGCGACCAACTATTTCGTCCGCGAATACTTCGCCTGCGAGCCGACCGGCAACCTCGCTTACAGGCAGGCGCAGGGCGCCGTGCCCCGGTTCACGGGACTGAACGTCTCGGAGGAGCAGCTGATCGACCGGAAGGTCCGCACGGCGCTGCTCGAGGGATTCAGGCGGCAACTGGGCATCGTCTGACCCGTTCCCGCCGCATGCGGGGGCCGCGGGCCGGAGGCTAACGGGCCTTCAGCCCTTTTTCCGCGGCCAGCCGCTCCATCAGGGCGCGGGCCGCCTCGTAGTCGTTGGGAATCTCGCCGTCGAGGATGGCGTTCTTGATGACCTCCTTGATCTCGCCGATCAGGCGGCAGGGGCCGATGCCGTAGGTCTGCATGATGAGTTCGCCCGTCACCGGGGGCTGGAAGTTGCGGATGCGGTCGCGCTCCTCGAGGTCCTTCATTTTGCGGCGCACCAGCTCGAAGTTGGCCATGTAGCGCTTCACCTTGGCGTCGATGCCCGAGGTGATGTCCGCCTCGCAGAGGGTCATCAGCGCCTCGATGTCGTTGCCCGCCTCGAACAGCAGCCGCCGGACGGCCGAGTCGGTCACCATCTCCTCCGAGAGGATGATCGGCCGCAGGTGGAGGAAGACCAGCTTCTGCACGAACTTCATGTGCTCGTTGAGCGGCAGCTTCAGCTGGCGGAAGATCGCCGGAACCATTTTCGATCCCAGGACCTCGTGGCCGTGGAAGGTCCAGCCCGTGCGCGGGTCGTAGGCCTTCGTGAGCGGTTTGGCGATGTCGTGCAGCACGGCGGCCCAGCGGAGCCAGAGGTCGCCGGAGCGGCGCGCCACGTTGTCGAGCACCTTGAGCGTATGGATGAAGTTGTCCTTGTGGGCGTGTTTGCCGCGCCGCTCGATCCCTTTGAGGCGGTGCATCTCGGGGAAGATCAGCTCCAGCAGTCCGGTGAGCTCCAGCAGTTCGAAGCCGATCGACGGCACGGGCGAGAGGACGATCTTGTTGAGTTCCGTAGCGATGCGTTCGCGCGAGACGATGCGGATGCGGGCGGCGTTGCGGCGGATCGCCTCGAAGGTCTCCCCCTCGATCGTGAAGCCCAACTGCGCGGCGAACCGCACGGCGCGCATCATGCGCAGCGGATCGTCCGAGAAGGTGACGTCGGGATCGCACGGCGTGCGGATCGTGCACTCCTCCAGGTCGGACATGCCGTCGAACGGATCGACCAGCTCGCCGAACGTGTCGCCGTTGAGCGACCACGCCATGGCATTGATCGTGAAGTCGCGCCGCCGCTGGTCGTCCTCGAGCGTGCCGGCTTCGACCTGCGGTTTGCGCGAATCGTGCGTGTAGGACTCCTTGCGGGCGCCGACGAACTCCACCTCGATGCCTCCGGCGCGCACCATCGCCGTCCCGAAGGTCCTGAAGACCGAGACCTTCGCGCCGAGCTCGCGCCCCAGCGCCTCGGCCAGCGCGATGCCGCTGCCCACGACCACGACGTCGATGTCGGTCGAGGGGCGCCGCAGGTAGTGGTCGCGGACGTAGCCGCCGACGACGAAGGCGCGGACGCCCTGGGCGTCGGCCAGGCGCGAAATGCGGCGGAATATCGGATTCGAGAGCGGCACGGGTTACTTGACGTAGGGTTTCAGCACGTCGCGCCACACCAGGTAGCCCTCGCCCACGAGGTGCACGCCGTCGTTCGTATAGCGTTTGTCGAGCAACCCTTCGCCGTCGGCCAGGGCGCTCCAGACGTCGATGTACGTCACGCCCTTCTCTTCGCACAGGGCCTTCAGGAGCTCGTTCGTCGGCACGATGCGGTCGGCGTGCGCGTAATGGTTCCTGTAGGCGTCGAAATCCCTCCCGTTCACCGGGAGGATGCTCTGCACGAAGATCCGCGTCCAGCGCGAATCGGTCTGGAACCGGTCGATGACCCGGGCGATGTCGGCGACGACCTCCCCGGGGGCGGCTCCGCCCGCCAGGTCGTTGATGCCGATCATCAGGAACAGCCGCTTGGGATGCCCTTCGACGATCGGATCGAGCCGTTCGGCCAGTTCGCACGCCCGGTCGGAGCTGATGCCGCGGTTGCGGATGTGGCGGTTGTCGAAGAGTTCGCTCCACTCGCAGCCGTCGGTGAGGCTGTTGCCCAGAAAGACGATGTCGCTCGAGCGGATCGGCAGCAGCTCGAACAGGCTGCGCCGCTGCTCCCTGTACGCCTCCTGGGCGCAGGCCGTGCCGGCGGCGAGAAGCGCGGCGGCGAGAATCAGAATCCGTTTCATGGTCTTCGCGTTATTTGAGTTCCCGTTTGTAGAGCTGCACGGTGTTCTCCAGTCCGTAATAGAGCGCGTCGCAGATCAGCGCGTGGCCGATCGACACCTCGTCGGTGCCGGGAATCCGGCCGACGAAGTAGCGCAGGTTCTCCAGCGAGAGGTCGTGCCCGGCGTTGAGCCCGAGTCCCTGCCGGCGGGCCTCCTCGGCGGCGGCCAGGTAGGGGGCGATCGCCGCTGCGGGATCCGCGGCGTACTCCCGGGCGTAGGCCTCGGTGTAGAGCTCCACGCGGTCGGCGCCGCAGGCCTTCGCTCCGGCGACCATTTCGGGCACGGGATCGACGAAGATCGAGACGCGGATGCCCCGTTCGCGGAAGCGGGCGGCGATGCCGGTGAGAAATTCGCGGTGCGCCACGGTGTTCCACCCGGCGTTGGAGGTGATGGCGTCGGGTGCGTCGGGCACGAGCGTGACCTGTGCGGGCCGCACCTCCAGCACCAGCGCGACGAAGTCCGGAATCGGATTGCCCTCGATGTTGAATTCGGTGGTCAGCACCCGTGCGAGGTTCCGCACGTCGTCGTAGCGGATGTGGCGCGCGTCGGGCCGCGGGTGGACCGTGATGCCGTCCGCGCCGAAGCGTTCGATGTCCGTGGCCGCGCGGACCACGTCGGGGAGATTGCCGCCGCGCGAGTTGCGCACCACGGCGATCTTATTGATGTTTACGCTCAACTTTGTCATAAAAAACGCTATATTTGCGGGGAAATCCGCGCCGCCGTTCGCCGTCCGGGTCCGGAATCCCGTTCCGCAGGCGTTTCGGCGTGGTAAAGTTACTTATTTTTTCGAAATTTCCGCCGATGAAAATCATACTTTTTTCCCGCCCGCAGGTTCCCCGCACCGCCGGGGAGCTGCGCCGGCTGTTCGACGCGCTCGGCGCCTTCGGCTTCGACTATGCGGTCAATGAGGAGTTCGTCCCGACGATGCGGGAGCTGGCGGGCATCGACCCCGGGCCGGAGCGGATCTACGGCGGCTGCGTCGGGGAGCAGCCTGAGGGGACCGTCATGGTCTGCTACGGAGGCGACGGCACGCTGCTCGAAGGCGTGCACCGGCTGTGCGGCGCGCCGATGCCGGTGCTGGGCATCAACGCCGGGCATCTGGGATTTCTCACGGGCGCGCCGAGCGACGGGCTGGACCGGCTTTTCGGGCAGATCGCCGGAGGACGGCTCTCCGTCGAGCCGCGGGCGATGCTCTCGGTCGGGGGCGACTTCGCCCGGCAGCCCGACTCGCTGCTGGCTCTCAACGAGTTCACCGTGCAGCGCCACGGCGCGGGGATGATCGCCGTCGAGACGTATGTGGACGGGCAGATGGTGGCCACGTACCACGGCGACGGGCTGATCGTCTCGACCCCTACGGGTTCGACGGCCTATTCGCTCAGCGCCGGAGGACCGGTGATCGCCCCGGCGTGCCGCTGTCTGGTGCTGTCGCCGCTCGCGCCGCACAACCTCACGATGCGCCCCGTGGTGATTCCCGACGGGAGCGTGATCTCGCTGCGCGTCCGCGTCCGCCATTCGGAGGCGTTCGTCACGCTCGACAACCGCACCTACCCGATTCCTCCGGAGGCCTCCTTTACGGTCCGGCGGGCCGAAGAGCGGATTTTTTTGGCCGTTCCGCACAATATCTCATTTTACGACACGTTACGCAATAAGATGATGTGGGGAGTGGATATCCGCAGTTGATTCGTTCCGGAGAGCCTCTCCCCGCCCCTGCGTTCCGCCGGGTCCTCCGCAGCGCCGCGGAGGCGGAGCGCGAGGGAAATTGGCGGGAATTTACGGATTTTTCAATTTATATTTTTATATTTGTGCCCTAATATGAGCGAGCCGAAACGCATACCGCAGCACGTCGCCATCATCATGGACGGGAACGGCCGGTGGGCCGGGTTGCACGGCAAGGAGCGTTACGAAGGCCATGCCGCGGGTGTGGAACCCGTGCGGGCTTCGTTGCGCGCTGCCGTACGCTGGGGGGTGAAGTACCTCACGCTGTATGCCTTTTCGACCGAAAACTGGGGGCGTCCCGCCGGGGAGGTCTCCGCGCTCATGGAGCTTTTCTGCCGCAGCGTCGTGAACGAGACCCCCGAGCTGAAACGGCAGGGGGTGCGGATCGCGATGATCGGCGACCGCAGCCGCTTCCCGGAGAAGGTGCGGAGCTACCTGGCCCGGGCCGAGCGGGAAACGGCCGGAGGGGAGAGGCTGACGCTGATTCTGGCGCTCAACTACTCCTCGCGCAGCGAGATCGTGCGGGCCGTGCGTCGGATCGCCGCCCGTGCGGCGGCGGGGGAGATCGCACCCGGGGAGATCGGGGAGGAGACCCTCTCCGCGGCGCTCGACACGGCCCCGTGGCCCGATCCCGATCTGGTGGTCCGCACCAGCGGCGAGCAGCGGCTGAGCAATTTCCTCCTGTGGCAGTCCTCCTACGCCGAACTGTGGTTCCCCGAGGTGCTGTGGCCCGATTTCACGGAGGCGGATTTCGACCGGGCGATGGAGGAGTATGCGCGGCGCGACAGGCGTTTCGGGCTGGTTAAATAAATGAAGTAAGTTTAGAGACATACACAGAGAATGAACTATTCCGGTAAGATATTCGCCGCAGTCGCGGCCCTCGTGCTGGGCTGCCCGAATCTATCGGCTCAGGAGCCGAATCCGCAGGATACGACGGCGGCCGCGACGACCGCATTTCCCGAAGACGCTCCCATGCTGCGCAACGACGGCGCGCCCTGCCGCTATTATATCCGCGACATCAACATCCGCGGCGTGAAGTATCTGAACGAGGAGATTCTCAAGTCGTCGGCGGGTCTGGTCGCGGGCGATTCGATCTACCTGCCGAGCAACTTCATCGGAAACGCCATTTCCCGCCTGTGGAGCCAGCGCTTCTTCTCGGACGTGAAGATCGGGGCCGAGATCGACGGGGACAGCATCGACCTGGAGGTGTTCCTCAAGGAGCGGCCGCGCGTCTATCACTGGAATTTCGAGGGTATTTCGAAGGGCAAGAAGAAGGACCTGACCGAGAAGCTCAAACTCAAGCCCAACAGCGAGCTTTCGGACTACGTCATCGACAAGAACCAGAAACTCATCAAGAAATACTGGGCCGAGAAGGGTTTCCGCAACGCCACGGTGGACGTGCGCATCGACAACGACACGCTCCGTCCGGCGGGACAGGCCGTGTCGGTGACCTTCCTGATCGACCGCAAGGAGCGGGTGAAGATCGGCCGGATCAACTTCCTCGGCAACGAGCAGTTCAAGGACAAGCGCCTGCGCCGCACCTTCAAGAAGACGCACCAGAAGTCGATCAACTTCTTCAAGAGCGCCAAGTTCAAGGAGGAGGACTACGGCGAGGACAAGGGGCTGCTGATCGACTTCTACAACTCGAAGGGATACCGCAACGCGACCATCGTGCGCGACTCGATCTATCCGATCAACGAGAAGCGCATGGGCATCGACGTCGAGGTGTCGGAGGGTAACAAATACTACATCCGCAACGTCTCGTGGGTCGGCAACTCGGTCTATCCGACCGAGCAGTTACAGGAACTGTTCGGCGTCCGGAAGGGCGACATCTACGACAAGAAGACGATGCACAAGCGGCTGGGCATCGGCAAGGAGGAGAACCCCGAGGACATGAACCAGATCAAGTCGCTCTACCAGAACAACGGCTACCTCATGTCGCAGATCGAACCCGCCGAGACGATCATCGGCGCGGACTCGATCGATGTCGAGGTCAAGGTGTTCGAGGGCAAGCAGTTCACCATCAACGAGGTGGGGATCACGGGCAACCAGCGGGTCGATGACGAGGTGATCCGCCGCGAGTTGTACGTCCGCCCGGGCGAACTGTACGACCGTTCGCTGCTGATGCAGACCATCCGCACGCTCGGTTCGATGGGACACTTCAACCCCGAGGCCATCATGCCCGACATCAAGCCCGTGTCGAACGAGCTGGTGAACGTGAACTGGCCCCTCGAGGAGCAGGCTTCCGACCAGTTCAACATCGCCGGCGGCTGGGGCTCCGGAACGTTCGTGGGCTCGGTGGGCATCACGCTGAACAACCTCTCGGTGCGCAACTTCTTCAAGAAGGGGGCCTGGAGGCCCTACCCGATGGGACAGAACCAGCGGCTTTCGATCTCGGCCCAGACCAACGGAACCTATTACAAGGCGCTCGCGCTGAGTTTCACCGACCCCTGGATGGGCGGCCGGAAACCCAACTCGTTCACCATCTCGGGGCACATCTCCGAACAGAACGACGCCTACTATATCTGGCAGAGCGCCACGCGCTATTTCCGGACGTACGGCGTCGCCGCCGGTCTGGGCAAGCGTCTGACGTGGCCCGACCCCTACTTCACCTTCTATGCCGAAGCGAGCTACGAGCGCTATTCGCTGAAGAACTGGACCGGATTCGTCGTCGAGAACGGCAATTCGAACCTGCTGTCGCTCAAGTTAGTCCTCTCGCGCAACTCGGTCGATCAGCCGATCTACCCGCGCCGCGGTTCGGAATTCACCGCCTCGGTGCAGGCCACGCTGCCCTATTCGCTTTGGGACGGCAAGGATTACAGCGACGACTCGATGAGCGATCAGGAGCGTTACCGCTGGATCGAGTTCCACAAGTGGCAGTTCAAGGCGCAGTGGTTCCAGGCGCTCTCGGGCAACTCGAATCTCGTGCTGATGCTCAAGGCCGAAATGGGTTACCTCGGCAGCTACAACAAACACAAGGTGTCGCCGTTCAACCGTTACGAGGTCGGCGGCGACGGCATGTCGGGCTACAATATCTACGGTATCGACATCATCTCGATGCGCGGTTACGAGGACGGCGCGCTCGATCCGTCGAGCTACTATTCGCGCGGATACAACAAATATACGGCCGAACTGCGCTACCCGGTCATCCTGAAGCCTTCGTCGCAGATCTACGTGCTGGGCTTCCTCGAGGGCGGTAACGCGTTCGACTCGTGGAAGAGTTTCTCGCCGTTCAAGATCAAGCGTGCGGCCGGTTTCGGCGTGCGGCTCTACCTGCCGGTGGTGGGTATGCTCGGCATCGACTGGGGTTACGGATTCGATCCCCCCGCCAATTCGACCAAGAAGAGCGGCAGTCAGTTCCACTTTGTCATGGGCCAGCAGTTCTAAAATCTGCGGCGTGGCAATAAATTTGGAAGAAAAGAGTTATATTTATGGTACGGTTCCGGAGAATCCGGTCCCGGGAAACGACTAAAAAGACCAAAGACTATGAAACGGCTGATTTTGATTGCGGCGTTCCTGCTGACCGCCGGCGCGCTTTCGGCGCAGAACTACATAATCGTGAACAGCGAGAAGGTCTTCAAATCCGTCGAGGCCTACAATACGGCGATTTCCGATCTGGATTCGCTCGCCAAGCAGTACCAGGAGCAGGTCGATGCCAAGTTCGACGAGGTGGAGACGCTCTACAACAACTACATGGCGCAGAAAGCTTCGCTTTCGGCTTCGGCCCGTCAGGCCCGCGAGGCGCTGATCCTGGCCCGCGAGAAGGAGGCGCAGCAGTTCCAGGAGAGCCTTTTCGGGCAGGAGGGCGTCCTGATGCAGAAACGGCTCGAGCTGATCCAGCCGATTCAGAAACGGGTGTTCGCGGCCATCGAGGCGTATGCCGGGCAGGCGGGCGCCGATCTGGTGCTCGATTCGTCGAATAACCCCACGCTGCTTTACAACAACCCTTCGGTGGAGCGTACGCAGCAGGTGATCGAGGCACTGAAATGAAAATCCGACATCAAAACAATTAACCGATAAAATTTTATGAAAAAGGCACTTAAACTGACCCTTGCCGTTGCGCTGATGATGGGCGCAACATCGCTTTACGCACAGAAATTCGGACGGATCAATTCCCAGGAAATCGTCATGGCGATGCCTG
The DNA here is from genome assembly GCF_006542685.1 of Alistipes dispar. Lineage (NCBI taxonomy): Bacteria > Pseudomonadati > Bacteroidota > Bacteroidia > Bacteroidales > Rikenellaceae > Alistipes > Alistipes dispar. The sequence goes on along the minus strand of NZ_AP019736.1, from coordinate 981,492 downwards.
AGACCAAGGAGATGCAGACCAATCTGGAGACCTTCGGGAAGGAGTTGAATGAGAATATCGAGACGATCAACGTCGAGTTCAACAACAAGTTGCAGGAGTACCAGAAGACAGCCAATACGCTGACCGATGCCGTCCGCGAGATGAAGGCCAAGGAGCTGGAGGATTTGCAGCGTCGCAGCCAGGAGTTCCAGCAGATGGCCCAGCGCGACTATGCGAAGAAGCAGGAGGAATTGCTCCAGCCGATTATCGAGAAAGCCAAGGCTGCCATCGACAAGATCGCCGCTGCGGGCGGCTATCTCTTCGTGTTCGACACCTCGGCCGGTTCGCTGGCCTATTTCGACGAGGCCGCGCTGACGGACCTCGCTCCCGAGGTGCGCAAGGAGCTGGGCATTACCGACGCCCCGGCAGCCGCTCCGGCAGCCCCGGCAGCCGCTTCGAAATAATTCCGCACGCGGGGCGGAGGATTTTTCCGCCCGGCGGCGGACCGCATGGCCGGACCCTTTCGGGGGTCCGGTTTTTCATTGGTTCGAAAGTGGTCCGTAATTCTTCGAATTGTCCTAAAACAGTTCTTTTCGACCCTATTTATGCGGATTATTGCTATATTTGTCGAAATGTCAGCGAACAGTGAGATGAACAAGATAAACGAAGAGACTCCGATCACGAGTTTCACCCTGAACGATTTGCTTTCGATGTCCGGCAGCCGGAGCCGGCTCGGGCTGATGAGCTCCTGCCTCGCGGCGAACAGCGCTTCGGTGATGCAGACTTTCCGCTATCCGTGCCGGATCGATGCCTTCATTATCGGCGTGGGAACCGAAGGCGAAGCGACCGTGTCGTTCAACCTGCGCGAATACAAGCTCCAGAAAGACACCCTGTTCGTATCGACTCCGAAAAACATAGTCCAGGTCCATTCTTCGGGGCATTTCCGGTGTCATATCGTCCATGTCTCTCCCGGTCTGCTGGAACAGATCAGCGTCGATACCAAGCGTATGATGCCGCTTTTCCTGAAGATCGCGATGCATCCCTGCCTGGGGCTGACGCCTGAAGAAGCCCGGACCGTGCGGGAGTTCATTTCGTTGATCGAACGGGTGACCGACGGGCCGGAGACTCCGTTCGGAATGGAGGTCGTCGGCGGGCTGATCGGCGCCACGATCTACAAGGTCGGGGATATTCTGGCGCATTATCTGGCCGAGCATCCCGAGGTCGAGAACCCCGTGCACAGCCGGGCCGAGGAGTATTTCCGGCAGTTCATGCAGTTGCTCGGCGAACACTACAAGGAGGAGCGCAGCGTCGGATTCTATGCCCGGAAGCTCTGCATCACGCCCAAGTACCTCACGACGCTCATCAAGCAGATCAGCGGCAAATCCGTCTCGGAATGGATCGACAGCTACGTGATTCTCGAGGCCAAGACGCTGCTCAAATACTCGAACATGAGCGTACAGGAGATCTCCTACTATCTGAATTTTCCGAACCAGTCCTTCTTCGGCAGCTATTTCAAACGCAATACCGGCATGTCGCCTTCGCAGTACAAGACGATGATATGATGACGGAACACCCCCGCAGCCATGACGGCTGCGGGGGTGTTTCATGCCGGGCGGGATAGTTGTCCGGGCCGGGATCTGCCGTCCGTGCGTGTGCACGGCGGCATGCCGTTTGGCGCGATGTACGGATTCCGCGTCAGGCCTCGTCGGGCGCCTTGTCCCGCGAGAACTTGATGCCCAGCTCGTAGAGCAGGTACAGCGGCAGGAAGACGATCATCAGCGTGAACGGATCGCCCGAAGGGGTGATGATGGCCGAGAGCACCAGCAGGACGACGACGGCGTGCCGCCGGTATTTCTTGAAGAACGACTTGGTGACGAGTCCCATCTTGGAGAGAAGCCACGCCAGCAGCGGCAGTTCGAAGACGATTCCCATGATGAATATGAGCATCAGGAAGTTGCCCATATAGGAAGTCAGCGAAATCTGATTGACGATCGTCGTGCTGAGCTGGTATTCCGTGAGGAAGCGGAACGTGAAGGGGAAAACCAGACAGTAGCCCACGGCGCATCCCAGGAAGAACATGCCCGTGCCGAAGACGAAGGCCCAGCCGACGTTCTTTTTCTCGTCGTCGAACAGCGCGGGCTGCACGAACCGCCAGATTTCGAAGACCAGGTAGGGGAACATGAGCACCAGCGCGAACCAGAACGACGTGCTGATATGGGTCAGGAATTGCGAGGCGACGTTGATGTTGATGATCTCCACATGGTAGTTGTCGTCGCTGAAGTCGGGGAAGAAGGGGCCCAGACTGCCCAGTTTCGAGAGCCAGCGGTACAACGGGAAATCGGCGGTCGTCGGTGCCAGTACGATGTGATCGAACAGGTAGGGCATGGCGCAGAAGCAGACGACCATGAACAGGAACAGGACGGCCACCACGCGGATCAGCACCCAGCGCAGCGCTTCGAGGTGTCCCCAGAACGTCATATCCTTGTCTTCCATTCTTTTCTTGCGGGTTTCGGTTGGCTCCGCCGGCCGGTTCCGGGCGGCGGAAATTGCGTTTTTTGCGGTGTCTGCACGCCCGTTTGCGGGCCGCTGCGGACACTCCGGGCGGAAAAACAACATCTCCGGCTATCCGACCGATAGCCGGAGATGCGCTCTGCCGGACCGGATTTACTTGCTGTAGGATGCCTTGACGAAGGGAGCCTCCATCAGGTAGTCCAGACTCATCCTGACGCTCTTCTCGACGTCGTAGCTGTACTGCTCGACTTCGACGACGATCTGCTCCACGCCGGCGACGTCGGCATTGCGGAAGATGGCGTCGAAACCGACCATGCCGCTCTGTCCGATCTCACGGAGGTCCTTGATGTGGAGCATCTTGAACCGTCCGGGGTATTTGTGGAACAGGTCCACCGGGCTGTTCTGGCCGATAACCACCCAATATACGTCCATCTCGAAGAGGACGTTCTCCGGATCGGTGTGCCGGATCATGTACTCCAGCATCACCTGGTCCTCGATCTTCTGGAATTCGAAGGCGTGGTTGTGGTAGCCGTACTTGATGCCGTTCTCGCGGCAGCGCTTGCCGATCTCGTTGAAGTAGTCGCAGTAAACCTGCAGCTCCTTGAGCGATTTGAGGAAGGGCATCGAGGGGGTTACGAGGTACTTCATGCCTGCGGCCTTGTGGGCGGCGATGCACTCGTCCCACCACTTGAGGGACTCCGAGAAGTCGCCGCTCGCCAGCTCCTCGTCCGAGAGGTTGCGCGTGCAGTGCGACGAGAGTACCTTCATGCCGACGGCCTCGACGTCGGCCTTGAACTGTTCGGGCGTCTGTCCGTAGAATTTGCCGTCGTTGTAGCTGGCGGCCTCCACGGAGGAGTAGCCCATGTCGGCGAGGTCTTTCAGCACCTTCTTGTAGTCGTGCTGGTTCTGTCCAAAACTGCCGATCAGGTCGCGGACGGAGTAGAGCTGGATGGCTATGTCTTTCTTGGGGGCCTTTTTGGCCGATGCGGCGTCGGGCGCGAAGGCTGCGACGCACGCGAGCAGGCCGAGTGCCATGAATTGCGTTTTCATCGTTCGGGTCGGTTTTCGGGAAGCGGTCGCCGGGCCGTCTCCCGTCCGGAATGTTCCGCGGACGGGAGACGGCTGGCGGCTGCCGTTCGCGGTTTTAGTCGAGAATCTTTACGCGGATGTTGCGGAACCAGACGTCGTCGCCGTGATCCTGGAATCCGATGTAACCCTCGTGGTTGTCGCCTCCGCAGTTGTTCAGCAGCTCGAATGCCAGCGGCCACTTCTCGGGGCTGAACTTGCTGTTCTCGAGCATCTCGGTCCACTGGGGAGTCCAGAGGTGGTACTCCACGACGTTCTTGTCGTTCTGTCCGTGTACGACGGTGCCTTTATAGACCATGATCTTGGCCTTGTTCCACTCGCCGTAGGGCTTCGCGTTCTGCGGAACGGCCGGGATCATGTCGTAGAGCGACGCCGACTTGCGGTTGCCGTCCACGCCCAGCTTGGCGTCGGGATGGTTCTCGTTGTCGAGCACCTGATACTCGGGGCTGGAGATGTAGATCGGCTCGATCTGCTGCTTGCCGTCCTTCGTCGTGGCGACCTCCTGGGCGAGGTAGAGAATGCCCGAGTTACCGCCCTTCGACACCTTCCACTCGAGCTCGAGCTCGAAATTCTTGAACTTGTGCGCGAAGATCAGGTCGCCGCCGTCGCCCGTCTGGGCTTCGCCGCCGCCCGAGCCGTTGAACTTGATGGCTCCGTCGTCGATCGTCCAGCGCGAAGGCACCTTGTCCTTGCCGTAGCCGCGCCAGCCGTTGAAGGTCTTGCCGTCGAAGATCACGTAGTAGCCGTCCTTATCCTTGGGATAGGTCGAGAGATCTACCGTCGGGTTGTTGAGCACGGTGTATTCGGGAACCGCGGGAGCGGCCTTGGTCTCGGCGGCCGAGTCGTTGCCGGCGGTCTTCGCCTTGCCGGCGTTGCCACCGCAGGATGCCAGCGTCAGGGCGAGCGCTGCGCATGTCGAAGATAAGATGATCTTTTTCATATTCGGTTGATTTTTAGTGTTGTCGTTCGTTTTCGTGCCGTTAGCGGGGCATGTCGGGCAGTTTGTAGCCGTTGTGGTAGGTGTGCTTGATGAGCTCCTCGGCGAACTGGTTGGCGTCCACCGGATCGGTCCACGTCTTGTCGAAGGTCGGGTGTCCGTCCTTGATGTGGAAGCCGTCCTTGATGACCGACCGCACCTTGGCGTCGGACGGGATGTTCGTGAAGCGCATGTTCTCGCCGTCCCAGTCGAGGACCTGGTTGAGGCCTTGCAGACGGATGGCCAGTACGCCCATGGCGACCATTTCGTTGAACGGTCCGGCCTCGCTGAAGTCCGAAGCGCACGGGATGCGGTCCTCGGGATCTTCCTTGCAGGCGCGCACCCAGTCCATCTGGTGCGACTCCTTGATTTCGCGGCAAACCTTCGGGGCGTTGGGCACGCGGCCCGAAACCAGATAGGGGTTCACGCCGTAGCAGCCGCAGATGAGCGTATCCTTCGTACCGTAGAAGATCACGGCGCCGCCGGCGTCGTTGAGGTTCTTGCCTGCGGGCAGCCCTGCGGGACGCGTCGGCATCAGGCCGCCGTCGTACCAGTGCACCTCCACCTCGGGCATGCCGACCTTCGGCATGTTGTCGCGGGCCGGGAAGGTGAGTTTCACGCGCTGAGCCGAGGGGGCCGAATCCGAGAGAAGCAGCGTCGAGCTGCCCTCGACCTTCGTCGGGTAGCCCAGCTTGAGCGCCTTGAACACCGGGTGCAGGATGTGGCAGGCCATGTCGCCCAAAGCGCCCGTGCCGAAGTCCCACCATCCGCGGAAGTTCCACGGCGTGTAGGCGGCGTTGTAGGGGCGGAAGGCGGCCGGACCGATGAATGCCTCCCAGTTCATCGTCTTCGGAACGCGCATGTCGCCCTCGGGACGGGCCAGACCCTGCGGCCAGATCGGACGGTCGGTGAAGGTTTCGACACGCGTCACTTCGCCGATCTCGCCGTTCCAGATCCACTCGCAGACCTTGCGGACGCCCTCGCCTGACGCGCCCTGGTTACCCATCTGCGTGGCGATCTTGTGCTTGGCGGCCAGCTTGGTCAGCAGGCGCGACTCGTACACCGAGTGCGTCAGCGGCTTCTCGACGTAAACGTGCTTGCCTGCGGTCATGGCCTCGGCGGCGATGATCGCGTGCGTGTGGTCGGCCGTGGCCACCATCACCGCATCGGCCGACTTGAGCAGCTCGTCGTACATGCGGCGGTAGTCGTTGTATTTCTTGGCTGCGGGATAGCGCTTGAAGACGTGGTCGGCGTACTTCCAGTCCACGTCGCAGAGACCTATGATGTTCTGGCTCTCCATTTCCTGCAGGTCGGCCGCGCCGCGGCCGCCGATGCCGACGCCCAGAATGTTGAGCTTGTCGCTGGGAGCGGTGTAGCCGAATTTCTTACCTAATACCGTGCTGGGCACGACGGCCAGCCCGAGAGCGGCGGCAGCTCCCGTTTTGAGGAAGTTGCGTCTTGAGATTTCCTTTGCCATGGTTTTTGAGTTTAAGTTAGTTATTTGGGGATGACTCCTATTTCTTGTCCTGGTCGGCCGTCGTGTTCTCAATATCCTTCTCGATATTGTTCACTCCCTCCTTGAAGCTGCGGACGCCCTTGCCCAGGCCCTTCATCAGTTCCGGAATCTTCTTGCCGCCGAAAAGCAGCAGTACGATCAGAGCGATGACGATGATCTCACCCGCGCCCAGGTTGCCGAGAAACAGTAGATTGTTCATAATTGTAATTTTAGGGGTTTATACTCGTTTTGTGTCAATCGTGCCGGGATTCCCGGGGCCTCCCCGCCTTCGCCTTTCAGGCACGTTTGCGGAGCAGTCCGTAGCCGTTTTTCATCGTCCTCCGCCGGTCGCGGATCTCCTCCAGTTCGCCGAGGTCGCCGATGGCCGGCATGTCGTGCGTCCGTGCGTCCTGCAGGAAACGCCAGGCGTATTCCGAGGCGATCGCGGCGTCGCGGAAGGAGGGCAGCGACTCGTTGCGCACGCCCGTTTCGAGCGACTGGGCGAACAGGTCGCACAGCACGTCGATGTTCTTGCCTCCGAACGGACGTTCGATCCGGTGGGTCTGCGTCACGCCGTGCAGCTCGACCACGGCCGTCTTGAAGTCGTGCGTCATGCGGGCGATGCCCTTCGTGCCGATGATGTCGATGTAGGAGTTGTGGGTCTGGTCCTTGGCCAGCTGTCCGTAGACGTGGCCCTGCGTGATGTCGAACACCACGCCGTTTTCGAACGTGCCGTGGCACTGGAGCCACCACGGGTCCTTGTAGTTCCACATGCGGACCGCCTGCGCGTTCCATGTCTTGTATTCCGAGCGGGCGTACCAGCGGGCGATGTCCACGTAGTGCATGCCGCAGTCGTGGAAGGCCGGACCTTCGTATTCGTGTCCCTCGCCGGGTGCGAGTCCCGGGGTCATGTGGCAGACGCGGATGATCGCCAGCTCGCCGATCTCGCCCTGCGCGATGAAGTTGCGGATGGTCTTGTGATACCAGGAATTGCGCAGATAGAGGTTCACCGTCGAGAGCAGGGGCGATTTTTCGGCCAGCTCCACGGCCTGCCACTCCTTTTCGGGGCTTTCGGCGATCGGTTTTTCCGAAATGATGTGTTTCCCGGCGGCGACGGCCTTTTCGATCTGTTCCTTGCGGGAGTCGGCCAGGGCGAAAAGCCCCACGACCTCGACCTCGGGATCGTCGAAAATCACCTGTTCGTCGGAGACGATTTTCGCTCCGGGAGCCAGTTTATGCGCCAACTCCCGGGATTCGGGCGAAAGGTCGCAGATATATACGACATCCCATTTTCCGCTTTTCTGCATTTCGTCGAGGTAGAAACCTCCCATTCTTCCGAAACCGATCAGGCCGATCTTAACAGGATTCATTTTGTAGGTTTAAGGTTTATTTAAATATAAGTAGTCGTCGGAGCGATGCTTTCGGAGAGGGTCGGGGTTCCTCCCGGGCTTCGCGCGTTTACAAAATTAATCCGAATCCGTATAGGTTTTGAAAATTGGAGCGTAAAATGTAGATTGTTCGTTTTATTAAATTTTTGACTGTAAGTTTTTTATATAAAAATCATGTCGTGAAAATGTAGATCATTTGTGATTCATTGCGGCTCTTTGACAGGCGTGTTTCCAATCTCCGAGACCATTTTTTCGAATTTTTCCCGCGACAGGGCGGCCTTGTTGCGCATCTTGGTCCGGTAGTTATAGACGGTGCTCAGCGAGCAGCGCAGGAACGAGGCGATCTTGGCGCTGTCGGTGATTCCCATGCGCAGCAGGGCGTAGATGCGCAGCTCCTTGTTGAGCAGGTCGCCCGGGCGGAGCGCGATCCGCTCCTCGGGGATGAGCAGCGAGTTGAAATCCGCCACGAAGGTCGGGTAGAGGTTCAGGAAGATGGCGTCGAAGTTCTTGTAGAGTTCGTCCAGCTCGTTCTCCATCATCGAGGTCGATTTCAGCCGTTTGAACAGCTCGTCGAACTGCCGGTTCTGGGCCAGCCGGTTCAGCGTCTTCCGGTAGCTGTCCATCTTGTCGATATAGAGCGAGCAGAGGTCGAAGAAACGGGCGATGTACTGCTCCTTGAGGTCGTTCGAGTCCGAGAGCTGTGCGTTCTTGTCGTTCAGCTCGTCGTTGAGCTGCGTCAGCCGGAGGTTCGCCTGCGAAAGCTCCTCCTTGGTCCGCGACAGTTTGCGGAGCTGCTTGTAGAGGTAGGCGAACAGCAGGGCCAGGACGACCGAGAGAAGGCTGATGAGCAGCATGTAGTGTTGCAGCGTGGATTTCGAACGCGCCTCCTTGGCCTGGTAGGAGGCGTTGATGATCGAGTAGAACTCGGCCATCTGCGCCGTGCGGAACTGTACGTTGCTGAACAGTGCGTCGTCGATGGCGGCCTGCGCGTACTTGAAGGCGTCGGAGAGGTCGCCGGCGGCATAGCTCATCCGGGCGAGCGCTTGCAGGGAGGCGTTCTCCTTGGTGGCGTTGCGGATGTCGGCGATCGCCGAGAGACGGTAGTATTTCAGGGCGAGCCGGTCGTCGTGCCGTTTCTGGAAGAGGCTGCCGAACGCATAGGTGATCTCGGCGTAATGGGGCGTGTTCGTCTCGATCTCTCCCAGCAACTCGGTAAGCAGCGACTGCGCCTCGTCGAGCCTGCCCTGGCCGATGAGCCGTCCGGCCCGGTTGGAGCGGTAGGCGTAGGAGGCGGGATCGAGCACCATCATCAGCGAATCGCCGTACAGGGCCGCCTGTCGGTCGTATTTCTTCTGGTAGCTGATGGCGGCGTAGTGGCCGAAAAGACGGTTGTAGGTCTCGTAATAGAGCGGCAGAAGAGGCGTCGGCAGCGTTTTCCGCCGGGTAGTGTCCAAAATGCGTTTCGCCTCGACGCTCTTTCCGGAAAAGGAGTAGAGCTGTGCCAGCCGCAGCCCCGAGGTGTAGGTCTCCGGCGTGTCGTGCAGTTGCCGGGCGATGGCGAGGTTCCGTTCGGCGTAGCGGATGGCTGAGTCGAGTTTGTATTTCCAGAACTCGTCGCACAGCCGGGCGTTGATTTCATACTCCTGCCGGGGGGAGAGTCCGGTGACGTGCAGCGTCCGGCGGAGCTCGTCGATCCGCTCCTCGCGTTTCCGGTCGAAGACGCCCTTGTTTTCGAGCACGTAGTCGAGCTCTCCCGCGAGAGTGCGGGTTTCGGGCTGTTCGCAGGCCGGCAGCGCCGACAGCGAGAACAGCACCGCGAGGCATTCGCCCATCCGGTATGCGTGTCTGCGTAGGTTCATTGCTCCTTGGGGCCGAGAGCTCTTCCGCCCGGAGGCGTACCGCGGTCCGGGGCTTTCCGGCGGATCGCCCTCCGTCCGGCTGGCGGTCCGGCCGCCGGGGCGGTCGCCGCGGTCGTCCGGAGGGCCGGTACGGCGCGGGGGGTCTCTCGTCGCAAAGGTATAATTATTTCCGGAAAACACGGTCCGCGGCCGCGTATTATCCGCGGTTTTTTCGCTTCCGGAGGGGGCGGTCCGGCGCGAAGGATAAACGGCGCGGGGCCCGGCTTGTGGGCCGGATCCCGCGGTCTCCTGCGGGCGGGACGGTCTGTACCCGCCTTCGGCTTTTCGTTTTGTCGTCGGACGGCTCTCTGCCGTTCCGGAAGGATTCAGAGGCGGGCCTTGATGGCTTTCGAAGCCTCTTCGTAGCCGGGTTTGTCCAGCAGGGCGAACATGTTCTTCTTGTAGGCCTCCACGCCCGGCTGGTTGAACGGGTTCACGCCGAGGAGGTAGCCGCTGATGCCGCACGCCTTCTCGAAGAAGTAGAGCAGGCCGCCGATCACGCGGGCCGAGATTTCGGGAATGGCGATGCGGATGTTCGGCACGCCGCCGTCCATGTGGGCCAGCTGCACGCCCAGTTCGGCCATGCGGTTCACCTCCGAGACGCGTTTGCCGGCCAGGAAGTTCAGTCCGTCGAGGTTTTCCGCATCGGCTTCGATCCGGACCTCGCGGGCGGGCTTTTCGACCGAAATGATCGTCTCGAAGAGCGTGCGCTCGCCCTCCTGGATGTATTGGCCCATCGAGTGCAGATCGGCCGTCAGCGTGACGCTCGCCGGGAAGATGCCCTTGCCCTGCTTGCCCTCGCTCTCGCCGTAGAGCTGCTTCCACCACTCGTTGATATACTGGAGTTTCGGTTCGTAGGAGCCGAGAATCTCGATCTTTTTGCCGCCGGCGTAGAGCAGGTTGCGCACGGCTGCGTAAACGGCCGCGGGATTCTCCTCGAACGGCACGCTGCGGTCGGTGGCGCGCTCCATCTCCTGGGCTCCGGCCACGAGCGCGCGGATGTCCACGCCGGCCACGGCCAGCGGCAGCAGCCCTACGGGGGTGAGCACCGAGAAGCGTCCGCCGACGTCGTCGGGGATGACGAACGTGGGGTATCCCTCCTGCGTCGCGAGCGTCTTCAGCGCGCCGCGGGCCTTGTCCGTCACGGCGACGATGCGCTGCGCGGCCTCCTGCTTGCCGTAGCGCCGTTCGAGTTCGGCCTTGATGAGGCGGAAGGCGATGGCCGGCTCGGTCGTCGTGCCCGACTTGGAGATCACGATGGCGGCGAACGAGTGCTCCTTCAGTGCGTCGAGCAGTTCATGGATATAGTCTTCCGAAATGTTCTGTCCGGCGAAGAGGACCGTCGGCTGCGTCTGCTCCTTGTGCAGCAGCTTGAAGGGGTCGCTCAGGGCCTCCAGCACGGCTTTGGCGCCGAGATACGAGCCGCCGATGCCGATGCAGACGACCGCGTCGGCCCGGGCGCGCAGCTTCGCCGCCTCGGCCTCGATGGCCCCGAGGTCGGCCTCCGAAATCGACGAGGGCAGATGCACCCACCCCAGGAAGTCGTTGCCCTCGCCTTCGCCCGAATGGAGCAGGGCGTTGGCCTGCTGCGCTTTGGTCTTCATGTCGGCCGGAATCCCGATGCCCGTTTTGGCAATGTCCAGTGTTACGGTTTTCATATCCTTTCAGATTAATTTGGTTGTCAGTTCCTTCATCCTGAGACGGGCCGACGCGCCCCGGTAGAGGACGTCATAGACCATCTCCGCGATGGGCATTTCGACCCGGTGGCGGAAGTTGATGTGGCGGATGCAGTCGGCGGCGAAGTACCCTTCGGCCACCATCGTCATCTCGTTCAGCGCGCTGCGCACCGTGCAGCCGTGACCGATGAGCAGCCCCAGCCGGCGGTTGCGGCTGTAGGTCGAGTAGCAGGTCACCAGCAGGTCGCCCAGATAGGCCGACACCTGCGTGTTGCGCTGCGCGGGGTAGCTTCCGTCGAGGAAACGCGTCATTTCCGCGGCGCAGTTGGCGATCAGCACCGCCAGGAAGTTGTCGCCGTAGCCCAGCCCGACGGCCATGCCGACCGAGATGGCGTAGATGTTTTTCAGAATCGCGGCGTATTCGATGCCGTAGAGGTCCGTCGAACAGCTTATGCGCACGGAGTCCGTGGCGAAGCGGCTGCCGATCAGGCGGGCGTTCTCCGGGTCGGTGCAGGCGACGGTCAGGTAGGAGAGCTTGCCGCGCGAGACCTCCTCGGCGTGCGACGGGCCGGAGATGAGCCCGATCTGCTTGTACGACAGTTCGTAGCGGTCGTGGATGTACTCCACGACGGTCTGGTAGTCGCCCGGGACGATGCCCTTGATGGCCGAGACCACGAATTTGTCGCGGAGCGGCGTGCGGAGCGGTTCGAGGAAGGTTTTCAGGTAGGCCGACGGGGCGGCCAGGATGACCACCTCGGCCTCGCGCACCACGGCGTCGAGGTCGTCCGACGGGGCGATGCGGTCGCGGTCGAATTCCGTGTCGTCGAGGTAGCGGGAGTTGCGGCCTTCGGCGCGGAGGCTTTCGAGCACCTCGCCGTTGCGGACGTACCAGCCCACGCGCCGTCCTCCCGCGGTGAGCAGTTTGACGAGCGCCGTCGCCCAACTGCCGTGGCCGATGACGGCGCAGCGGGCGTCTGTTCCGATTTTGTATTCCATGCGGAGCGATTCAGTTTCGGGATACAAATGTAAATAAAAAAATGAAAAAAATATAGGAATTTATCCGGGGCTTTTTCTTATCTTTGTGCGCATGTTCGGCCGCCGGTTCCCGCCGGAGGGAACGGGATGCGCGGCGGACGTGCCATTCGCTTGGATAATTGAGATATAGAATTGCAGGGGAGCTGATTATGGGGATCTTTTCATTGACACAGGAGCTGGCCATCGACCTCGGGACGGCCAACACGCTGATAATTTACAACGGCAAGGTCGTCGTGGACGAACCGTCGATCGTGGCGCTCGACGTGCATACGGGCAAACTCGTGGCCATCGGCCATCAGGCGCGCCAGATGCACGAGAAGACCAATCCGAACATCAAGACGATCCGTCCGCTCAAGGACGGCGTGATCGCCGACTTCAATGCCACCGAACTGATGCTGCGCGGGATGATCAAGAAGGTCAAGACCTCGGGCAGCCTGTTCGCCCCCTCGCTCCGGATGGTGATCTGCATTCCGTCGGGTTCGACCAACGTGGAGATCCGCGCCGTGCGCGACTCGGCCGAACACGCCGGCGGCCGCGAGGTTTACATGATCTACGAACCCATGGCCGCGGCGCTCGGCGCCGGGCTGGACGTCGAGGCCCCCGAAGGCAACATGGTCATCGACATCGGCGGCGGCACGTCGGAGATCGCCTGCATCTCGCTGGGCGGCATCGTCTGCTCGGAGTCGATCAACATCGCGGGCGACGTCTTCACGAGCGACATCCAGAGCTATGTCCGTCAGCAGCACAACATCCGCATCGGCGAGCGTACGGCCGAAGCGATCAAATGTTCGATCGGCGCGGCGGGCTCCAGTCTGGAGGAGGAGCCCGAGGACTTCGTCGTGACGGGCCCCAACATGCTCACGGCGCTGCCGCAGACCGTCTCGCTGTCGTACAGCGAGATCGCCTATGCGCTCGAGAAGTCGCTGGCCAAGATCGACGCGGCGCTGATGAAGGTCCTCGAGTCGATGCCTCCCGAGCTGTATGCCGACATCGTGAAGAACGGCATCTACCTGGCCGGCGGCGGCGCACTGATAAAGGGGCTGGACCGGCGGCTGAACGAGAAGACCGGCATTCCGTTCCATATCGCCGAAGACCCCCTGCGGGCCATCGCGCGCGGAACCGGAATCGCGCTGAAGAACATCAACCGCTTCTCGTTCCTCATGAAATAGCTGCCGGAGCGGCGGTGTGTTCCTTCGCCTTTTCGGGCGGGGCGGCGCGGCCGGAACGGACGCGCCGGATTCGAAGCACAAACAAAACGGAATTGCGGGCCTCGGTCCGCAATCTGAATTAAAGGGAAGAGACTTTGCGCAAACTGATCGAGTTCATTCGCAGCGTGTATGTGGCGGTGCTGTTCGTGGTGCTGGAGGCGTTGGCCGTCAGTTACTATGCGCACTCGACCCATTATACGCAGGCGCGGCTGCTGGCTCGCTCGAACCAACTGGCCGGCGGCGTGCACGGCCTGATGGCCGGCGTACACCGCTATTTCACGCTGGGCAGCGAGAACCGCGTGCTGCTCGACCGCGTCGCGCAGCTCGAGGAGCGGCTGGCCCGGTACGAGGAGGTCGTGGCGGCGAGCCGTCTGGACAGTTGCCTGCAGGGGATCGGCGAGTCGAAATACCGCTTCGCCGTCGCCTCGGTGGTGGCCAACTCGATCAACCGGCAGCAGAACCTCATCACGCTCAACCGCGGCCTGCGGGACGGCGTACAGCCCGAGATGGCCCTCCTTTCGCCCGCCGGCGCGATGGTGGGCTATGTGGTCGATTGCTCGGACCGGTATGCGGTGGCCATGTCGGTGCTCAACACCTCGTTCCGCGTCAGCGGCAGGCTCGCCGGGTCCGATTACTTCGGTTCGATCTACTGGGACGGCGTGGATCCGCACGTCGTCGTGCTGGGCGAACTGTCGAAATACGCCGATCCGCAGCCGGGCGACGAGGTCGTGACGACCGGATTCTCGCAGTATTTCCCCGAGGACGTGCTCATCGGGGAGGTCGAGAGCGCCGAGCTGAACGAAACGCGCACGGCCTATACGGTGCGGGTCCGTCTGGCGGCCGAAATGTCGCGCCTGACGGACGTGGTGCTGGTGGGCAACCGCGACCTGTACGAAATCCGGGAATTGCAGCAGAGCGAACAGATCGAACAACATACGCGGTTGAAATAGCATGTATCGCACCTTACCATACCTCGCCCTCTTCGCAGCCACGGTGCTGCTGCAGGTGTTCCTGTTCGACAACCTGTCGATCAGCGTTTACCTCAATCCGCTCGTCTATATCGCCTTCATCGTGCTGCTGCCGCTCGACACGCCGCCCGTCGTGCTGCTCGGGGCGGGGCTGGCGCTGGGCGTGACGATGGACGGTGCGATGGGGGCCGCCGGGATCAACACCATCGCCACGCTGCTCGTCGCCTTCCTGCGTCCGGCGCTGCTCTCCCTGTTCTGCGACCGCGAGAATCTGCGCGAGGGGGGAGTCCCGTCGCCCGAACGCCTCGGCCGCCGCGTGTTCACCGACTACCTGCTGCTCCTGACGCTGCTCCACCACGCCGTCTTCTTCGTGCTGGAGACCCTTTCGTGGAGCCATGCGCTGCATACGCTGGCGCGCATCGCCGTCAGCTCGGCCGTCACGGCGCTTTTCGTCTGGATCATCGCCCGTATCTTCACCGTCAAATTTCCCGTGCGCGTATGAACGGCTCCGAAGGTTTCGTCCGGATGCGGACCTTGCAGGCCGTCGTGCTGCTGGTCTTCGCGCTCATCCTGGGACGGCTGGCCTATATCCAGCTCGTCGATTCGCGCTACGACGAGCTGGCGCGCGGCAACGTCCTGCGCCCCGAGGTGCAGTACCCGCCCCGCGGCGAGGTCTATGACCGCAACGGCGAGTATCTGGTGCAGAGCCGCGAGTGCTACGACCTGATGGTGATTTACCACGACCTCGACCGCGGCGGATTCGACACGGCGCGGCTCTGCGACGTGGCCGGCATTTCGCGGCAGAAGCTCGACCGGGAGCTGGCCAACGCCCGGGCCTATCCCCGTGCGCCGCGGCTGGTGGCCAACTACCTTTCCAAGGAGGAGAAGCTCCGGTTCGACGAGTGCAATTTCCGCGGTTTCTATACGGTCTACCGCACCGTGCGCCACTACCCCCGCCAGATCGGAGGCAACCTGCTGGGCTATGTGGGGGAGGTGACGCAGGAGATGCTCAAGCGCTACACCTCCTACAAGGCGGGCGACTATGTGGGAATCAGCGGCGTGGAGTCGGCCTACGAATCCGAGCTGAAGGGCCGGAAGGGCGTGAAGGTGCTCGAGCGCGACACCCACGGGGCGATCAAGGGCTCCTACATGAACGGACTCTACGATTCGCTGCCCGAGCCGGGGCGTTACCTCGTCAGCACGATCGACGCACGCCTGCAACTGCTCGGCGAGGAGCTGATGCGCGGCAAGGTCGGCGCGGCGGTGGCCATCGAGCCCGCGACGGGCGAAATCCTGATGATGGTCTCCTCGCCCTCCTACGATCCCGACGAGCTGGTGGGCCGCGAGCGCGGCAATCATTATATGGAGATGCTCCGCAACAAGCGGCAGCCGCTCTACAACCGCGCCGTGAAGTCCCGGTATCCGCCGGGTTCGACCTTCAAGCTGGTGCAGGGGCTGATCGGGCTTCAGGAGGGCGTGCTGCGCCCTTCGGACCGGCACGTGTGCCGCGGCGGCTACCAGGCCGGGCGGCTCAAGATGAAGTGCCACGAGCACGCCTCGCCGCTCGACCTGCGCTATGCCGTCTCGACCTCGTGCAACGCCTATTTCTGCTACGTCTTCCGCGACATCCTCGAGAATCCGGAATACGGAAGCGTCAAGGAGGGGTACGAAGTGTGGGAGCGGTACGTCGAGAGCTTCGGGTTCGGCCGCAAGCTGGGTTCGGACTTCCTCGACGAGGGCAACGGGTACGTGCCCGACCGGGCCTACTACGACAAGCGCTACCGCAAGTCGTGGAACGCGCTGACGGTGCTTTCGCTCTCGATCGGGCAGGACGCTCTGGGCTGCACGCCGCTGCAACTGGCCAACCTGGCGGCCATCATCGCCAACCGGGGCTACTACTATATTCCGCATATCGTCAAGCGGATCGAGGGGCGCGATTCGCTTGACGCGCGCTTCTACGAACGGCACTACACGATGGTCGAGCCCAAGCACTTCGAACCGATCGTCGAGGGCATGTGGCGGAGCGTGAACGTGGACGGAACCTCCCGCATGGCGCGGCTCGACGGTTGGGACGTCTGCGGCAAGACGGGCACGGCGCAGAATCCGCGCGGCCGCGACCATTCGACCTTCCTCTCGTTCGCCCCGAAGGACAACCCGAAGATCGCGATCTCGGTCTATGTCGAGAACGGCGGATTCGGCGCTTCGGCCGCGCTGCCGATCGCCAGCCTGCTCGAGGAGTACTACCTGACGGATACGATCCGCCGTCCGGAACTGCTCGAACGGGTCCGGAACATGCAAATCCACTATCCCGCCTATGACAAGTAACCGCCATAACGGTATTTTCGAAGGCGTCGATTTCGTCACGGTGCTGCTTTACGTGCTGATCGTGGCCGCGGGGTGGCTGTCGATCACCTCGGCCTCCTACGACGAGGGGGCGGCCGACTTCTTCTCCTTCTCGCATTTCTACATGAAGCAGCTGGTGTGGATCGGCGCGGCGTGGATCGTCGCCGTGGTGGTCCTGCTGCTCGACGCGCGCGTCTATCACATGTTCGCCTATCCGGCCTATTTCGCCGGACTGGCGATGCTCGCCGCCGCGCTGCTCTTCGGCCGCGAGGTGAACGGCGCGAAGGCGTGGTTCGAGTTCGGCTCGTTCCGCGTGCAGCCCGTCGAGTTCGCCAAGATCGCCACGGCGCTGGCGCTGGCCCGCGTGATGAGCAACTACTCGTTCTCGATCGGCCGGCCCGGGGATCTGTTCAAGGTCGGCATGGTCGTCTGCGCGCCGCTGCTCATCATCGTCCTGCAGAACGACACCGGCTCGGGCATCGTCCTCGGCTCGTTCCTCTTCGTACTCTACCGCGAGGGGCTCAACAAGTGGCTCTGTATTCCGGTGCTGCTCATCGCCGCGCTGTTCATCTTTTCGTTCCTGCTCTCGCCGATGACGCTCCTCGTGTCGCTCATCCTGGTCTGCACGCTGTCGGAGGCGATGATGAACGGTCTGTGGCGTTCGCGGATCGTCTATCTGGCCTCGCTGGCGCTGGCGGGCATTTTGCTGTGCCTCGTCTCGCAGCTCGTCGCGCCGGGCGTGCTGGACCTCTACCATGCGCTGCTGATCGTCACGGTGCTGTCGCTCGCAGCGGTGGCCGTCTACGCCTTCCGGGCGAACCTGTCCAATGTCTTCATCACGCTGGGGCTGTTCGTCGGGTCGCTCGTCTTCCTTCCGACGACGGACTACATCTTCAATTCGATCCTCAAGGAGCACCAGCAGAACCGCATCCTGAGTTTTCTGGGCATCATCAACGACCCGCAGGGGGTCGATTACAACGTGAACCAGTCGAAAATAGCCATCGGCTCGGGCGGCCTCTGGGGCAAGGGGTTCCTCGAGGGAACCCAGATCAAGTACGGCTTCGTGCCCGAGCGGCACACCGACTTCATCTTCTGCACGGTGGGCGAGGAGTGGGGCTTCGCGGGAGCGGCGGTCATCCTGTCGCTGCTCTGCCTGCTCATCCTGCGCCTGATGCGGATGGGCGAGCGGCAGGAGGAGCCTTTCGGCCGCATCTACTGTTACAGCGTGGCGGCCATCCTGCTCTTTCACGTGCTGGTCAATGTGGGCATGACCGTCGGGCTGATGCCCGTCATGGGCATTCCGCTGCCCTTCATGAGCTACGGAGGTTCGTCGCTCATCGCCTTTACGATCCTGTTGTTTATCGCCGTGCGGCTCGACGCCTCGACGCGGCAGTTTTCCATGAATAAAATCTGACCCGAAAAATGATCCGTTACAATCCCGAAGGACTGACTTCCCGAGAGGTCGCCGAGAGCCGCGAACGGCACGGCGACAACGTCATCACGCCGCCGAAGGACGATTCGGCCTGGCGGCTGCTCGCCGAGAAATTCCGCGATCCGATCATTCGCATCCTGCTGCTGGCGGCCGTGCTGTCGCTCGCCATCGGATTCGTGCACAAGGACTTCACCGAGTCGATCGGCATTATCTGCGCCATCATTCTGGCCACCTGCGTCGGATTCTGGTTCGAATGGGACGCCCAGCGGCGTTTCCGGCGGCTCAACCGGGTCAATGACGACGTGGCGGTGAAGGTGATGCGCGACGGTGCGATCCGCGAGATTCCGCGCCGCGAGGTGGTCGTGGGCGACGTGGTTTACGTCGAGAGCGGCGAGACGGTCCCCGCCGACGGCGAGCTGGTGGAGGCCGTGTCGCTGAAGATCAACGAATCGACCCTGACGGGCGAACCCGAGGTGGACAAGACCGTGGACGAGGCGCATTTCGATCCGGAGGCCACCTATCCGTCGAATGTCGTGATGCGCGGCACGACCGTCGCGGACGGTTACGGCGTGATGGTCGTCACGGCCGTGGGCGACGCCTCGGAGGCGGGGCGCGTCACGGAGCAGGCCACCGTGCAGAACGACGAGCAGACGCCGCTCGACCGGCAGTTGACGCGGCTCTCGCAGCTCATCGGCCGGGTGGGCATCGCGCTTTCGGTTCTGATCTTCTGCGTCATGCTGGGCAAGGCGCTCTTTCTGGGCGACCTGCTCGAACAGGACTGGCTGACCGTTTCGCAGCAGGTGCTCCATATCTTCATGGTTTCGGTGGCCATCATCGTGATGGCCGTTCCCGAGGGACTGCCCATGTCGATCACGCTGTCGCTGGCCATGTCCATGCGGCGGATGCTCAGGACCAACAACCTCGTGCGCAAGATGCACGCCTGCGAGACGATGGGGGCGGTGACGGTGATCTGCACCGACAAGACCGGAACCCTCACGCAGAACCGGATGCACGTGCAGGAGCTGGTGCGTTACGACGACCTGCCGGAACGGGATTTCGCCGAGATCGTGGCGCTCAACTCCACGGCGTTCCTCGATGCCGGAGGACATATCATCGGCAATCCGACCGAGGGTGCGCTGCTCGAATGGCTGCGCGGCCGGGGCGAAGATTACGAACCGTTGCGGGCCGGGGCGAAGATCGTGGACCGGCTGACCTTCTCGACCGAGCGCAAGTACATGGCGACGATCATCGAGAGCGGCGTTTCGGGCCGCCGCATCCTCTGCGTGAAGGGTGCTCCGGAGATCGTGCGGGCCATGTGCGCCGCGGACGGCTGCGACGAGCGGATCGCCGCGCAACTGCTCGGGTTCCAGAACCACGCCATGCGGACGCTGGCCGTGGCGTGGGCCGAGACGCAGGCTTCGGAGTGCCTCGGGGCGGTGGCTGCCGGCGGGTTGCGCTTCTCGGCCGTGGCCGCCATTCTGGACCCCGTGCGCGAGGACGTGCCCGCGGCTGTGCGGCAGTGCCTGAACGCCGGGATCGGTGTCAAGATCGTGACGGGCGACACGCCCGCCACGGCGCGCGAGATCGCCCGGCAGATCGGCCTGTGGGACGACGCGCACGACACGGACCGCAACCACATCACCGGCGCGGAGTTCGCGGCGGCGGGCGACGAGGAGCTGCTCGACCGCGTGCAGGAGCTCAAGATCATGTCCCGCGCGCGGCCGCTCGACAAGCAGCGGCTGGTGCGGCTGCTCCAGCAGAAGGGCGAGGTGGTGGCCGTCACGGGCGACGGCACGAACGACGCCCCGGCGCTCAACTTCGCCAACGTGGGGCTCTCGATGGGTTCGGGCACGTCGGTGGCGAAGGACGCCTCGGACATCACGCTGCTCGACGATTCGTTCGCCTCGATCGCCACGGCCGTCATGTGGGGGCGTTCGCTTTACCGCAACATCCAGCGTTTCGTGCTTTTCCAGTTGACGATCAACTTCGCGGCGATCCTCATCTGCTTCGTGGGGGCGGTGTTCGGAACGGACATGCCGCTGACCGTCGTGCAGATTCTCTGGGTCAATATCATCATGGACACCTTCGCGGCGATGGCGATGGCCTCGCTGCCTCCCAGCGCCGAGGTGATGGGCGACAGGCCCCGTCCGCGCGACGAGTTCATCATCACGCCCGCCATGGCGCGCACGATCTTCACGTGCGGCGGCGTGATGGTTCTGGCGCTGCTGGGGATGCTCTTCGGCTGGACCTTCTCCGAGGAGGGGATGACCGTGCGGCGTCTGACGCTCTTCTTCTCGACCTTCGTATTCTTCCAGTTCTGGAACATGTTCAACGCCAAAGGATTCGAGACGCGGCATTCGGTGTTCACCTGCCTGAAGGGCTGCCGCGAATTTTTCCTCATTCTGCTGGCCATCGCCGTGGGGCAGGTGTTGATCGTGGAGCTGGGCGGCGAAGTGTTCCGCACCGTGCCGCTTACGTGGCGCGAATGGGCGGAGGTGATTTGTCTCACGTCGCTGCTGGCCGCAGGCGGTGAAGCGGTGCGCGCGCTGCGCCGCCGGAAAAACGCATAGGGAGATGCGGCGGTTTCTGTTGATCTGTCTGTTGTCGCTTCCGGCGACCCCCCCCTCGCATCTGCCGCGCCGCCGGCCGACAGCCTCGCGAAGGTGCGGCGCGTGCCGGCGGGCGAGAGCGTCCTGGCGCGGCGGATCGACCTGCACACTTCGTCGAAGGCCTACCGGATGCTGTATGTCGGCGTGCCGCTGGTGGTGGGTGGCGTCGTCATGCAGTCCTATGACGCCGATTTCAGGCGGTTGCGCAACGGGTATGCGCCGTCGTTCCACCACGATTTCGACGACTACCTGCAATACGCCCCGGCGGCGGTGATGGTCGGCATGAAGGCCGCCGGAGTCCGGAGCCGCAGCTCGTGGGGACGGATGCTCACGTCGGACGCCTTTTCGGTGGGGCTGATGGCCATTGCGGTCAATTCGCTCAAGTATTCCTGCCGGGTGATGCGTCCCGACGGATCGTCCCGCAACTCGTTCCCCTCGGGGCATACGGCCACGGCCTTCATGACCGCGACGATGCTGCACAAGGAATACGGCCACCGCAGTCCGTGGTACAGTATCGGCGGCTATACGCTGGCCACCGTGACGGGCGTGGCGCGGCAGTTGAACAACCGGCACTGGATGAGCGACGTCATGGTGGGCGCCGGCATCGGCATTCTCGCCACGGAGCTGGGCTATTTCCTCGCCGACCTGATTTTCAAGGAGCGGGGGCTGAACGTCTCGCAGACGATGGTGATTTACGACCGTTACCGCCGGCCGTCGTTTCTCGGCTTCAACCTCGGCATGACCGTCGTGCCGGGACGTTATACGACGGCGCCGGGGATGCGGACGGAGTTTTTCTCGGGTCCCTCGGTCGGGGTCGAGGGGGCGTGGTTCGCTTCGCCCTATTGGGGTGTCGGAGGCCGGCTGGCGGTCGCGAACCTGCGCGTGGCGGTCAATGGCGTCTCGCAGCGCAACGATCTGGAGGCGTCGTCGATCTATGTCGGACCTTATGTCTCCTATCCGTTCTCGACACGGTGGCTCGTCGGGGCGCGCCTGCAAGGCGGCTGCGAGATCTACAAGGCGTGCGGGACGGATATGCGCACGCTGGGCGACCGGAGCGGCTTTTCGCTGGGTACGGGAATTTCGACCACCTATTTCGCCACGCAGAATCTCGGCGTGCGCTTTTCGACCGACTACGACATGGCGCCGCCCGTCGTGGACGGTTCGCGCTCCCGGCTGCACAAGCTGACGCTGGGTTTGAGCGTGTGCGCCATGTTCTGACGGCGGGGCGGCCGTGTATCCGGGTGTCCGAGCATGCGTGCGGCGGCGTTTCCGCATGCCGTCCGGAAAGGATGTCAGAGTTTTTCCCGCAGGAGTCGCTCCAGCTCGTCGGCCATGGGGTTGATTGCGAGAATCGTGCCGTCCCGGTCGATCAGGTAGGTCTGCCCGGCGGCGCTGCTGAGGCCGTATTGTTCCCAGAGCTTCGTGCTGTATTCGAATCGCGTGCCGGGTAGTGAGAGGAGTACCTCTTCGGGCGCATCGCCCGGAATCGTTCCGGTGATGAGGCATTCGGTGTGGCGCAGCCATGTATCGGAGGGGGTGCAAGCCGTAAGGAACAGGGCGATTAGCAGGCACAGGAAATTTTTCATGGGGATTGAAGTTTTTCGGTGTGAGGCCGGGGCGGGGGTACGTCTGCCGGGCCGTTATTTCAGGTGGATGCCGTGGGCGGCGCACTCGGCGACCATCCGCTCGGGCCAGATGCTGACCTGCACTTCGCCGATATGGGCGCAGCGCAGGTAGAACATGCAGAGCCGCGACTGTCCGATGCCGCCGCCGATCGAGAGCGGCAGCCGTCCTTCGAGCAGCAGGCGGTGGAACTCCATTTCGCGCCGCTGTTCGCATCCGCGGAGGGCGAGCTGGCGTTCGAGGGCCTCCGGATCGACGCGGATGCCCATGCTGGAGAGTTCGAAGGCGCTTTCGAGCACCGGATTCCATACGATGATATCGCCGTTGAGGCCCTTGCAGCCCTCTTCGGTCGGGGTGCTCCAGTCGTCGTAGTCCGGGGCGCGGCCGTCGTGCGGCTCGCCGTTCGACAGCGCGCCGCCGATGCCGATGAGGAACAGCGCGCCGTATTTCCGGGCGGCCGCCTGCTCCCGCTCCTTCGGCGTGAGCCCGGGGAACTCCCGCAGCAGCTCCTCGGCCTGGATGAACGCGATGCGCTCGGGCAGGATCGGGGTGATGTGCGGGAAGAGCTCGTAAACCTCCTCCTCGACGGCCTTCATCGCGTCGTAGATCTTTTCGACGATCTGCTTGAGGAAGCCGAGGTTGCGCTCCTCGGGACGGATCGTGCGCTCCCAGTCCCACTGGTCCACGTAGAGCGAATGGGTGTTGTCCAGCTCCTCGTCGGCGCGGATGGCGTTCATGTCGGTGTACAGCCCGTATCCGGGGGCGATTTTGTAGGCGCCGAGCTTCATGCGCTTCCACTTGGCGAGCGAGTGCACCACTTCGGCCCGCCGGTCGCCCAGGTCGCGGACGGGAAACGACACGGCGCGCTCCACGCCGTTCAGGTCGTCGTTGATGCCCGTGCCCGAGAGCACGAAGAGCGGGGCGGTGACGCGCCGCAGCCGGAGCGAGCGGGCGAGCTTGTCGGGGAAGATTTCCTTGAGGTGCGAGATGGCCTGCTCCATCGTCTCGGGGGCGAGTTTGGCCGTATAGTCGTCGGGAATGAAAAGCGGCATGTGGATCTCTTGTCTGTTCGGGGTTCGTGAAACGGATTGTCCTGCAAATATAGCGAAAATATCCCGTTCCCGCGAACCGCAGGGCGAGTTTCGGCCGCTGCCGGGACGGATTTTCCGGGGGAGCGCACGGGTTTCCGGAAAAGGAGGACGCCCGACGGGTCCGGACCTTACGATTTCACCCCTGCCAGTGTCTCTGGCAGGGGTGATTTTCGTCCGTGGAGACAAGTCTCCTTCTTCGGTCCTTCCGGCCGGATTACAGGATGCCCTGCTCGACCATCGACTTGGCGACCTTCATGAAGCCGGCGATGTTGGCGCCCTTCATGTAGTTGATATAGCCGTCCTTCTCCGTGCCGTACTCGAGGCAGGCGTGGTGGATCGACGACATGATCTGATGCAGCTTGGCATCGACCTCCTCGGCCGTCCAGTTGAGTTTCTGGGCGTTCTGCGTCATTTCGAGTCCCGAGGTGGCCACGCCGCCGGCATTCACGGCCTTGCCCGGCCCGTAGGGAATCTTCGCCGCGATGAAGGCGTCGATGGCCTCCGGGCGGCAGCCCATGTTCGAAACCTCGGCCACGATCTTCACGCCGTTGGCCAGCAGCTTCTTGGCATCTTCGCCGTCCAGCTCGTTCTGCGTGGCGCACGGCATGGCGATATCGACCTTCACCTCCCACGGTTTGCGGCCCGGGAAGAATTGCGCGCCGGGGAACTTGTCGGCGTAGGGAGCCACGACGTCGTTGTTCGACGCGCGCAGCTCGAGCATGTAGGCGATCTTCTCCTTGTCGAGACCCGCCGGGTCGTAAACGTATCCGTCGGGACCCGAGATCGTCACGACCTTGGCGCCCAGTTCCGTGGCCTTCGTCGCGGCGCCCCAGGCCACGTTGCCGAAGCCCGAGATGGCGATCGTCTGTCCCTTGATGTCCATGCCGGCCTTTTCGAGCATCTGGCGCAGGAAGTAAACGGCGCCGAAGCCCGTGGCCTCGGGGCGGATCAGCGAACCGCCGTAGGTCATGCCCTTGCCCGTCAGCACGCCCGTGTTTTCGCGCGCCAGCTTGCGGTACATGCCGTAGAGGTAGCCGATTTCACGGCCGCCCACGCCGATGTCGCCCGCCGGAACGTCCGTCTCCGGGCCGATATGACGCCACAGTTCGGTCATGAAGGCCTGGCAGAAGCGCATCACCTCGCGGTCCGACTTGCCTTTGGGGTTGAAGTCCGAGCCGCCCTTCGCACCGCCCATCGGGAGGGTCGTCAGGGCGTTCTTGAAGATCTGCTCGAAGCCCAGGAACTTCAGGATCGAGGGGTTCACCGAGGGGTGGAAACGCAGACCGCCCTTGTAGGGGCCGATGGCGTTGTTGAACTGGACGCGGTAGCCGGTATTGACCTGCACCTCGCCCCGGTCGTCCACCCAGACCACCTTGAAGGTGAACGAGCGGTCGGGCTCCACGATGCGTTCCGCGATGCGGTTGGCCTCGAATTCGGGGTGCTGGTTGTAGGTTTCCTCCACGGTCATGAGCACCTCGCGCACGGCCTGCAGATACTCGCTTTCGCCGGGATGGCGGCGTTCGAGTTCCGCCATGAGTTTGTTTACGTTCATATCGTTGAAGTTTTGAAAGGTTGTTCTATCCGTTTACAAATATAAAAATATTTCTTATAGATTGTAACTTTCCGGACGGAAATAATTTTAATCCGGCATGAAAACCGGCCGCAGCGCCCCGCAGGCTCCCTGCCGCCCGGTTGTCCGGCGCCTGCTTCGTCCGCCGGTTCCGAGCAGGCTGTCCGCCGGGGCGGGGCGGCGTCCGTGCGGGGCGGGGACGGGAGACCGCCCGCCGGGTTACGCCCCGTCTCCGTCCGCCTCGCGGATCATTCCCCGGTTCGAACGGCCGTCCACGCAGACCCAGAGCGGACGGCCGAACCGCACCTGCCGCAGGAACGTTCCTTCGTAAACGGCCGTGCGGGCGTCGAGCAGCTCCTCGCGGAAGATGCCTTCGCCGCGGAAGGGGTTGATCGTCAGATACCCCACGCCGAGCGAGGTGACGTTCTGGAAGAAGTGCGTGCCCTGCGAAGGCTCGACCTCGAAGCGTTCGAGGCCGCATTCGACGATCACCTTCGCCTCCGAAATGTGCGTCCACTTGACCGGAACCCCGAGGAACGGGTCCGAGGAGCCCCAGCGGCCCGGCCCCACGAGCACGTAGGAGCGACTTTCGTCGCGCATCCGGGTGTTGAGCGCGAGCAGCTCGTCGGCGATCCGTTCGGTCGAGAGCGAGTCGAAGGCCCCGGACTTCACATAGACGATGTCGGCGATGTCGGTCATGCGGCCGATGCCGAGGGCCTGCTCGCCATAGACGAGCGCCCGCGCGGGGTCCTCCGCGCTCCAGTCGATCGGGCGGTTGTCCTGGTTGTCGATGATCGGGCGGATTTGCAGCAGGTTGAATATCCGCTGCTGACCCGGCGCGACGTCCATGTTCACGGCGAACTCCACCTCCACGGGGCATCGCATCTCCTCGGCGCCCATGCGCAGGATGTCCGAGACGATTTCGGCCAGAGGGAAGGTGTTGTACTTCAATATGTTGTTGAACGTGATGACTTTGCGGCCCCGGTCGAAGGGGCTGTCCGAGATGCGTTCGTTCTCGCGGTCCCAGACCGAGCAGACGAAGCGCGCGTTGCGCAGCGGCGCGATCTGCTGGAGGCTCAGGCGGCGCAGGTTCACGGCGTCGTCGATCGACGTGCGGAACTCCTCGGGGCGGAGGCTCAGGGCCAGCACCTCGTTCTGCGTGTCGCGCAGCGCCAGCTCGGGGGTCGAGGTCTGGAGCACCTTCTGCGGGTAGCGGGGCGAGAAGCGCAGCGTGCGTCCTCCGTCCACGACGAGTTTGCCCAGCCCCATCGCCACGTTGCAGACGCCGTCTTCGGGCCGTTCGTCGCCGATGGGGTAGTAGTTGATCGAACGGGCCACGCCCGAGCAGGTGGGGAAGAAGAGTCCGTCCTGCTCCGTGCCGCACACTTCCTGGATGATGACGGCCATCTTCTCCTCCGAGATGAGATTCTGCGAGGACTGGATGTAGGCCCGCGAGGCGGCGAAGTAGACCGAGGCGTAGACGCTCTTGACGGCGCGCAGCAGCAGGCGCAGCATCTGGTCCTCGTTGTCCGTGTAGGGGATCATGTAGGTCGAGTAGATGCCGGCGAAGGGCTGGTAGTGCGAGTCTTCGAGTTTCGACGACGAGCGCACGGCCAGCGGCGTGCGGACCGTGCGGATGTAGGCCTTGAGCTCCTGTTGCAGCCGCGGCGGGACGTACGAGGAGACGAACTCCGAGAGGATCTCCTCGTCCGAGAACTCCTGCGAGATGATGTATTTCAGCCCGTTGAGGCGGATGAACTCGTCGAAGTACTCCGTGGCGATCACCACCGAGCGGGGAATCATGATGCGCACCCCCTCGTGCATGTCGTACTGGCGGTGCTTGATGAGCATGGAGTTCATGAAGGCCAGCCCGCGGGCCTTGCCGCCGAGCGAGCCCTCGCCGATGCGTGCGAAGGCCACGGCGTCGCTGTATGTCGCAGGGTCGAAGCGCGCCACGACGCCCTGGCCCAGCAGACGGCGGTAGTCGCTGATGAGGTTCACCAGCACGCGGCGGTGTTCGGCGACCGTGGCGAAATGGCTCTTGTTGTACCGGCGGATGGAGGCCGCCAGGGGAAAGAGTCCCCGCGAGTAGAGCCACTTCGAAAGGTGGTTCTGCGAGGTGTGGTATTCGAACGCCCCGTCGGGAATCGTGGCGATCATCTCCTGCATCTGCGTGAGGTCCCGGGCACGGCCGATCTCGGCGCCCGTCTCGGGGTCCTCGAATACGAAGTCGCCGAAGGCGAACTCGCGGTCGATGAAGTCGTGCAACTGCGAGAGGAGCGTCTTGGAGTTCTTGGCGACGAACCCCGCCCCGAGTGCCGCGGCCTGCTCGCCGAAGGCCGTCTGGGAGGATTGCAGCAGCACGGGCATCAGCGGGTTGTCCTCGCGGATGCGGCGGCAGAGGTCGATGCCGGCGTCGAGCTTCTCGCTCTCGGGCGGATCGTCGCGGTGCAGGACGAACCCCACGTCGGAGATGACGCCCAGCAGGTTCTTCTTGTAGCGTTCGTACAGCTCCGCGGCCTCCTCGTAGCAGCGGGCCAGCAGGATCTTGGGCCGGGCGCGCTTGCGGAGGATCTGCTGCTGCTCATTGAAGGCGTCCTTGAGGAACTCGGTGTTTTGCAGCAGGATGAGTTTGTAGAGCTCGGGCAGGTAGGTCGAGTAGAAGCGGATCGAGTCCTCGACGAGCAGGATGGCCTGCACGCCTCCTTCGCCGATGTCCTCGGCGGCGTTCATCTTGTCCTCGACGAGCTTGATGATGGCGATGATGAGCTCCGTGTTGCCGTGCCAGCAGAAGATGTAGTCCAGTCCCGAGCGGTCCTGCTCCTCTATCCGGCGGTAGATGTCCTTCGAAAAGGAGGTCAGCAGCGCCACGGGGATATTCCGATGGCGCTCCTTGACGATGCGGGCGAAGGCGAAGACGTCGGGCTCGCCCACGTTGTACATGGTGAGGATGAAGTCGAACGAATCGTCGCCGGCGAGCGCCTCGAGCGCTTCGGCCGTCGAGCTGACGCGTGTGAACGAGGGGGGATTCGAGAGGTTCAGGTCGATATACTCCTGGTTGATCTGCGATTCGATGTGCCCGTCCTCCTCGAGGATGTAGCCGTCGTAGCTGCAGCACACGAGCAGGATTTTGTGAATCCGGTATTTCATGAACCGGTAGGGGAGCCGGCCGCCGTCGGGCATGTACCCTTCGATCGTTTCGTTCATCGTTTCGACAATAGTTTGATCCGTGAACAAAAATAAGGAAAAAATTCTTACCTTTGAAATCGGAAAAGACAAAAACACAGTCGATGAATAAGGAGAAATACGTCTTGCAGGAGGTCACGACGCCGGCGCTGGTGCGCGAGTGGCTCGACCTGCCCAAACGGATATACAAAGGTAACCGCAACTGGGTCTGCCCGCTGGATCAGGACGTCGAGGAGGTCTTCGACCCGGCGCGCAACGAGCTGTTCGCCGACGGCGAGGCGATCCGCTGGGTGGCGCGCGACGGCCGCGGCGAGGTCGTGGGCCGCATCGCGGCTTTCTACAACCGCGAGAAGGCGGCCCTCGAAGAGCAGCCCACGGGCGGCTGCGGCTTCTTCGAGTCGATCGACGACCGGCAGGCGGCCGATCTGCTCTTCGACGCCGCGCGCATGTGGCTCGCCAGCCGCGGCATGGAGGCGATGGACGGCCCGATCAACTTCGGGCAGCGGCGCGACTGGTGGGGCCTGCTGGTCGAGGGGTACGAATTCCAGCCCCTCTACAAGAACCCCTACAACCCGCCCTACTACAAGGAGCTGTTCGAAGGTTACGGGTTCCGGAACTACTTCAACCAGAACAGCTATATCTGGCGGGTGAACGCCTCGGAGGCCAACAAGTCGATCTTCGCCCGCGCCGGGCGGCTCGATGCGAGCTACCACGTCGAGAACATCGACATGAACAACCTCGAGGAGGCCGCCGAGAACTTCCGCGTCATCTACAACAAGGCGTGGGCGCTCTTCTCGGGCGTGAAACCCATGACGCGCGAGGAGGCGCTGGAGATGGTGCGCGAGATGAAGCCGATCATCGACCCGCGGATCATCTTCTTCGCCTATTTCAACGAGGAGCCGATCGGGTTCTTCATCACCGTGCCGGACCTGAACCGCCTGATCGGCAAGTTCAACGGCAAATTCGGCCTTTGGCAGAAGCTGCGCCTGATGTGGGACCTGAAGGTGCGCCGCTCGTGCGACCGCATCTTCGGCATCATCTTCGGCATCGCGCCCGAGTTCCACGGCAAGGGCGTCGAGTCGGCCATCATGGTCAAGTACTACGAGTTCCTCGAGATGACCAAAAACCAGTACAAGTCGATGGAGCTGGCGTGGATCGGCGACTTCAATCCGGTGATGAACCGCATGATTGAGACCTACGTCTGCGCCACGAAGCACAAGATGCACACCACGTACCGCTATCTGTTCGACCGCGAGAAGGAGTTCCGTCGCTGTCCCCGGCTGGGCGTGAAGCGCCGCGAGTAGCGCGTGGCGAAAAAGGGAAACCGAAACCGAAAACCGCATAACTGCTATGAAAACCACCGTATTCACCAAGTACCATATCGCCGCGGGAGCCAGGATGGCCGAATTCGCGGGATACAATATGCCGATCGAATTCACGGGCATCAACGACGAACACATGGCCGTCCGCGGGAAGGCCGGCGTCTTCGACGTGAGCCACATGGGCGAAATCTGGGTCAAGGGACCCCGGGCGCTCGACCTGTTGCAGCGGATCACCACCAACGACGTGGCGAAGCTCTACGACGGGAAGGTGCAGTATTCGTGCATGCCCAACGGCCGCGGCGGCATCGTGGACGATATTCTGGTTTACCGCATCGACGAGCGGACCTACATGCTCTGCGTGAACGCCGCCAATATCGGGAAGGACTGGGCGCATATCTGCGCCGAAGGGGCGAAGATGGGCATGGAGGCCGGCCCGGGCAAGGAGCTTTACAACGCGTCGGACGAGATCTGCCAGCTCGCCGTACAGGGACCGCTGGCGATGAAGATCGTGCAGCGGATGTGCGACGAGCCGGTGGAGGAGATGGAGTATTACACCTTCCGGAAGATGCGGGTGGCCGGGTGCGACGCCATCCTTTCGATCACGGGCTACACGGGCGCGGGCGGCTGCGAGATCTATGCGGCCAACGAAGACGGCGACAGGCTGTGGGAGGCGCTGTGGAAGGTCGGCGGGGAGTACGGCCTGCAAAATATCGGCCTCGGAGCGCGCGACACGCTGCGGCTGGAGAAGGGTTTCTGCCTCTACGGCAACGACATCGACGACACGACGTCGCCGATCGAGGCCGGGCTGGGGTGGATCACCAAGTTCGCCGAGGGCAAGGAGTTCATCGACCGTGCGCTGATGGAGCGCCAGAAGGCCGAAGGCCCCGTGCGCCGGCTCGTGGGACTGAAGATGGTCGAGCGCGGCATTCCGCGTCACGGCTACCCGATCGCCGCGCCGGACGGTACGGAGATCGGCCGCGTGACCTCGGGCACGATGTCCCCCTGCCTGAAACAGGGCGTGGCGCTGGGCTACGTGCAGACGGCCTATGCCAAACCCGGCACGCAGATCGCCGTGATGATCCGCGAGAAGTGCGTGAAGGCCGAGGTGGTGAAGCTCCCGTTCGTGTAACGGAGCCGCGCCGGAGAGAAAAAAATGGATAACCTATACCGGAATAGTTTCATGAAAGCGAAATACCTCGGACTCGAACTTGCGAGTCCCGTCATCGTCAGCAGCTCGCCCTATACGGCCAGCGTACAGAACATCGAGCGGTGCGTCCGTGAGGGCGCGGGCGCCGTGGTGCTGAAGTCGATCTTCGAAGAGCAGATTCTCCGCGAGGCGGCCTCGCTGGACAGGATGGAGGGCTACGGCGATGCCGGCGAGTACCTCGAACGTTACCTCGGCGACGCCTACAAGGGCGAGTTCCTGCAACTCGTGCAGGGCGCGGCCGCGACGGGCGTCCCGGCGATCGCCAGCATCAACTGCATCGGCGCGGGCGACGCGTGGATCGAATACGCCGAGGCCATGCAGGCTGCGGGCGCCGCGGCGCTGGAACTGAATGTCTTCCTGCTGCCTACCGACCGCCATGCGGGGGCGCAGGAGCTCGAACAGGCCTATGCCGACATCGTGCGGAAGGTCGCTGCGGCGGTGACGGTCCCCGTGTCGGTCAAGTTGCCGATGCGTCTGACGAACGTGCTGTCGGTGGGCGATGCGCTGCTGGCCCGCGGAGCGCGCGGCGTGGTGCTCTACAACCGCTTCTTCGAGCCGGATATCGACGTGGAGAAGATGTGTTTCGTCGCGGGCGATCCGTTCAGCGAACCGTCGGAGCTGCGCAACGTGCTGCGCAGCACGGCGTTGTGCTCCCATGCGCTGCCGCAGCTCGACGTGGCCGTTTCGACGGGCGTGCACGACGGCGAGGCTGCCGTGAAGGCGTTGCTGTGCGGTGCTTCGGCGGTGCAGGTCTGCACGGCGATCCACCGTTACGGCTACGAGGCGATTTCGCGGATCGGCCGTTTCATCGACGAGTGGGCCGGTCGTCAGGGCTTCGCCTCGCTCGACGAGTTCCGCGGGCGGATGGACTACGGGTCGGCCGAGGGCGACCATTACCAGCGCGTGCAGTACATGAAGTATTTCCCCCACGGGGTGGAGTGACGGTTTCGGGACCGGCGCGGCGTCCTCGTGATTCGTGGATGTCCGGTCGGTCCGGCTTTCCGGCGAAGGACGGCGGGCGGCGGTGCCGCGAAGCGATCCTTCGCCGGATTTTTCGTATCCGGGCCGTCGGTTGCGGAGGCCTACCGTGCCTCCGCCGCCTCTCCGGCTTCGGTCCGGTCGGGGGTTCCGCCTGCGGGGCCGGATGTCTCGGCGTCGAAGATTGCGTCGAAGAGGCGGCGCAGCCGTTCCCCGTCGCGGATCGCCTCCCGCAGCTCCGCGAGCCGCCGGGCATTGTCCGATTCGGGCAGCCAGAGGCGGAGGTAGCCTCCTTCGGCGTATTTGCGCTGGAGGTGTTCCCGGCAGCGGGTGAAGTGCTCCTCGCGCGTCAGCGCCGGGCAGTGCGCCAGCCCGTACTGCACCGTGCGGCGGAGAATCGTTTGCGTGTCGATGCAGCGGTCGGCTTCGGCGACGATGCGGCCGTAGATCGAACGGGGCGCGTGCCCGGACGAGGCGCGGTGGTCCTCGACAGCCTCGCGCATCGTCGCGATCCGCTCGCTGTCGAAGCGGCGGCGCAGTTCGGCGTCTTCGGCCAGGATGCGTCCGGCGTCGATGTGGTGGCGTTCGCGGCCGAAGGCGAGCCCCGTGTCGTGGTAGGCGGCTATGACATAGACCATGTCGGGCTCCACGTCGTAGCGGCGGGCCAGCGCGAGGCTCCGGTCGATGACCGAGCGGACGTGGTCCGTGGAGTGCGCGCGGTCGAAATGCGCGTAGCGGGGGATGATTTCGGCCTCGACGTAGGCCTCGAGGCTGGGGTCGATTTCTTTCATGGAACGAAGATATGCAAATTTTTCGTACTTTTGCCGAAAATCGGGCACGGAGAAGATGAAGACGCAAGCCGAACTGAAGGCGATCGCACGGTTCGTCGCGGAGTACGCCACCCGTCTCATGGGGTCGGGCGTGCATACCTCGCGCGTGGTGCGCAACACCAAGCGGCTGGGCGAGGCGCTCGGAGTGCGGGTGATCGTCTCTGCATTCCAGAAGGTCGTGAATTTTTCGGTGGTGGACGACGAGAGCGGCGAGGTGTGCACCGAGGCCGCGGACATTCCGCCGCTGCCGATCAGTTTCGAGCTCAACGCCGAGCTGAGCGCCCTGAGCTGGGAGGCCTACGACGAGCGCCTGCCGCTCGGGGAGATCGAACGCCGCTACCGGGAGATCGTCGCCCGGCCGCGCCTCGATCCGATCTTCACGCTCGTACTCGTCGGGCTGGCCAACGCATCGTTCTGCCGGCTGTTCGGCGGCGACTGGTTCGCCGTGAGCATCGTCTTCACGGCGACGCTCATCGGCTTTTTCCTCAAGCAGGGAATGCAGGCGCGCGGCTTCAACCACTACGTGATCTTCATCGCCTCGGCGTTCGTCGCCTCGATGTACGCTTCGGTGGCGCTCACGTTCGACACCACGTCGGACGTCGCCATCGCCACGAGCGTCCTGTTCCTCATTCCCGGCGTGCCGCTCATCAACGGCGTGATCGACATTGTCGAGGGGCACATCCTGAACGGCATCGCCCGCCTCACGTCGGCGCTGATGCTCATCGTCTGCATCGCCGTCGGTCTCTCCGGGACGCTGATGATCGTAAAATCCGCTCTGCTATGATCGCGTTCGACATGCTCTCCGACGGACTGTTCGCCGCCGTGGCCGCCATCGGTTTCGGGGCGATTTCCGACCCGCCGATGCGGGCCTTCCCGGTCATCGCCCTGCTGGCCGCCGTCGGGCACGCCCTGCGTTTCGCGCTGATGCAGTGGGGCGTGGACATCGCTTCGGCATCGTTGTGCGCCTCGGTGACGATCGGCGTGGGCAGCCTGCTGCTGGGCGGCCGCATCCGCTGCCCGATGACGGTCCTGTTCATTCCGGCGCTGCTGCCGATGATTCCCGGCATGTACGCCTACAAGACGATCTTTTCGATGATCATGTTCATGCAACATCTCGACGATCCCGTGCTGGGGTCGGAGTACATGCAGGCCATCGTCCGCAACGGGTTCGTGACCTTCAGCGTGATCTTCATGCTCGCGGCGGGGGCCGCGGCGCCGATTTTCCTGTTCAACAAGCGCGCGCATTCGCTGACGCGCGCCAAAAAGCGAGTTTCGAAATGACGAGCGAGGTTTTCTGGCAGACGATCGCGGACTACAACCGCGTGACGTGGCCCGTGCAGGCGCTGCTGATTGCGGCAGGGGCGTTGCTTACGCGGCGGCTCTACCGGCGGCCGACGCCGGGAACGAAGGTGGCGATGAAACTCTATCTGGCGCTGCTGAACGCCTGGATCGCCGTGGCGTACTACCTCGTCGCCTGCGACGCGCGGGCCTACAACGGCGTGATGGCGCTGTTCTGGGGCGTGATGGCCGCCGTCTGGATCTACGACGCGGCGGTGGGGTACACCTCCTTCGAGCGGACGCGGCGGCACGACCGCTTCGCGTTCGTCCTCCTGGCCATGCCCTTCGTCTATCCGCTCCTCTCGCTGCTCCGGGGGCTGGAGTTTCCGATGATGACCTCGCCCGTCATGCCCTGTTCGGTGGCGGTGTTCACGATCGGCCTGCTGCTCGCCTTCCCGAAGCGGGTGAATCTCTTCGTGATACTCTTCCTCTGCCATTGGGCGCTGGTGGGGTTTCCGAAGATCTACTTTTTCGGCATTCCCGAGGACCTGCTCCTCTCCGGCGCGCTGGTTCCGGCGCTCTACCTCTTTTTCAAGGAGTATATCGACGTCAATTTCCGCAGCGATACGAAACCCGATCTGCGGG
This sequence comes from Alistipes dispar, assembly GCF_006542685.1. Classification (NCBI taxonomy): domain Bacteria; kingdom Pseudomonadati; phylum Bacteroidota; class Bacteroidia; order Bacteroidales; family Rikenellaceae; genus Alistipes; species Alistipes dispar. The sequence goes on along the minus strand of NZ_AP019736.1, from coordinate 947,158 downwards.
TGATGAACCTGCTGCTGCTGGCCGTGTGCACGGCACTCGGGGTTTTCTTTACGGCGACCATCTGGCAGCAGCTCTCGGCTCTGTTCTGAACGGAGCGGTTTCGGGCATCGGAGAACGGGGAAAACGGACCGGTGCAGTGTCGTCGGTTCGCACGCCGACCGGTTTCCCCGGGGCGTCCTTGCCCGACGCACGCGTCCCTGCCCGGAACGTATCCGTCGGAGGCTCTGCGAAATTTTTCCGAAACATACGTTTCGGTATATTCTCCGTGATGTGATTCCTCCGGGGATTTCCGGCAAGACGCTCCTTGTGGGCCGATTCCGTCCGACGCACTTTCGCACTTTTCCCGGCCGGGAGTGGCTGTGCGGCCGGAGTGGCTCCGCCTGTGCGGCCCTATACGGAAAGATCTTCCGGCGGCCGCTCGTTGCGAGGCCGCCGCTGCGAATGCCCGGAAATAAAAATCCCTCCTTTGGAAAAAGGAGGGATCGGGACACCGCATTGCCGCGGAGCCGGATCGTCCGGCCGTTTCCGGTTCTTCGGTGCTATTTCGCGTAGGCTACGGCCCGGGTTTCGCGGATCACGGTGATCTTCACCTGTCCCGGGTAGGTCATTTCGTCCTGGATCTTCTTGGCGATGTCGTGCGACAGCCCCTCCGACTCCTGATCCGAGAGCTTGTCCGCGCCGACGATCACGCGCAGTTCGCGGCCGGCCTGGATGGCGTAGGTCTTCAGCACGCCGGGATACGAGAGGGCGATGTCCTCCATCTCCTTCAGACGCTTGATGTAGCTCTCCACCACTTCGCGGCGTGCTCCGGGGCGCGCTCCCGAGATGGCGTCGCAGACCTGGATGATCGGGGCGATGAGCGAGGTCATCTCCACCTCGTCGTGGTGCGCGCCGATGGCGTTGCAGACCTCGGGCTTCTCCTTGTACTTCTCGGCCAGCTTCATGCCGATGATTGCGTGCGGCAGTTCCGGTTCGTCGTCGGGCACCTTGCCGATGTCGTGCAGCAGTCCCGCACGGCGGGCGATCTTGGGGTTGAGGCCCAGCTCGGCGGCCATGATGCCTGCGAGGTTCGCCGTCTCCCGGGCGTGTTGCAGAAGGTTCTGGCCGTAGGAGGAGCGGTATTTCATCTTTCCGATCATGCGGATCAGTTCGGGGTGCAGGCCGTGGATGCCCAAGTCGATCGCCGTGCGTTTGCCGACCTCGACGATCTCCTCCTCGATCTGTTTCTGGACCTTCGACACCACCTCCTCGATGCGTGCGGGATGGATGCGGCCGTCGGTCACGAGCTGGTGCAGGGCCAGCCGGGCGATTTCGCGGCGCACGGGATCGAAGCCCGAGAGGATGATCGCCTCGGGGGTGTCGTCCACGATGATCTCGATGCCCGTGGCGGCCTCGAGGGCGCGGATGTTGCGGCCTTCGCGGCCGATGATGCGGCCCTTGACTTCGTCGCTCTCGATGTTGAAGACCGTCACGGCGTTCTCGATGGCCGTCTCCGTGGCTACGCGCTGGATCGACGCCACGATGATCCGTTTGGCCTCCTTCGTGGCGGTCATCTTCGCCTCTTCGATCGTCTCGTTGATGTAGGCGGCGGCTTCGGTCTTGGCCTCGGCCTTCATGTTCTCGACGAGGATGTTCTTGGCGTCTTCCGAACTCATGCCCGAAATCTGCTCCAGACGCACGTTCTGTTCGCGTTTCATCTGGTCGATCTCCTCCTTCTTGTGTTCGAGGATCTGCAACTGGTTCTGCATCTGCTCCTTCAGCCGCTCGTTCTCGCGGAGCCGGTTCTCCAGGTCGCGTTCCTTGTTTTGCAGGTTCTGTTCGATCTGCTTGGCCCGCTGTTCGCTCTGGGCGATCTTCTGGTTGCGTTCATTGACCTGGCGGTCGTACTCGCTCTTGAGCTGTATGAACTTCTCTTTCGCCTGCAGGATGCGCTCCTTCTTGATCATCTCGCCTTCGGCCTCGGCCTCCTTGATGGCGGTCTCCCGGCGCTTGCGGATCGACGTCTTGACCACGAGGTTCGTTACGACCGCGTAGATTGCGACGGAGACCACGGCAGAGATGCAGGCTGTCAAAATGATATCCATTTGGTCTTTGCGTGTTTTTTGTTATTAATAGGGTTTATTCATGGTCATAAAAAAACCGCATAGGATTCCTTATTCTTGTTTGACGAATCTGCAAGATTGTCATGTGTGGGGGCTCCGACAATCGCAATCTTCCAACGGTGCGCCGCAGCGCACTCCCCCGAAGGGTGGTAAGGCCTGATTTTGAAGCGCCGCGAGTTACCCCAATATAAAAAGTGTTCAGTTTCGCAAAGCTTTAAGGAATCTATGCGGGTAGATTATTCCTTTTATTATATGTAAAAGAACCTTCGTCTCTTCCTTCTTTTCCGCCTTTCCGCTTTTCGCTGCGGAGGAGGGCCGGGGCGCTTACCGTGTCGGGTCGTTGAGGTAGGCGTCGATTTCGGCCCCGACCGCCTCGAGCCGCCGGAGGTCTTCGTTGTCCAACTCGCGGCTCTGCCTCATCCCGACGTTCGCGATGGCGAATTTCAATGCGGCCATCGACAGGTAATCCTGGTCGGTCCAGTTGCGGATATTCTGTTGTTTTATCAGTGCGAGGTATTGGTTCACCTCCCGTTCGGCCAGCCGGTACATCTCCTCTTTCCCGCTCTCGATCTGGAACGGATAGCTCTTTCCCGCTATCTTGAGAGTGATCGCCTGCTTCGCCATTTTTTCGTCCGTTTCGTTTTTCTGCCTTCCTCCGTGCGCCTATTCGGCCGTCCGCGTCTCCGGGGCCGACGATGCGTCGAACGGCTGTTCCGCCAGCGCGATGCACTTGTCCACCTCCCGCATAAGACGGTTTACGCGTGCCCGTGCCTTCTCCCGGTTTCGGGATCCTCCCGCAAGCCCTTCGGCCAGTTGCATCCGCGCCAGTTCGGCGTCCAATTCCCGGACCCGCTCTTCGAGCGAGCGCTTCTCGGCCCGCAGCGCGTCCCGCTGCGCCGTCAGCGACGCACACAACTCCGACACCCGCCGGTGGTCGTCCATGAGCTGCCGCACGCGGCCTTCGATATTTGAGATCACGCCTTTGTCAGCCATCGGAGTGCGGAAAGAATCCTTTTTACATTTCAAAGGTACGAACAAAAACGGAAAAACGCAAATATTATTTTACGTTCCGCAATCCCTCCGGTTTCGGACGTCTCCGCCGGCTTCGTCGCCGGGCTTCGGATGCGGCGTCTCCGGCCTGCGACCGCGGGGAATGGCTTACCGGCTTGTTTCGCCGTAGAGATCGTAGTCGGCCGCCGAGGTGATCCGCACGTCGTAGAACCGGCCGCGCAGGAGCCGCCGGTCCGCTGCCGGGATGAGGATCTCCTGGTCCACCTCGGGCGAGTCGTACTGCGTGCGGCCCACGTAGAAGTCGCCCTGCCGCGAGTCGATGATGACGCGTTCGGTCCGGCCGACGCGGCGGCGGTTGTTCTCGAGCGAAATCCCGTTCTGCAAGGCCATGACGCGTTCGACGCGCTCCTGTTTCACGGCTTCGGGCACGTCGTCGCGCAGTTCCCGGGCCGAATAGGTCCCCTCCTCCTCCGAGTAGGCGAAGACGCCGAGACGTTCGAAGCGCACCTCGCGGACGAAATCGAGCAGTTGGGCGAAGTCGTCCTCCGTCTCGCCGGGGTAGCCCACGAGCAGCGTCGTGCGCAGCGCGAGGTCGGGGACCGCCTCCCGCAGGCGGCGGATCAGCTCCATCGCCTCGGCCTTCGTGTGGCGCCGCCGCATCGACCGGAGCTGCGCGTCGGAGATGTGCTGGAACGGGATGTCGAGGTATTTGCAGATTTTCGGCTCCGAAGCCATCGTGTCAATCACGTCGGCGGGGAATGCCGCGGGGTAGGCGTAGTGGAGGCGTATCCACTCGATGCCGTCGATGCGGCAAAGCCGTTGCAGCAGTTCACCGAGCGCGCGCCGTCCGTAGAGGTCTATTCCGTAGTAGGTCGTGTCCTGGGCGATGACCATGAGTTCGCGGACCCCCTGCGCCGCGAGTTTGCGGGCCTCCTCCTCCAGCTCCTCCATCGGCACGGAACGGTGTTCGCCGCGGATGAGGGGGATGGCGCAGTAGCCGCACTTCCAGTTGCAGCCTTCGGCGATCTTCAGGTAGGCGTAATGCTTCGGGGTCGTCAGGCGGCGTTCGGTGGCCAGTTCCGGATCCCCGGCGGCGCCCAGCGCCCGCACGATGCCGTCCCACGTGCGGGCCCCGAAATATTCGTCCACCTCGGGAATCTCCTGCCGCAGCTCGTCGGCGTAGCGCTCCGAGAGGCAGCCCACGACGAAGAGCCGTTCGATGCGCCCGGCCTGCTTGGCCGCCGCCGCGCGCAGGATCATGTCGATCGACTCCTGCTTGGCGTCGCCGATGAAGCCGCAGGTGTTGATGACCACCGTCTTGGCGTCGGTGCGGTCGCTGTCGTGCACGACGGAGTAGCCCGCCGCGGCGAGGCGCGCCATGAGATGCTCCGAATCCACGGTGTTCTTCGAACAGCCGAGCGTGATGACGTTAATTTTCCGCATCGCCGAAGAGTGCATTGACGAATTCGCGGCGGTCGAAGATCCGTAGCTGGTCGATTCCCTCGCCGATGCCGATGTAGCGGACCGGGATGCGGAACTGGTCGCTGATGCCGATCACGACGCCGCCTTTGGCCGTGCCGTCGAGCTTGGTGATCGTGAGCGAGGTGACCTGCGTGGCCTGCGTGAACTGACGCGCCTGCTCGAAGGCGTTCTGTCCCGTGGAGCCGTCCAGCACGAGCATCACCTCGTGCGGCGCTCCGGGGATCACCTTCGCCATGACGTTGCGGATCTTCGTCAGCTCGTTCATCAGGTTCACTTTGTTGTGCAGGCGGCCCGCCGTGTCGATGAGCACCACGTCGGCGCCGTTGGCCTTGGCCGAGGAGAGCGTGTCGAACGCCACCGATGCGGGGTCGGACCCCATCTGCTGGCGGATCATCGTCGCTCCGGCGCGGTCGGCCCACACCTGCAACTGGTCGATGGCCGCGGCGCGGAAGGTGTCGGCGGCGCCGATCCAGACCTTGCGGCCCGCCTTGGTGAGCTGCGCGGCGAGCTTGCCGATCGTGGTGGTCTTGCCCGCGCCGTTCACGCCCACGACCATCACCACGTAGGGCGTGCCCTCCGTGGCGTCGAGTCCGAAGTGGCCGGACGAGCCGTGCGCCTCCTCCATGAGCGCCGCGACCTCCTCGCGCAGGATCGACTGCAACTCCGAAGCGTTCATGTATTTGTCGCGCGCCGCGCGCTCCTCGATGCGGCGGATGATCTTCACGGTCGTCTCCACGCCCACGTCCGACGAGATGAGCACCTCCTCGAGGTCGTCCAGCACCGCGGCATCGACGGTCGAGCGGCCCGCCACGGCCCGGGCGAGTTTCGAGAAGAGCCCCGTCTTGGTCTTCTCCAGCCCGGCGTCGAGCTCCTGCCGCTGCTGCCGCACCTGTTCTTCGGAGGGCGGCGTATCCTGTTTTTTGCGGAAAATATCGAAAAATCCCATACTTGTGATATATACCGCAAAGATAGCAAGAAAGTTTCAAAAAAAACGTTACATTTGTGGTATATAAATCGGTTCCCGGGAGCCCGGGAACGTCCGGAGCACGGGTGCGTCCGGTTTTTTTACGGTTTCAGACTTATTCGAATTGAAGATGAAAAAAACACTCTTGCTGCTGCTCGCAGCGTTTTGCGGCGTGCTGACGGCCGCTGCGCAGGATCTGATCGTCAAGACCGACGCTTCGCGGATCGAGGCCAAGGTGGTCGAAATCACGACCGATGCGGTCCGCTATAAGAAATTTTCGTATCCCGCAGGTCCGACCTACGTGCTGCCCGTGAAACAGATCGCCTACATCCGCTATGCCAACGGCGAGACGGAGTATTATGCCGAAAGCGTCCCTGCGGCGGAACTGACGCCGGCCGAACCGGCGGAGGGTACGGAGACCCGCGGCGGCGAGGAGTATGTCGTCAAGCGCTACGAGATCGGCGAGCTGTACGACCGGAACGGCGTGCGGGGCATCGTCTGCTGCCTTTCGGAAGACGGGCGGCACGGGCTGGTCGTCTCGCTGGACCAGATTTACCTCCCCTGGAGCGGATTCCGCAAGCCCGACCTGCGGACGGTGGGGACGACGAACCGTTCCGACGGCCGGGAGAACATGAAGATCGTCGAAGAGTACATCGCGGCGAACGGTCTGTCGTGGGACGATTTCCCGGCCTTCAAGTGGTGCCGCGAGAAGGGCGAGGGGTGGTATCTGCCTGCCATCGACGAACTGCTCAACATCGGACACAACTACAACGGCGGCTCGCGGGCGGTGAACAACCGCCGTGCCCACAAGGCGTTCAACGGAGCTTTGCAGGAGGCCGGCGGCAAGCGTATGGACCGGCTGGTGTACTACTTCTCCTCGACCGAGCTCGACGAGAAGAGCGCCTACACCTCGCACATGAATATCGAGCCGCCCTACGTGGTGGAGATTCCCAAGTACAACAAATTCCTCGTGCGCGCCGTGCACGCGTTCTGACGCGTGAGGCCGGGCGCGGGGCCGGTGGCGGGCGCCCCGCTCCGGCGGTTTGCGAAGAGCTGAAGGCTCCGGATTCGGAAAATCCCGAATCCGGAGTTTCCTTTTTTCCGGAGAAAACGGATTCCCGAAGACGGCGGACGGTTGCAGTGGCCCCCCCCTCGTTGCGGACCGGCCGCGGCGGGAGCGGTCGATCGGGGGCTTCCGGCGGTTACCCGGGATTTCCGGCTTTGGTCCGGGCCCGGTCCGGGTTCGGAGCCGTTCAGAAATGCCGCCGCGCCGTTTTCCGGGCGGAGGGTCAGAGCGAGTCGATCAGACGGCGCAGTTTCGGGATGATGACCTCCCAGCCGTACTGCTCGCGGACGTAGGCGGGGCCTTTCTCGCCCAGTTCGCGCCGTAGCTGCGGCGAGGAGAGCAGCCGGCGGAGTTTGCGGAGGAAATCGCGGCCGCCGCGGTAGGCGAGGGCCGCGCCGCTTCGGCGGCAGTGGTCCGCCATCACCTCGCTCCGTCCGTTCACGAGGACCGGCACACGGCTGGCCATCGCCTCGAGCATCAGCAGCGAGAGGCTTTCGAGGTGCGAAGGGTTCACCATCACCGTCGCGTGGCGGACGATCGCCGCCTTCTCGGCGTCGCTGACGAATCCCGTCGCGACGATCTCCGGAGAGGAGGCGATCTCGTCGGCGAGCTCCGGGTCCGCGCCGCCCGTCAGCACGAGTTTCGTGCGGCCGCCGTAGCGCCGCTTGTAACGCAGGAAGAGCGGGATGAGGTCGTGGATTTTCGGCCGGGTGATGCGTCCCAGATAGAGCACGTACTCGTCCGGAAGCGCGTAGCGGCGCTTCACCCCCCCCCACTCCGCTTCGGGCGAGGCGTCGATGCCGCAGCCGAGCAGGCTGTTCGGGGCCAGCGAGGTTCCGAAAATCCGGCGGACGGTCCTCCGTTCGGCCTCCGTGTTGAAGGCGATATGCCGGACGCGGGTGAACATGCGGGCGTTGATGGCCCAATAGAGCCGCCGGTCGGGATGGGCCAGCGGAATGAGGATGGTCTTTTCCGGAGCGATCGTGCAGCCCAGTACGGTCTGGCTGAAGTAGAAGTTCAGGAAGACGAAGGCGGCGTACTCCTCCCGGTGCTCCTCGATGAAGCGCAGCATCGCGGGGGTGTGTTCGCGCTGCGACTCGAAGTAACGGCGCTCCTTCCCGGCGCCCAGCCGCCATTCGGGGCGGAACGAGGAGATCGCTCCGAGCAGGTGCAGCCGGTCCAGGTAGCGGCGGATGCGGCGGGCCGTCCTGCACCGTTTCTCGATCCGCTTGTGCCGGTCGCCTTCGACGGGTTCCGGACGGAACCGCCGCACCGTCACGCCGTGGTCCGTGCTCACGCCCTCGGGATAGTCCTCCGCGGGCGAGCCGAACACCCGCACGGTCGTCGTCAGCACCTCGACGTCGTAGTAGGGGACGAGCCGTTCGGCCAGCATGCGGCAGTGCGCCTCCGCGCCGCCGTTCACCTCCGCGCCGTAGCGGATGATGACAAAAGCCACTTTTTTCTTCATCGCGATCGCAATTTCCGGATAAAATTAGTAAAAATATCGCAGCCGGATTCAGCATGCGCCGGAAAAATACAAAGGGCATCCATGCGCGGATGCCCTTTGTATTTAAGAGTCCGGGACCCTTAAAATACTTACTTCTTCTCCTCGAAGAAATCTTTGACCTGGTCGTTGGGAACGATGCCTTCCTTGAACATATAGGCGCCGGTCTTCTCCGACTTGACCATCTTGATACACTTGGTAAACTGCTTACCCGTGCCGGTTTTCAGTGTTGCGACTACTTTCTTTGCCATAGTGCTCTTCTAACTATTTGATTTCACGGTGAACGGTGACACGCTTGAGGAACGGGTTGTACTTCTTGCGCTCCAGACGGTCGGGGGTGTTCTTCTTGTTCTTGGTGGTGATGTAACGGGACATTCCCGCAACGCCGCTCTCTTTCTGCTCGGTGCACTCCAGGATGACCTGGACTCTGTTGCCTTTCTTTGCCATTTGTTACTCGATTTTAGTACACGCTTTTGGGGGCGGCAGCTTCGCGCAGGGCGACTGCAAGACCCTTCTTGTTGATAGTTTTCATGCCGGCGGCCGATACCTTCAGGGTGATCCAGCGGCCCTCCTGCTCCGACCAGAAGCGCTTGGTTTTCAGATTGGGACTGAATTTGCGCTTGGTCTTGTGGTGCGAGTGCGAGACGTTGTTGCCCACGATCGCCACCTTGCCTGTGATTTCGCAAACTTTCATTTTCGTTGTAATGGTTTAAGTTAAAACCCTTTTAAGGGAGTGCAAATATACAATCTTTTCGGCAAATAGCAAAAGCCCCCGCCGTTTTTTTCGGGCAGGGCGGGGCGGGCGCCCGCCGGGCGGCGCTTTTCCGCGGGGTCGTCCGGACCTTTCGGCCGCTAATTGCCGTTCAGGCAGTCGCGCAGCAGCGCGATGGCGAAGGCCGAGGCGCGGTCGATGATCTGTCCCCGGTCGGAGCCGCACTGCCTGCGGACCGCAACGGTTCCGGAGGGCGAGGCCACGGCGATCCAGACCGTGCCGACGGGCTTTTCGGCCGAGCCTCCCGCGGGGCCCGCGATGCCCGTGGTGGCCACGGCATAGTCGGCCGACGCCGTGCGGCGGGCTCCTTCGGCCATCTGGCGGGCGACCTCCTCGCTGACGGCTCCGTGGCGGGCGATGGCATCGGGATCGACGCCCAGCAGTTTCGTCTTCGCTTCGTTGCTGTACGACACCACGCCGCAGAGGAAGTAGGCCGATGCGCCGGGCATGGCCGTGAACCGCGAGGCGATCGTCCCGCCCGTGCAGCTTTCGGCCGTGGCGAGGGTGAGGCCGCGCCGGGTGAGGATCCCGTGGACGAGCTCCTGCATCGTGGCCGTCTCGTAGCCGATGACGTTGCGGGGGATGATGCGGCGGAGGGCTTCGAACTGCCGCTCGATTTCGCGGGCCGCCGCGTCGCCTTCGACTTCGTAGGCCGACAGCCGCAGCCGCACGGCCCCGGGGTTGGGCAGGTAGGCCAGCTTCAGGTAGGGAGGCAGGGCGCTTTCCCACGCCGCGATCCGCTCGGCGAGCATCGACTCGGGCAGTCCGGCCGTAATCATCGTGCGGTGGACGATCTGCCGCAGGGCGAAACGGGCCTTCAGACGCGGCATCACCTCGTCCTGCATCAGGTGCTCCATTTCGAAGGGAACGCCCGGGAGCGAGACGACGACGTGTCCGTCGCGTTCGAACCACATGCCCGGGGCTGTGCCGTAGGCGTTGAAGAGCACCGTGCAGCACGCGGGGACCATCGCCTGCGAGCGGTTCAGCTCGTTGAAGTCGATGCCGCGTTCGGCGAGCATCCGCTCGACGTGCGCGGCCACCCGTTCGTCGTAGCGCATGTCGCTGCGGAACAGTTCGGCGAGCGTCTTTTTGGTGATGTCGTCCTTCGTGGGGCCCAGGCCGCCCGTGACGATCGTCACCTCCGACATGCGGAGCGCCCGCTCCACGGCGCCGGTAATCTGCGCGCGGTCGTCGCCGATCGAGATTTTTTCGCGGACGACGATGCCCGCGGCGTTGAGGTGCTTGGCGATGGATACGGAGTTCGTGTCCACGATCTGGCCTATGAGGATTTCGTCGCCGATCGTGAGAATGGTCGCTTTCATATTTATTCCGAGTTTCAGGCTTTGGTGGCGGGCTCTTGCGGGAGGCGGGCCTGTTGTTCTGTCGTCATGCCGGCTGCGGCGTCCGTGCCGGACGGGGTGTCCGGTCCGGCGGAGGAATTCGGGCCGGCGGGTGCGTCCGATGCCGTGTTCTGAACCGGAACGGCCGCCTGCGCTTGCGCGGCGCGCTCCGCATCGGCGATGAGCGCCCGGCAGATGTCGCCGGCGAATCCCGGTCCTTCGTAAACGAAGCCGGTGTAGATCTGCACGAGGTCGGCTCCGGCGTCGAGCATCGCCCGCACGTCGTCGGGACTCATCAGGCCGCCCGCGCCGATGATCGGGTAGGTGCCGCCCGAGCGGGTGCGGATGCGGCGGACGATCTCCGCGGCACGGCGGGTCAGCGGCGCGCCGCTCAGGCGGCCGCTGCCGATCTTGTCGAGGCTCGTGCGGCTCGTGCGCAGCCCCTGCCGGCTGCCGTGGCTGCCGTTCGAGGCCACGATGCCGTCGAGCGGCGTGGACATGAGCACGTCGGTGACGCGGTCGATCTCCTCGTCCGAGAGGTCGGGCGAAATCTTGAGCATCACGGGGCGGTATTCGCTCTGGCCGCGGCGGAAGTCGAACAGCGGGTCGAGAATGCTCAGCAGATGCCCGCGCGTGTAGGTCTTTTCGTCGTGGCAGGCGTTGTCGCAACTGATATTGACGGTGAAGTAGTCCGCATACTGGTAGAGGTTGCGGAAGAGTCTGAGGTAGTCGGCCGGGGCGTTTTCGGGCGGGGTGTCGGTGTTCTTGCCGATGTTGCAGCCGACGAGGATGCCCTCGTGTCCCCGGCGCAGGTGGCGGACCGTGGCGTCGAGACCCCGGTTGGCGATGCCGATGCGGTTCACGATGGCCCGGTCTTTGGGCAGGCGGAAGACCCGCGGGCGGGGGTTTCCGGCCTGCGGACGGGGCGTCACGGTCCCGATTTCGACGAATCCGAATCCCAGTGCGGAGAGCGGACGCAGCGCCTCGCCGTTGCGGTCGAATCCCGCGGCCAGCCCGACCGGATTGGGAAACCGGATGCCGAAAACCTCGCGTTCGAGCGCCGAATGCTTCACCGCATAGCATTTGCGCAGCAGCCAGAGCCCCCCGGGAATCAGCCCGATGCCGCGCAGCAGTAGCAGCGCGACGCGGTGGGCCCGCTCGATGGTGAGCGAGAAAAGCAGGGGTTTTATGAGTTTCCGGTACATGGAAGGCGGATCGTTCGGACAAAAATACGAAAAAAGTGCGGAATTCGGCTAAAAATATTCGCGCCGGTAGGCGTAGCCGTCGCGCAGGGCCTCGAAATCTTCGGGGTGCGCCTTCAGGCGGCGGCTTTCGGCCCCGATGTCGTAGATGCCGCGGACGGTATCGCAAAGCTCCTGCCAGGCGATGGGGCGCGGAGAGGAGGCGGCCGCCTGCGGGGGATACCACCCCGCGAGGGGCAGGCCGAAACGGCGCGCCAGCGCGGCGACGGAGAGCGCCGTGGCATTGGCTTTGCCCTGCTCGGAGTAGCCGGCGATGTGGGGCGTGGCGAGCAGCGCCTTTCCGAGCAGTTCCCGGTCGATGTGCGGCTCGTGCTCCCAGACGTCGAGCACCCATTCCCGGCCGCTCGCTTTCAGCGCTTCGCCGTCCACGACCTCGCCGCGCGAGGAGTTGATGATGACCGCACGGGGTTTCGTCCGCGCCAGCAGGGCGGCGTCGGCCAGGTGGTGCGTCGTGGCGTCGAGCGGCGTGTGGAAGGTTATGAGGTCGGCCTCGCGGGCCACCTCCCCGAGCGGCAGGAACCCGCAGCGCTCCCGCTCCTCGCGGGGCGGGTCGCAGCAGAGGACGCGGAATCCCCACGCTTCGGCGTAACGCCGCACGAGCGATCCGACGTGCCCCACGCCGACGATGCCCAGCGTCCGCTGCGCGGGCTGCCACCCCTGCCGGCGGGAGAGGTCGGCGAGCACGGCCCCCACCCATTGCAGCACGCCCCGGGCGTTGCAGCCGGCGGCCGTCGAGACCTCGATGCCGTGCGCCGCGCACCACGCCGTGTCGATGTGGTCGAATCCGATGGTCGCCGTGGCGATCATCCGCACGCGCGAACCTTCCAGCAGGGCGGCGCCGCACCGCGTGCGGGTGCGGATCACGAGGGCGTCGGCGTCGCGGACGTCGGCTGCCGAGATGTCCGCACCGGGGAGATACCGCACCTCGGCGAAAGGCTCCAGGACGTCCCGCAGGAAGGGAATGGCGCTGTCGGCGACGATTTTCATGGTTTTATATTTTTGCTTTCGGGGTAACAAATATAGCGAAAAAATAAAAAATTTATACCTTTGCTCATTAAAACGAACGATATGGAATGTAAGACATTCGATCCCGACGGCGTCGGCGTGGACAACGGAACCTATTTCGGGCTGCCGTTCGATCCCGCGACGGCGGAACTGGTGCTCGTCTCCGCGCCGTGGGACGTGACGGTTTCCTACGGGGCCGGCGCGGCCTATGCCCCCGATGCAATCATCGAAGCCTCGACGCAGCTCGATTTCCACGATCCGCTGGCTCCGGGCGCATGGCGCCGGGGAATCGCCACGGCCGACGTGGACTACTCGCTGCAGGAGGCGTCGCAGCGGCTGCGGACCGATGCGGCGCGGGTGATCGACCACCTCGAGGGAGGCGGTTCGCCCGACGACGAGTACGTCGTGCGCAAGGTGCGCCGCGTGAACGAGGGTTGCGCGGCCATGAACGCCAATATCGAGTCGCAGGCGGCGCGCTGGCTCGACGCAGGCCGGATCGTGGGCCTCGTGGGCGGCGACCATTCGACCCCCTACGGACTGATCCGGGCGCTCGGGGCGCGCCACGCCGAGTTCGGCATTCTTCATATCGACGCCCATTGCGACCTGCGCGACGCCTACGAAGGGTTCGAATTTTCGCACGCCTCGATCATGTTCAACGTGCTGCGCGACGTGCCGCAGGCGGTGCGGATCGCCCAGGTCGGGGTGCGCGATTTCAGCGAGGGGGAGGCCGCGCTGGCCGCCTCGTCGGAGCGCATTGCGACCTTCGACGACCTCTCGCTCGCCGCGGCCCGTTTCCGGGGCGAGACGTGGGACGACCAGTGCCGGCGGATCGTCGGGACGCTGCCCCGGGAGGTGTACGTCAGCTTCGACATCGACGGCCTGACCTTTGAGAACTGCCCCCACACCGGAACACCCGTGTCGGGCGGCCTGACCTTCAACGAGGCCGTGTGGCTGCTGGCCGTGCTCGCCCGTTCGGGGCGCCGGATCATCGGGTTCGACGTGGTGGAGGTGTGCCCCGCGCCCGACCAGCGGATCGACGCCATCACGGGCGCCCGCATCCTTTGGAAACTCTGCGGACTGACGCTGGCGTCGAACGCGGAAAAAGCCGGGAAGTAGATGCGGCTCATATCCAAATACGGGTGGATCAGGACGCTGCATGTGGCGACGCTCCGCGCGAAGGCGTTCATGCGCGCCCCGTGGGCCGGCGGCGTCGTGCTGCTGGCGTGCGTCGTGGCGGCCATGCTGCTGGCGAACCTGCCCGCCACGAAGATCTATTACCGCCATCTGCTCGAGACCGAGCTTTCGGTGATGGTGCATTCGCCGACGGGGGTGATCGACTGGATCTTTCCGCGGGGGATGAACGTCGAGAAGCTCATCAACGACGGCCTGATGGTGGTCTTCTTCTTCGCCGTGGGGCTGGAGATCAAGCGGGAGGTGGTGCGCGGACAGCTCTCCTCGTTCCGGCAGGCGATCCTTCCGGTGGTGGCCGCCGCGGGAGGCATGATCGCTCCGGCGGTCGTCTTCACGCTCTTCAACCACGGCACGCCCGCGGCTTCCGGGTGGGGAATTCCGACGGCCACGGACATCGCCTTCGCCGTCGGCATCCTCTCGATGCTGGAACGGCGCATTCCCGTATCGCTCAAGATATTCCTCATGGCGCTGGCCGTCGCCGACGACCTGGGGGCCATTCTGGTGATCGCGTTCTTTTACGGCGGCGAGGTCCGGCTGGGCTGCCTCGTGCTGGCGCTGGCGATCATGCTCGGCGTCTATGCGATGAAGCGGCTCGGGGAGAAACGCATGGCCTTCTATCTCGTTCCCGCCGTGGCCGTCTGGAGCCTGTTCTACTATTCGGGCGTCCACTCGACCATTTCGGGCGTGGCGATGGCGCTGCTGATCCCGATGGAACCGCGTTACGGCCGCGAGTATTTCGTGCGGAAGATGCGCCGGCTCAAAGGGTGTTTCGACGGGATAGAAACCGCAGGGGAGGATTTTCCCGACGAGGCCCAGCGGGCCTGCCTGCGCCGTGTCGGCGGCCTTTCGACCGAGGCGGTGGGTATGAGCGACCGGCTGGAGCACGCCCTTGCGCCCTATGTCACGTTCCTCGTCATGCCGATCTTCGCGCTGGCCAATGCCGGCGTCGTGATCGAGTCGGCGGCCTATTTCGACATCTTCCACCGTGCGCCCGGGACCGGGGCGGTGGGCATGGGCGTCTTTTTCGGACTGCTGGCGGGCAAGCCGCTGGGCATTTTTCTCGCCAGTTGGTGCGCCGTGCGCACGGGTCTTGCCGCGATGCCCGAAGGGGCGACGTGGCGCATGCTGCTGGCCGTGGCGTGTCTGGGCGGCATCGGGTTCACGATGTCGCTGTTCGTCGATTCGCTGGCCTTCTCCGATCCCGGGCTGGTCGATCGCGGCAAAATCGCCATTCTGATGGGTTCGGCGGCCGCGGCCCTCGCGGGGTCGCTGCTGATCGTGTTGTTCGGCAAAAAACGGATTCGATGAATATGGACAGGAGATTGTGGATTTTTCCGGCCCTCGCGCTGCTGCTGGCCGGGGCCTGCTCGAAAAAGACGGGCGGAAGCTTGAAGCTGGCGAAGGACACCGATTCGGTGGCTTACGTGATCGGAATGAACGTGGGGCTGAACCTGCAACGGATGGACTCGACGATCAACGTGGAGGCCGTCTGCGAGGGCATCCGCGACGTCTTCCGGGAGAAGACGCGCCTGAGCGGGGAGGAGGCCCGCACCTTCTACCTCGGATATGTCAATTACATGCTTCCCGAGAAGGCGCGCGAATACGAGGAGCGGTTTCTGGAGGATATCGCCAAGTCGAACCGCTCGTATGCCCGCACCGGTTCGGGCGTGACCTATACGGTCACGGCGGTCGGCGACCAGGAGCGGATCCCGGCCACCGACCGGGACAGCGTGGCGCTGCGCTGCGTGATTCGCACGGCCGACGGCCGACAGCTCTACTCCTCCTACGAGCGGGGCGACACGCTGCGCGACGCGCTGGGCTCCCTGCGCCGGGGCGTGCGCGAGAGCGTGAAACTCATCGGACGGGGCGGCCGGATCGAAGCGTGGATTCCCGCGGCGGCGGCCTACGGCGCCGAGGGCGACAAGACGCTGGGAATCGGGCCGAACGCCACGCTGTTCTACGAAATCGAGCTGGTCGGTGTCGATAAGTACGCCGAATGGTCGCGGCGCAACAAATTACGCCGCTGACCGGGTGCATTGTAGTATTATTTTACTATCTTTGTGCGAATTTGAGCCTTCCCGTCCCGGACGGATGCGGGAGGCCGCGGCCGAAGAGAAACTTCGATGTAAAAACGTAATAATTCGAAAACGATGAAAAAAATCTTTTTTGCAGCGGCGCTCGCGGGCGCTGCGATGCTGGCCTCCTGCGGAGGCGGCAATGCGGACGGGGTGCAGAAGGGCAGCCTGTCGAAATTCGACTCGCTGTCGTATGCGCTGGGCGCCAATATCGGGTACAGCCTCGGTTATCAGATGAAGGACATTCCGTTCGACGCCCAACTGATTCGCAAGGGGGTCGAGGAGACCGCGCTGGGCAAGTCCTCGCTCTCGCACGACGACGCGCTGGAGACGCTGCGCACCTACTTCATGACCAAGCGCGGCGAGCGTGCGCAGGCCATCGCCAAGCAGCGCGCCGAGGCCGACAGCGTACGCCGTGCGGGCGGCGATACGACCAAGGTGGAGTATCCTGCGGCCGATCCGGCCATGTTCGCCACCGAGGAGGAGCGCGACAGCCTCTCCTATGCGCTGGGCAACGACATCGGCTTCACGATCGCCAACGCCGGACTGCCGCTCCAGGTGGTTTGGATCGGCCAGGCGATTCAGGACGTGTTCGACAATACGGCCAAGATGCCCGAGAAGGAGGTGGGCCAGTATTTGCAGCACTACTTCATGGTGACGATGCCGATGCAGAACGCCAAGGCTTCGGAGGAGTGGCTCTCGAAGATCGAGAAGCAGTCGGGCGTGAAGAAGACCGAGTCGGGTCTGCTCTACAAGGTGGTCGAGGAGGGCGACGCTTCGGTGATGGCCAAGGATCCGCGCGACGTGGTGAAGGTGCACTACACGGGCCGCACGCGCAAGGGCAAGGTGTTCGACACGACGCACTTCTCGGAGCGTTCCAAGGAGCAGCAGGAGATGCTCAAGAAGCAGCGCCCCGACAGCTATGACAAGGACGAGCCGATCGAGTTCCCGCTCAACCGGGTGATCCGCGGCTGGACCGAAGGCATGCAGCTGGTGGGCAAAGGCGGTACGATCAAGCTCTGGATTCCCGCCGAGCTGGCTTACGGTCCCACGGGACAGGGCCGCGACATCGGTCCCAACGAGGCACTGGAGTTCGAGGTCGAGCTGGTGGATGTGACGCCCTATGTAGAGCCGGCTCCCGCCGATTCGACCGCCAGGGCCGAGGCTCCCGCAGCCGGAAAATAAGTTCTCCGGGATCCGGGTCCGGAATGCCGGACCGGACGGAACGTCCCGGGCGCCGGGATCTTCCGGAGATCAGGAATTCGTCCCTGCCGCATTCGTGCGGCAGGGACGAATCGTTTTTCGGCGGCAGCGTTGTGCCCGGGGGCGGTAGCTGTGCGGCAGTCCGGTCGGCGGAGCAGGGATGTGTCCGGGGGACGGCAGGCGACCGTGGAGGGTGCGTGTCGCCCGGGCTTGTCGGGAATACGTGAACGGGCGGCCGGGTTCAGGGCGGCCGGATTCAGGAAGCAGGATTTTCCGGTCCCGGAGCGTTGGCGGATGACCGGAGGCGGTTCGGGGCCGTTCGGACGGCGGCTCCCGGTACGCAACGACCTGCGCCGGGTATTCTCGACGGAATACGGCGCAGGTCGTCGGCGGCATCTGCTTTTCCCGGGCCGCCCGATCCTCTCCCGGACGGGAGGGAACCGGACCCGGTATTTTTCGGTGCGTCAGAACGGCAGGTCGTCGGCCTCGGCCGGAGCGGAGGCGTAGGCGGGCTCTTCGGCGATGGGCGGCATGTCGGGCATCGGAGCCCCGGCGGGCGTCTCCTGTTTGGGCTGGATGCGCCATGCGCGGATGTCGGTGTACCAGCGGCCGTTGTACTCGCGCGACTCGATGTTCACGGAGACGGTGTAGGCCGCGCCCTCCCGCAGCCGGGCCACGTCGTCGGGCTTGTTGAAGAACGTCACGCAGATCTTGCGGGTGAACGAACCTTCGTTCATCTCGAAAACCACGTCCTGACGCTGCCATTCGCCGCGTGCCGAGGTTCCCTTCGTCACGGGCATTATTTTGTAGACGGTTCCTTCGAATTCCATATTTCGGCTTTTTGTTTTGTTTCTGCAAAAATACAAAAAAAATCGGAACGGACAACGCCGGATTCCGGCAATGCGCCCCGCCGTGTGCCGGTTCCGTCCTGGAACTTCGGTGGTAGTGCGGCTCCGGCGATGATCCGGACGGCGATCCGGACGCGTTCCGACGATGCGTTCCGGAAAACGGCGTCTCCGCCCCCGTCACGGCATGCCGCGGCAGGAGCGGAGACGAAGGCGGGACGTGCATGCCCCGCAGGACGAATACCGGGACGGCAGCGGACTATTTGTAGCTTACGACCAGCACCTTCGAGGATTCCCAGAACCGGACCGGATCGGTGATGAGGAGCTTTTCGACCGACTTGCTGCCGTCGGTCACCAGTTCGTAGGAGCCTTCCGGATGGGTCGAGACGACGGTCACCTTCCGGTGTCCGACGGGAATTTCCGACAGCAGCCGCGAATCGGCCTGCGTGAAGCTCTCCATGCTGCCGTGCTGGCCCACGGTGAGTGTCCGGCCGATGAATCCCTGTTTATTGACGATCTGTGCGTCGCGCAGCTCCTTTTCGGCCCCGACGATGTAGTAAACCGTGTGCAGGCGGTTCTCCAGTTCCAACTTCTCGCCGCTCAGGTCCTCCACCTCGGCGGTCCGCTCGGCGACCGTCTCCGCCAGGGTCTCCACTTCGGAGCCCATCCGGGTCAGTTCGTCCCGCAACTGCTCCACCTCCGTCTTCTTCTCCGCGAGCTGGCGGTTCAGCTCCGCGATCATCTTCTCCAGTCCTTCGATGCGCAGGTCGGCCTTGCGCAGCAGCGCCGCCGAGCGTTGCAGCGAGGCGATCTTTTCGCGGTTCTCCCGCAGCAGGCGGTCGATGGCCGCGATGTCGTTGTTGATCTCCTCGACGGGGCGGCGGCCGTTTTCGGCTCCGCTGGCCACGGTGATCAGGTTCTCGCGCGATTTGATGAGCGCGAGGTTCTCCGAGATGGCGTTGATGTCCGCGAAGACGGCGTTGATGAGCGAATCCTTGGCGCCGATGACCGTCGTCAGCGAATCGCGCTGCCGCCGGGATTCCGCGACGACCTGCTGCCGCTGCGCGTTGCCGCAGGAGACCGCGAGGACCGCTGCGGCGAGAACCGTCGCCGTACGGACTGCGAATGTCTTTTTCATGTCTCTTTCCGTTTGATTCCGATCGGGTTGTCCCGTGGCGCAAATATATGGATAAAAAAGATACCGTGTACGGAAAATTTTCTCCGGTGAGCGGATTCCGGACGAAAAGGACGAAAAAAAACGGACCGCAATTCTTTGCAGTCCGTTTTCCTCGCTTTGCGGAGCAGGTCTTACTTCGCAGCGTTTTTCTTATCGTAGCGTTTTGCGTAGCGGCTCATAAACTTATCGACGCGACCGGCGGTGTCCACCAACTTCATCTTGCCCGTGTAGAACGGGTGCGACGTGTTGGAAATTTCCATCTTATACACGGGATAGGTTTCGCCGTTCACTTCGATGGTCTCTTTTGTCGAAACGGCGGACCGACACAAAAACACGTGGTCGTTGGACATGTCCTTGAACGCCACCAAACGATAATTTTCCGGATGGATACCCTTTTTCATTTCGTTGTTTTTGTTTTAATTAGTGCTTAAGCGGGACAAAGGTACGAATTTATTTTCAACAAACAAGCCCGGCGGCCGTTTTTTCCGCTTCCGGAAGAGTGCTTCCGGCATTTTATCGCACTTTTTCCCCGTCCGGCGGCCGGAACGGTTGCGCAATCTGAATTGTTTTCGTATCTTTGTCCCCCGGAAACGGGCCGTGCGCCGGCCCGTCCGAGGACCCATAGCTCAGTTGGTCAGAGCAGCGGACTCATAATCCGAAGGTCGTGGGATCATGCCCCTCTGGGTCCACCCGTCGAACGGTCGCGAACTCCCGCGGCCGTTTTTCGTTTGTCCGGGCCGTCCGTCGCCGGGGCGTTTTTCGGATGTGCCTGGGTTGGCGGTTCCGATTTTTTTTGTATTTTTGTATCTCCAATACGGTCTTATTTATGGATTATCAACCCAAACCGCAGTTTGAGGAGTCGGCATTGAGAGAGCGTTGCACTGCGGATTGTAGTAGGTGTCCTACCTTTCCCGCTCCGTTCCGTCGCATCGGCGACGCCTCCTATTGCCGCTTTACCCGCATCGAGTTCGATGCCGGAGAGGGCGTCCGTTTTCCGTCCGACGGCAAGGTGTACGTGCTGTTCGTCCTGTCGGGATCGCTGATGCTGGAACAGCCGGAACAGCCGGCGCGCCTCGTGACCTCGAAGCAGTGTGTCTGCCTGGAGCGCGATGCGGTCTGTCAGGTGACGGCGCAGGACGGCGGAACGTGCGTCGTCGTGCTGTCGTTGCTGCACCACATGGAGTTCTGCGAGCAGGATATTTTCGGGGAAGGACCTCTTCCCGGGACGGCGATCCCCGCGGTGCAGATGCCGGTGCTCACGTTGCATCCGGTGGTCGAACAGTTGCTCTCCTCGTTCTTCCTGGTGCACGGGATGGCCGATTGCGAGCGATACCACAAAATGAAGACCGCCGAGCTGTTCATGCTCATCAAGGTGCTTTACACGCCTACCGAGCAGGCCTGTTTCTTTCAGTCGATGATTCTGCCGCAGGACAACTTCCGCGTCTTCGTCAGCAACAATCACGAACGGGCGCGGAGCGTCGCCGAGCTGGCCGCGATGGCGGGAATGAGCCTTTCGGCCTTCAAGCGCCGGTTCGCCGCCTGCTTCAATGACAGCGTTTACCATTGGATGATGGAGCAGAAGGCGCACCGGATTCTGGCGGATATCCGCGACGGGGAGGGCAGCACGAAGGCGCTGATGCAGAAATACGGATTCCGCTATTACACGCAGTTCAGCCGGTTCTGCAAGAATTACCTGCGGGCCACGCCCGCGCAACTGATCGCCCGGGTCCGGGAGCGGCAGGGCGGGACCGCCGGGGAGCTGTGACGGGGAGCGGACAGGGTTTTCCGTCGGACGGAGGCTGCCTATATTATAAGGTGTCGGTTTCCGGGGGCGGTCGCCCGGGGTGCGATCCGCCTGCCGGATGGCGTTCCCGGATGCCGGAGATGATATTTTTCGCGCAAACTGTTGTGTTATTCAAAACTTTTCCTATCTTTGCACCCGATTTCGTCCGTGTTCCCGGACAGTCGGACGGGGTTCTTTGAGAAGAGTGAAAAAGTGAAAAATTTATCCCGATTTATTTGGCCGATAAATTTTTTATGCCTACTTTTGCAATCCAAAACGGAGGAATTTGCCGATGTAGCTCAGTTGGCCAGAGCAGCTGATTTGTAATCAGCTGGTCGTGGGTTCGAATCCCTCCATCGGCTCGCGAAGCCGATGATGCGGAAAGGAGCGGGGAACGCCGGAGACGGGTTTTCGGCAGCGGCAGAGGAAAAAGAGATAAGGGAAGTTACCAGAGTGGCCAAATGGGGCAGACTGTAAATCTGCTGGCGTACGCCTTCGGTGGTTCGAATCCATCACTTCCCACGAGAAAAAGAGCCGGTCGGAGTTGCAAGATCCGGACGATGCGCGGCAGTCGGGCATCGGAGCGGGGGAGGCTGACTCTGATACGGTATGTTTTTGCGGAAGTAGCTCAGTTGATAGAGCATCAGCCTTCCAAGCTGAGGGTCGCGAGTTTGAGCCTCGTCTTCCGCTCCAGAACGCAGCAGCGTGTGATGCGAATGCATTCCGTCCCTCCGGGGAGGAAGCGTTTGTGTCGCCCGCTCGTTCTGCGGAATGAAAATGAAATGAATTTTAAAACTTTAGGGCAATTTTTAACAATACTTTAAATACTTAATACTATGGCAAAAGAAAAATTCGACCGTTCCAAACCGCATGTGAACATCGGTACCATCGGTCACGTTGACCACGGTAAGACCACCCTTACCGCAGCTATCACGACCGTTCTGGCCAAGAAGGGTCTGTCGGAACTCCGTTCGTTCGACTCGATCGACAACGCTCCCGAGGAGAAGGAGCGCGGTATCACGATCAACACCTCGCACGTGGAGTACCAGACCGCCAACCGCCACTATGCGCACGTAGACTGCCCGGGACACGCCGACTATGTGAAGAACATGGTAACGGGTGCCGCTCAGATGGACGGTGCGATTCTGGTGGTTGCCGCAACGGACGGTCCGATGCCCCAGACCAACGAGCACGTGCTGCTCGCCCGTCAGGTGAACGTGCCGAAGATCGTCGTTTTCCTGAACAAGTGCGACATGGTGGACGATCCCGAGATGCTCGACCTGGTCGAGATGGAGGTTCGCGACCTGCTTTCGAAATACGACTATGACGGCGACAACGCCCCCATCATCCGCGGTTCCGCTCTGGGCGCCCTGAACGGCGAGGCTAAATGGGAAGAGAAGGTGATGGAGCTGATGGATGCCGTAGATAGCTACATTCCGCTGCCCCAGCGCGACAACGAGAAGCCGTTCCTGATGCCTATCGAGGACGTGTTCTCGATCACCGGCCGCGGTACCGTCGTAACGGGCCGTATCGAGACCGGTATCATCCATGTCGGCGATCCCGTCGAGATCATCGGTCTGGAGGAGAAGACGCTGACTTCGACCTGCACGGGCGTCGAGATGTTCCGCAAGCTGCTCGACGAGGGCGAGGCCGGCGACAACGTGGGTCTGCTGCTCCGCGGTATCGACAAGAAGGAGGTTAAGCGCGGTATGGTAGTCGCCAAGCCGGGTTCGATCACCCCGCACACCGAGTTCGAGGCCGAGGTCTATATCCTGAAGAAGGAGGAGGGCGGCCGTCACACGCCGTTCCACAACAACTACCGTCCCCAGTTCTATCTGCGTACGATGGACGTGACGGGTGAGGTTCACCTGCCCGCAGGCGTGGATATGGTGATGCCGGGCGACCACGTGACGATCACCGTGAAGCTGATCTACCCGGTAGCCCTGAACGAGGGTCTGCGTTTCGCGATCCGCGAGGGCGGCCGTACGGTAGGTGCCGGCCAGATCCTGAAGGTTCTGAAGTAATCCGGACGGTTATGTCCCGAGGCGGTGTCACCGCACCGCCTCTTTTTTAGGAGCATAGTTCAAGGGTAGAATAGCGGTCTCCAAAACCGTTGATGGGAGTTCGAATCTCTCTGCTCCTGCCAGAGAATAAAAGACGGAAGTATGTTCAATTACGTAAAAGAATCTTACAACGAGCTTGTAAACAAGGTGACGTGGCCCACGTTCCCGCAGCTCCAGAGTTCCACGATCGTCGTGATGGTGGCTTCGGTCATCTTCGCCGTGATCGTGCTTGCCATGGACCTGACGTTCGAGAACATGATGGCCTTCATCTATAAGACCCTGGGTAATCTTGGCCGTTAATTTCGAACCGGAACGATGAGCGAGATTAAGAAACAGTGGTATGTGGTCCGCGCCGTCGGCGGCAAGGAGGGTAAGGTCAAGGAGTATATCGAGGCCGAAATCCGTCACAACCACCTCGAGGACTACATTTCCCAGGTCCTGATTCCCACCGAGAAGGTGTACACCATCCGCAACGGAAAGAAAGTCTCGAAAGAGAAGGTTTCCTATCCGGGGTACGTGCTGGTGGAGGCTGCTTTCGTAGGTCAGATTCCGATGATCATTCGCAATACTCCCAATGTGCTGGGTTTCCTCGGCGACACCAAAGAGGACAGCCGCAAGATGATCGCCACGCCCCTGCGTCCGCAGGAGGTGGCCCGCATTCTCGGCCGCGTCGATGAAATGAACGCCATGGAGGAGGAAAACGAAGTCCCATTCTTCGTCGGCGAGACCGTCAAGGTCACCGATGGTCCTTTCTCAAGCTTCCAGGGTACCATCGAAGCCGTCGATAACGAGCGCAAGAAACTCACGGTATCGGTGAAGATATTCGGGCGCAAGACTCCCATGGAGTTGAGTTTCACACAAGTTGAAAAAGAATAATTAACCAAGGAAAACTATGGCAAAAGAGATTGCTGCATTTATTAAATTGCAGATCAAAGGTGGTGCCGCCAATCCTTCGCCCCCGGTTGGTCCCGCATTGGGTTCTAAGGGAGTCAATATCATGGACTTCTGCAAGCAGTTCAATGCACGTACGCAGGACAAGGCGGGAAAAGTTCTTCCGGTCATCATCACGGTTTACAGCGACAAGTCGTTCGACTTCGTCGTAAAGCAGCCGCCTGTAGCCGTTCAGCTCAAGGAAGCAGCCAAGGTACAGAAAGGCTCCGCGCAGCCCAACCGCGACAAGGTCGGTCAGGTGACGTGGGAGCAGATTCAGGAGATCGCCAAGGACAAGATGGCCGACATGAACTGCTTTACGCTGGAGGCCGCTATGCGCATGGTTGCCGGTACGGCTCGCAGCATGGGTATCAACGTTGTCGGTGAATTTCCTAACTTGTAATTCTTGAAGAGATGAGTAAATTGACAAAAAATCAAAAGATCGCCTACGCAAAGGTGGAAGCCGGTAAGGCTTACAAACTTCCCGAGGCAGCCGCTCTTCTGAAGGAAATTACGTTCACGAAATTCGACGCTTCGGTTGATATCGACGTCCGTCTGGGCGTCGATCCGCGCAAGGCGAACCAGATGGTCCGCGGCGTGGTGACGCTTCCGCACGGAACCGGCAAGACGGTGCGCGTGCTGGTGCTCTGCACGCCCGAGAAGGAGGCCGAGGCCAAAGCCGCCGGCGCCGATTACGTGGGTCTGGACGAGTTCGTGGACAAGATCAAGGGCGGATGGACCGACGTGGACGTCATCATCTGTACGCCGAACGTGATGGGCAAGGTCGGCGCGCTGGGCCGTATTCTGGGTCCGCGCGGCCTGATGCCGAACCCCAAGACCGGTACGGTGACGATGGAGGTCGGCAAGGCCGTCGGCGAGGTGAAGGCCGGTAAGATCGACTTCAAGGTCGATAAGTTCGGCATCATCCACACCACCGTCGGCAAGATCTCGTTCTCTGCGGACCAGATCGTGGAAAACGCGAAGGAGGTCCTGAACATGATTCTCAAGTTGAAACCGGCTGCTGCCAAAGGTTCGTATGTGAAGAGCGTATATCTCTCGACCACCATGAGCCCCGGCGTGCAGATTGATTCCAAATCAGTAGAAACCAAATAAGAGGGAGGATAGATAGAGATGACAAAGGAAGAAAAACTGGTTGTTATTAACAGCCTCGCCGAGCAGCTCCAGGCTTATCCTCACTTCTATGTCGCCGACATCGAGGCGCTGAACGCCGAGCAGACCGCTGCCCTGCGCCGCAAGTGCTTCGAGAGCGACGTGAAGCTGGTGGTCGTGAAGAACACCCTGCTTGCGAAGGCGCTCGAGAAGGCGGAGAAGGCGGACGCTGAACTGGTGAAAGTATTGGAGGGTCCCACCTCGGTCATGTTCGCCCACGTTGCGAAAGCTCCGGCCGTTCTGATCAAGGAGTTCCGCAAGACGTCGGACAAACCCGTTCTGAAGGCGGCTTTTGCCGAAGGGGGCGTCTATATCGGCGACAATCAGCTGGACACTCTGTGTAACATCAAGTCGAAGGAAGAGCTCATCGGCGACATCATCGCCCTGTTGCAGTCCCCGGCGAAGAATGTTATCTCTGCATTGCAGGCTAATGCAGGCCAAAAGATTGCGGGCCTCGTGAAGACGCTCGAATCGAGAAACAACTAATCACAAACCGAAATTAAAAACAAATTAATAAGCTTACAACTATGGCAGACGTAAAGAAACTTGCTGAAGAACTGGTTAACCTGAAGGTGACCGAGGTAAACGAACTCGCACAGATCCTCAAGGAGGAGTATGGCATTGAGCCGGCCGCTGCCGCTGTTGCCGTTGCAGCCCCCGCTGCAGGCGCAGGCGAGGCTGCCGCTGCCGAGAAGACGTCGTTCGACGTGATCCTGAAGAGCGCAGGCCAGGCCAAGCTCCAGGTCATCAAGGTTGTGAAGGATGTTGCCGGCCTGTCGCTGGGTGACGCCAAGGCTCTCGTGGACGGCGCTCCCAAGGCTGTCAAGGAGGGTGTTTCCAAGGAGGAGGCCGAGCAGATCAAAGGCCAGCTCGAGGAGGCAGGTGCTGAAGTTGAGCTTAAGTAGCATTGCTGCTTAACGCTGCATCAGACGATCAGGTATAGGGCTTACCGGCGTGTAAGCTCTATGCCTTTTCTTGGTCTAAAGACTGGAAGTGCCGAGCAGGAGCTGTGTCCACTCTTTGGAAGTCGAATGCTCCCGGGGCATAGTATGCCCGCATACGGGGGCATTGGCGGGATAGGGACCCGCGCATTTTGGGGAGCGTAACCCACCCAATTACACTTCAACTAATTCGGATTTTACGATGTCCACAGCAAAAACACAACAAAGAATCAGCTTTTCGACAGTCAAGAACCGGGTTCCTTACCCGGATCTGCTGGAGGTACAGCTTAAATCATTCCGGGACTTTTTCCAGATGGACACCACGGCCGAGAATCGCAAAAACGAGGGGCTGTACAAGGTGTTTCAGGAGAATTTCCCCATCACCGATACCCGGAACAACTTTGTTCTGGAGTTTATCGACTACTATATCGACCCGCCGCGCTATTCGATCGAAGAGTGCCTGGAGCGCGGTCTGACGTACAGCGTTCCGCTGAAAGCCAAGCTGAAACTCTATTGCACGGACGACGAGCACGAGGATTTCGGCGTCGTCGTTCAGGACGTGTACTTCGGGACGATCCCCTATATGACCGAACGTGGAACGTTCGTCATCAACGGTGCGGAGCGTGTCATCGTATCCCAGTTGCACCGTTCGCCGGGTGTGTTCTTCGGACAGAGCATGCACACCAACGGCACCAAGCTCTATTCGGCGCGTATCATCCCCTTCAAGGGTTCGTGGATCGAGTTCGCTACGGACATCAACAACGTCATGTACGCCTACATCGACCGGAAGAAGAAGCTGCCCGTCACCACGCTGCTGCGTGCGATAGGTTACGAGGCGGACCAGCAGATTCTCGAGATTTTCGATCTCGCGGACGAGGTGAAGGTGTCGAAGGCCACCCTGAAAAAGGCCGTGGGCCGCAAGCTCGCCGCACGCGTCCTCTCGACGTGGGTCGAGGACTTCGTGGACGAGGACACGGGCGAGGTGGTGTCGATCGAGCGCAACAACGTGATCGTGGACCGTGAGACGGTCCTCGAGGAGGAACATATCGACCAGATCATCGAGAGCGGCGCCAAGACGATCCTGCTGCACAAGGAGAACCTCTCGGGCATCGACTTCTCGATCATCTACAACACGCTGCAAAAAGACCCCTGTAACTCCGAGAAGGAGGCCGTGGTTTACATCTACAGGCAGTTGCGCGCCTCGGAGCCGCCCGATGAGGCCACGGCGCGCGACGTCATCGAGAAGCTCTTCTTCTCGGACAAGCGTTACGACCTGGGCGACGTGGGCCGTTTCCGCATCAATAAGAAGCTGGACCTGGACATCGATCCGGCTATCCGAACCCTGACGCGGGAGGACATCATCGCCATCATCAAATACCTGATCCAGCTGATCAACTCGAAGGCCGACGTGGACGATATCGACCACCTGTCGAACCGCCGCGTCCGCACCGTGGGCGAACAGTTGTCGAACCAGTTCTCGGTGGGCTTCGTGCGCATGGCGCGCACGATCCGCGAGCGCATGAACGTGCGTGACAACGAGGTGTTCACGCCGGTGGACCTGATCAACGCCAAGACCCTTTCGTCGGTGATCAACTCCTTCTTCGGCACTTCGCAGCTCTCGCAGTTCATGGACCAGATCAACCCGCTGGCCGAAATCACGCACAAGCGCCGTCTGTCGGCCCTCGGTCCCGGCGGTCTGTCGCGCGACCGCGCCGGTTTCGAGGTGCGCGACGTGCACTATACGCACTACGGACGTCTCTGCCCGATCGAGTCGCCGGAAGGCCCGAACATCGGTCTGATCTCGTCGTTGTGCGTCTATGCGAAGATTTCGCCCATGGGCTTCATCGAGACGCCCTACCGTACGGTGGAGAACGGAAAGGTGGATATGGACAATGCGCATATCCGCTACTATTCGGCCGAAGAGGAGGAGGATCTGGTCGCCGCGCAGGCGAACACCCCCATCGACGAGGAGGGCAACTTCCTGGAGCCGGACCGCATCAAGGCGCGCGAAGGCGCCGACTTCCCCGTGGTGACGGCTTCCGAGGTGCATCTGATGGACGTGGCTCCGAACCAGATCGCCTCGATCGCCGCGAGCCTCATCCCGTTCCTCGAGCACGACGACGCCAACCGTGCGCTGATGGGCTCGAACATGATGCGCCAGGCCGTGCCCCTGGTGACCACCGAAGCCCCGATCGTCGGCACGGGTATCGAGAAGGACATGATTTCGGACAGCCGGATTCAGATCGTGGCCGAGGGCGACGGCGAGGTGGTTTTTGCCGACGCCACGAAGATCCAGATCAAGTACGAGCGCACGGAGGACGAGATCCTCGCGTCGTTCGATCCGGAGGTCACGACCTATACGCTGCCGCGTTACCGCCGCACGAACCAGAACACCTCGATCACGCTGCGTCCCACCGTCCTGACGGGCGACAAGGTCACGAAGGGGCAGATCCTTACGGAGGGATACTCGACGCAGAACGGCGAGCTGGCGCTGGGCCGCAACCTGAAGGTGGCCTACATGCCCTGGAAGGGGTACAACTTCGAGGACGCCATCGTGATCTCGGAGCGCATCCAGCGCGAGGACATCTTCACGTCGGTGCACGTGGACGAGTACATCATGGAGGTGCGCGACACGAAGCGCGGCGTCGAGGAGCTGACCTCGGACATCCCGAACGTTTCGGAGGACGCCACGAAGGACCTCGACGCCAACGGTATCGTCCGCATCGGCGCCAACATCCACCCGGGCGACATCCTCATCGGCAAGATCACCCCGAAGGGCGAGAGCGATCCGTCGCCCGAGGAGAAGCTCCTGCGCGCGATCTTCGGCGACAAGGCCGGCGACGTGAAGGACGCTTCGCTCAAGGCGCAGCCTTCGCTGCACGGCGTGGTGATCGACACGAAGCTCTACAGCCGCGCCAGCAAGGAGGGCAAGAAGGGCAAGAGTGCCGAGAAGATGCAGCTCGACAAGCTCGACGAGAAGTTCTCGGCCGAGATCGCCGAGCTGACCAAGCGGCTCGTGTCCAAGCTCTGGACGCTGTTGCAGGGCAAGACTACCACGGGCATCACCGACTACTTCGGCGTGGAGCTCTATCCCGCCGGTACGAAGTTCTCGCAGAAGTTGCTGGAGGAGATCGCCCGCAAGTCCTCGGACGAGAAGACGGGCGTGGTGATGGGCTACCTGAACCTCGGCTCGTGCAACTGGACGGGCGACGCGCATACGGACGCCCTGATCGAGGCCACGATCAACAACTACACGATCGAGTGGAAGAAGGCCGACGCCGCCATCAAGCGCGAGAAGTACAACCTCACGAACGGCGACGAGCTGCCGCAGACGGGCGTTATCCAGATGGCCAAGGTCTATATCGCCAAGAAGCGCAAGCTGAAGGTGGGCGACAAGATGGCCGGACGCCACGGCAACAAGGGTATCGTGGCCAAGATCGTGCGCGACGAGGACATGCCGTTCCTCGAGGACGGAACGATCGTCGATATCTGCCTCAACCCGCTGGGCGTGCCTTCGCGAATGAACCTCGGGCAGATCTACGAGGCCGTGCTCGGCTGGGCCGGCCGCGAGCTGGGCGTGAAATTCGCCACGCCGATCTTCGACGGCGCCTCGCTCGACCAGATCAACGAGTACACGGCCCAGGCCGGACTGCCGCACAGCGGCCGCACGTACCTCTACGACGGCGGCACGGGCGAGCGTTTCGACCAGCCTGCCACGGTGGGCGTCACCTACATGCTCAAGCTGGGCCACATGATCGACGACAAGATGCACGCGCGTTCGATCGGTCCCTACTCGCTCATCACGCAGCAGCCGCTCGGCGGTAAGGCGCAGTTCGGCGGCCAGCGTTTCGGCGAGATGGAGGTCTGGGCGCTCGAGGGCTTCGGCGCCGCCAATATCCTGCAGGAGATTCTGACCATCAAGTCCGACGACGTGATGGGCCGCGCCAAGGCTTACGAGGCGATCGTCAAGGGAGAGAACCTGCCCAAGCCGGGTATCCCGGAGGCGATGAACGTGCTGCTGCACGAGCTTCGCGGTCTGGCCCTTTCGGTCAAACTCGAGTAAGGTGTGTGTTTAACTGAGGAAAGAAAAAAGCAATAAATATGTCAATTACCAAAGACAATAAACCGAACAATGGTTACAGCCGCATTTCGATCGGCCTGGCCTCTCCCGAGGAGATTCTGGCCCAGTCGAGCGGCGAGGTGCTGAAGCCTGAGACCATTAACTACCGCACCTACAAGCCCGAGCGCGACGGTCTGTTCTGCGAGCGCATCTTCGGTCCGGTGAAGGACTACGAGTGCCATTGCGGCAAGTACAAGCGCATCCGCTACAAGGGCATCGTCTGCGACCGCTGCGGCGTGGAGGTGACCGAGAAGAAGGTGCGCCGCGAGCGCATGGGCCACATCTCGCTGGTCGTGCCGGTGGTGCACATCTGGTATTTTCGGTCGCTTCCCTCGAAGATCGGTTATCTGCTGGGCATTCCGTCGAAGAAGCTCGAGGCGATCATCTACTACGAGCGTTACGTCGTCATCAATGCCGGCGCGGCCTCGGAGCAGGGCATCGAGCGGTTGCAGACCCTCTCGGAGAAGGAGTACCTCGACGTCGTGGCCGCGCTGCCGAAGGGCAACCAGGCGCTCGACGATGCGGACCCCAACAAGTTCGTCGCCCAGATGGGCGCCGAGGCGATCTACACGCTGCTCAAGCAGGTGGACCTCGACTCGATGTCCTATGCGCTGCGCCACAAGGCTTCGACCGAGACCTCGCAGCAGCGTAAGTCCGAGGCGCTGAAGTGCCTGAACGTCATCGAGTCGTTCCGTGCTTCGGAGGGCAAGAACAAGCCCGAGTGGATGGTGCTGAGCGTGATTCCGGTGATTCCGCCCGAGCTGCGTCCGCTGGTTCCGCTCGACGGCGGCCGTTTCGCCACGTCGGACCTGAACGACCTCTACCGCCGCGTCATCATCCGCAACAACCGTCTGAAGCGTCTGATCGAGATCAAGGCTCCGGAGGTGATTCTGCGCAACGAGAAGCGCATGTTGCAGGAGGCCGTCGATTCGCTCTTCGACAACTCGCGCAAGTCGAACGCCGTGAAGAACGAGTCGAACCGTCCCCTGAAGTCGCTCTCCGATTCGCTCAAGGGCAAGCAGGGCCGTTTCCGCCAGAACCTGCTCGGTAAGCGCGTGGACTACTCGGCCCGTTCGGTGATCGTCGTGGGTCCCGAGCTGAAGATGCACGAGATGGGTATTCCGAAGGATATGGCCGCCGAACTTTACAAGCCGTTCGTGATCCGCAAGCTCATCGAGCGCGGCATCGTCAAGACGGTGAAGTCGGCCAAGAAGATCATCGACCGCAAGGACCCCGTGATCTGGGGCATTCTGGAGAATGTCATCAAGGGCCACCCCGTGCTGATGAACCGTGCCCCGACGCTGCACCGTCTCGGTATCCAGGCGTTCCAGCCCAAACTGATCGAGGGCAAGGCCATGCAGCTGCATCCGCTGGCCTGTACGGCCTTCAACGCCGACTTCGACGGCGACCAGATGGCCGTGCACCTGCCGCTGGGCAACGCCGCCATTCTGGAGGCGCAGTTGCTCATGCTCGGTTCGCACAACGTCCTCAACCCCGCCAACGGCGCTCCGATCACCGTGCCTTCGCAGGACATGGTCCTCGGACTGTACTATATCACCAAGCCCCGCAAGGGCGTGAAGGGCGAAGGCCACACGTTCTACGGTCCCGAGGAGGCGATCATCGCCTACAACGAGAAGCGTGCCGACCTGCACGCCATCGTGAAGTGTCTGGTGGACGATTTGGACGAGGAGGGCAATCCCGTGCGCGTCCTGAAGGAGACGACCATCGGCCGCATCCTCTTCAACCAGGTGGTTCCCCGGGAGGTGGGTTATATCAACGAGGTGCTGACGAAGCGTTCGCTGCGCGACATCATCGCCGTGGTGATGAAGAAGGCAGGAGCCGACAAGGTGGCCGCCTTCCTCGACGATATCAAGAACATGGGTTACCGCATGGCATTCCAGGGCGGTCTGTCGTTCAACCTCGACGCCGTGATCATTCCCGACGAGAAGGAGAAACTCGTGCAGGAGGGCTACGAGCGCGCCGATGCGATCATGGACGACTACAACATGGGTCTTATCACCAACAACGAGCGTTATAACCAGATCATCGACGTCTGGACCAATATCAATACGAAGCTGACGAAGGCCGTGATCGACACGCTGATCAAGGACGACGACGGCTTCAACCCGGTGTACATGATGCTCGACTCCGGAGCCCGCGGCTCGAAGGAGCAGATCCGTCAGCTGAGCGGTATGCGAGGTCTGATGGCCAAGCCGCAGAAGTCGGGCGTCGAGGGCGGTCAGCAGGTGATCGAGAACCCGATTCTCTCGAACTTCAAGGAGGGACTTTCGGTGCTCGAGTACTTCATCTCGACGCACGGCGCCCGCAAGGGTCTTGCCGACACCGCCCTGAAGACGGCCGACGCCGGTTACCTGACGCGCCGTCTGGTGGACGTGGCGCAGGACGTCATCATCAACGAGGAGGACTGCGGCACGCTGCGCGGCCTGACGGCTACGGCCATCAAGCGCAACGACGATGTCGTGCAGACGCTCTACGACCGCATCCTGGGCCGCGTCGCGCTGAACGACGTGATCCACCCGCTGACGGGCGAGGTGCTCTGCAAGGCCGGCGAGGAGATCACCGAGTCGATCGCCGAGGCCATCGAGAAGTCGCCGCTGGAGTCCGTCGAGATCCGTTCGGTGCTGACCTGCGAGGCGCGCCACGGCGTCTGCGCGAAGTGCTACGGCCGCAACCTGGCCACGGCGCGCATGGTGCAGAAGGGCGAGGTGGTCGGCGTGATCGCCGCGCAGTCCATCGGCGAGCCGGGTACGCAGTTGACGCTCCGTACGTTCCACGTCGGCGGCGTGGCCGGCGGCACGGCCGTCGAAACGAATGTCGTATCGAAGTACGAAGGCCGCCTGGAGATCGACGAACTCCGCACCGTGAAGGGCAAGAACGCCGCCGGCGAGGCGATCGACATCGTCATTTCGCGCCAGTCGGAGTTCCGCATCGTCGATCCCAAGACCGGCATCGTGCTCTACACGCACAACCTGCCTTACGGCGCGACGCTCTTCATGGAGGACGGCGCCGAAGTGAGGAAGGGCGACCTCGTCTGCGAATGGGATCCCTACAACGCCGTGATCATCTCGGAGTACGAGGGCCGCGTCGCCTACGAGAACATCATCGAGGGTGTGACCTACCGCGACGAGCGCGACGAGCAGACGGGACTTTCGGAGAAGGTGGTGATCGAGTCGAAGGACAAGACCAAGAACCCCGTCATCAAGATTCAGAACAAGGAGGGCGAAGAGGTCAAGCAGTACAACCTGCCCGTTTCGGCCCATATCGTGGTGAAGGACAACGCCCGGATCAAGGCCGGCGACATCCTCATCAAGATTCCGCGCGCCGTCGGCAAGTCGGGCGGCGACATCACCGGCGGTCTGCCGCGCGTTACGGAGCTATTCGAGGCCCGCAACCCGTCGAATCCGGCCATCGTCTCGGAGATCGACGGCGAGGTGACGTTCGGCAAGATCAAGCGCGGCAACCGCGAGATCATCATCACCTCGAAGCAGGGCGACGTGAAGCGTTACCTCGTGCCCCTGTCGCGTCAGATCATCGTGCAGGAGAACGACTACGTGAAGGCCGGCGACCCGCTGTCGGACGGAGCCATCACGCCTTCGGACATCCTCAACATCCTCGGCCCGACGCGCGTTCAGGAGTATATCGTGAACGAGGTGCAGGAGGTGTACCGTATGCAGGGCGTGAAGATCAACGACAAGCATTTCGAGGTGATCGTGCGCCAGATGATGTCGAAGGTGAAGATCGAGGATCCGGGGGACACCCGTTTCTTCGAGGATCAGATCGTGGACAAGTGGGAGTTCATGGACGTGAACGACGAGCTTTACGACAAGGTCGTCGTGACGGATGCCGGCGACTCGACCGTGTTGCAGCCCGGACAGATCGTTTCGCTGCGCAAGCTGCGCGACGAGAATTCGAGCCTCAAGCGCCGTGATCTGCGGCCCGTACAGGTGCGCGATATCGTTCCCGCGACTTCGACGCAGGTCCTGCAGGGTATCACCCGTGCGGCTTTGCAGACCTCGAGCTTCATTTCGGCGGCTTCGTTCCAGGAGACGACCAAGGTGCTCAACGAGGCGGCCATCCAGGCCAAGGTCGATCCGCTGGAGAACCTCAAGGAGAACGTGATCTGCGGTCACCTGATCCCCGGCGGTACGGGTCTGCGCGAATACGACGATCTGGTCGTCGCTGCGAAGACCGAGCTGGAAACGCTCCAGCAGGCGCAGTAGCCGCGTGACGCAACTTCTTATGAAAAACCTCCCCGGTCGCAAGACCGGGGAGGTTTTTCGTTGTCGGCGGGAGCGGACGGAAAAACGGGAATCGTCGCGTCGGAGCGCGGGCTATTTCCGCTCGTAGCGCTTCGCCAGACCGCCCTCCGAGGTTTCGCGGTAGAGGCTCGGGAGGTTGTGCCCCGTCTCGTTCATCACCTCCACCACCTTGTCGTACGACACCAGGTGCGAGCCGTCCGACAGCGTGGCGTAGATATTGGCGTCGAGGGCGCGGGCGGCGGCCACGGCGTTGCGTTCGATGCAGGGGACCTGCACGAGGCCGCAGACGGGGTCGCACGTCAGTCCCAGATGGTGTTCGAGGCCCATTTCGGCGGCGTATTCGATCTGCGAAGGCGTGCCGCCGAAGAGCTGACAGGCCGCGGCGGCGGCCATGGCGCAGGCCACGCCCACCTCGCCCTGGCAGCCTACCTCGGCGCCCGAAATCGAAGAGTTCGTCTTGGCGATGTTGCCGAACAGGCCCGCCGTGGCGAGGGCCCGCAGGATGCGGATGCGCAGGAAGTCGCGCGAGGTGGCCAGGTGGTAGAGCACGGCCGGCACGACGCCGCACGAACCGCACGTCGGGGCGGTGACGACCACGCCTCCCGAGGCGTTCTCCTCGGAGGTCGCCAGCGCATAGGCGTAGATCTTGGCCCGCGACTTGAGCGAATCGTTGTAGCTCTTCGACTTGACCCAGTAGGTGCTGGCCTTGCGGGCGACCTTCAGTCCTCCGGGCAGTACGCCGTCGTTGTTCAGTCCGCGCTGGATCGTCTCGCACATGACGGTCCAGATCCGGTCGAGGTAGTCCCATATTTCGGGGCCCTCGCAGTCGTTCACGTACTCCCAGTAGGTTTTGCCTTCGTTGTAGCACCACTCCTTGATCTCCGTGACGGTGGTCAGGGGGTAGATGCTGCGGGGCACTTCGAGCCGCGAGGTTTCGTTGGCCAGTGCGCCGCCGCCGATGCTGTAAATCTTCCACGAATCGACGACCTGCTCTCCCTTCAGCCCTTCGAACAGCATGCCGTTGGGGTGGAAGGGTAGTACGGTCTCGGGTTTCCAGACGATTTCGGTCGGCGCTACGGGTTGCAGCACCGAGAGGATCGCCACGTCCGTCAGGTGGCCTTTGCCCGTGGCGGCCAGCGAGCCGTAGAGCGTCACACGGTAGGCGTCCGCGTCGCGGCAGCGGTCGGCGAAACGTTCCGCAGCCCGTTTGGGGCCCATCGTGTGGCTGCTCGACGGGCCGTTCCCGATTTTGTATAACTCTTTGAGTGATTCCATCGTTCGTGCGGTTTGACGCGGCAAAGATAGTGCAAATTCGGCAATGCGCCATGTGGCGGCGCCTCTTTTCGGGGGCGGAGGAGAAACGCCGGAACGGAGCGATCCGTTCCGGCGTCTCGTAGCCCCACCGCGACTCGAACGCGGATTTAGGGTTTAGGAAACCCTCGTTCTATCCCTTGAACTATAGGGCCGAAAACATTGCGGTGCGTCTCCGTCAGGGAAGCGCACCGCAAAGATAGTAAATTTTCCCGGTTTCAGAAATTGAAACGCATGCCGAATGACAGTACGTGGGCGTGGAGCTTGTAGTTGCGCGTGAAGACCGATGCGAGGTCTCCCGACGTGTAGTCATAGACCGGGTAGGAACCCGTGCGCTCGGGGTCGGCCGACGAGACGTAGCAGTAGGCCACGTCGAGCGCTGCGCAGGCGGCCAGCCGGAACGACATACCCAGCGAGTAGCTGATCTTGGTCATCGACGGCGTTTCGGGATTGAGGTAGTTGCTGTCCACGGGGCTTTCGTCGTAGTAGATGCCCACGCGGGCCGCCAGCCAGTCGAGGGCGTCGTATTCGGCGCCGAAGCGGGCCGAAAGCGTGTTCGAATAGTTCTTCACCGAGTAGATGTCCTTGATGCCCAGCTCCTTCTCGTTGAACGACACGTTCAGGTCCTTGTAGGCCGACCAGCCGATCCACTGCAGATCGACGCCCATGCGCCACTTGTCGTTCGGACGGTAGGAGACGCCCCACGTCACGGTCGTCGGGAGCGCCAGTTGGGTGTGGAACGTACCCTTGTCCAGTGCCGGAATCGCGGAGGGCTGACCGGCCGTCTGGAGCATCTGGTTGAGGAACGAAAGCAACTGCTGCGATTCCTGCGAGGCGTAGATGAGCTGCGCCGTGCCCTTATCGACCTTCATGTCCATCCGCGAACGGTAGCTCATGGCGATCGACCATTCGTCGGTCACGTCCCAGAGAATGCCGGCGTTCACGCCCACGGCGAGGTTGGCGTTGCCCTCCAGCTTGGCCGAGACGATGGATTTGTCCTGCAGGTTGTCGGTGAAGTAGGTCTCGCCCTGCTGGGCCATGGCCTGGTATCGGGCGATCTCCTCGGGCGAGAGGCCGGCGCCCGCACCCAGCGCGGGCAGCAGCTTGCCGATCGTGTTGAATCCCTGGGCGAGGGTCTTGTTGCCGGCGCCGATGGGCAGCATGGCGCGCGACAGGTCGAAGTTGCCCCACGTGAGCATCAGTCCCGCGCCGACGGAGAGACGGTCGCAGATCCTGAACGAGACGGTGGGCTGGAAGGTGTAGGCCGCGAGGTTGATCTGCTGGATGAGGTGCGATCCCGACCAGTTGTCGCCCCAGTTCATCGAGGAGCCGTTCGGGGTGTAGAAACCCAGGCCCACGGCCCAGCGCTCGGCGGGTTTGTAGTTGATGTACATGTGCAGCGGGGTGGACATTTTGTTGTCCGAATCCTCCGTGAGCGAGCTCTCGTAGCCGTTTTCCATCGAGGGGAGCGTCGAGGCTGACACGTAGGAAAGGATACCCGTCGCACCGACGGAGATGTTGAATTTCGACTCCTGGAATGCCGTGGCCGCCGGGTTGAAGTAGATCGACTCCGCACCGAGTTTCATCGCCGTGCCGACATTGGCCATGCCGGCCTGACGGGCCGAGAAGTTGTTTACCTGGTAACCTTCGGCGAATGCGCCCGAGGCGGTTGCGACGGCGGCGAGCAGGAGAAGTGTTTTTTTCATAACTTGTTGGTTTAGTTTCTATACGGTGTGCCTTGCGGCACGCAAAATCGGGTGCAAAAGTATAAAAACTATCCCCTCGGCCCAAACTTTTTGGTCGAAAAGTCTTGAAAATTGGAGTAAACGGTAGAGCATTGGCCGATATGGCCGGTTCCGGTTT
This sequence comes from Alistipes dispar, assembly GCF_006542685.1. Classification (NCBI taxonomy): domain Bacteria; kingdom Pseudomonadati; phylum Bacteroidota; class Bacteroidia; order Bacteroidales; family Rikenellaceae; genus Alistipes; species Alistipes dispar. The sequence continues at coordinate 909,698 of NZ_AP019736.1, read as the reverse complement.
CCTGTCCGGACGAGAACCGGATTCCGTCCGGGACCATCCTTTTCTCCGCGGCCGTTTCCGTCCGGCGCCTCTTATCGCCGGCGTGCGTTCGGTCCTGTCATTCGATCTCGGCCGAGAGGCGGAATTTGACGCTCTTGCGCGGCGGAATCTTGACCGTTGCGCCCGTACGGGGATTGCGTCCCGTGCGGGCGGCCTTGTGCTGCACGCTGAAGGTTCCCAGACCGGTCAGGGTGATTCGTTCCTCTTCGCGCAGGGCCTGTACCGTGACGCGGATCAGAGCGTCCACGGCCTTGCGGGCTTCGATTTTCGAGATATTGGCGTCGAGGGCTATCGCCTCGACAAGCTGCGTTTTGTTCATGGCAGGAGACGTAGTGTGTGGGGAGGCTCGGTTTCAGCCGGTAACAAAGATACGAAAATTCCGGAGAAGTCGGAAATCCCGTCTTTCGTATCGGATGCCGTACGGACGTTCCGGAACAAAAAGACGGCGGGATTTGGCAGAATGGAAAATCCGTGCTACTTTTGTCTCCGGAAGGATGGCGGAGCGGTCGATCGCGGCGGTCTTGAAAACCGTTGAGCCGCAAGGCTCCGGGGGTTCGAATCCCTCTCCTTCCGCGCGCCGCACCGATCGCGGATTTTACGATTTCACCCCTGCCGTAATAGCATTACGGCAGGGGTGAACTTCGTTATCGGAATCTGCCGTGTCTTTGCATCGCTTTCCCGGCAGACCGGTCTTATGGCTATTTGAATGCCACGGCGCACTGTACGACTTTCGGCTTTCCCTGTTGGGCGTATTTGTTGATTACCGTTTTTTTCTTGTTGATGTGCATGTCGGGCGAACCGGAGGCCTCGAATGCGATGGCCGAGACGCATCCCATGTCTTTCAGGCTCTGGGCCATGCTGGGGATCGTCACGCCTTTGCTACCCTCCACCATTTGTCCGCAGAAAGCGAAAACCTTGTTGTATTTCGTCACGCCGATAGCCGAATGAGCGTAGAAGTCCGTGTCTCCGTAATTGAAGCAGGTGTTTTCGTTGCTCTTGACCTGGTCGGGCGTCAGTACATTGTTATCGAACAGGATCATATGAACGCCATTGACAGCGGTTTGCGGAGCCCATGCTTTGCCTTCGGCCGCCTTGGGCTCTTCGTACTCGCCCGAAGCGCGGAACGGGAAGGAGTACAGTTTGTCTTCGATTCCCCGAACGTATGCGGCGCCGTAGTTGCCGTCTGCGTCGCGATAGATGGCGCCGGTGACGTGGCTGTTGGCATCCGACCTGACGACCTTTCCGTCCTGGATGATGATGTTCTGTACGGTGGAGTTCACTCCTACGACATAAACTTTGTACTCGCCGTTGGTTTCGTATTCGTCGATGGTTTTGGGATTGGTGCCGTCGCCGACTATCGCCATAGTGGCTTGGCTGCCCATCATGGCAACGTAGGCGACGTTGTTGTCGATACCGCCGGCTTTGGTCGTCTTGTACACCTTGATATAGGCGGGCAGCGGAGCGAACTCGGTCGTTACGTCGGTCCAGCCCAGCGCAGGCATCGGGTCCACGTAGTCGGTCGCTTTGACCGTGTAGGTGATGTCCGAACCCTGGTAGTTCACTACCAGCGTGCCGTCGCCGAACTCCAGATCGAAGGTCAGGTTTTCGGGCGATTTCACCGTGGCGCCTTCGACCAGATCGAGCGTGAAGACCATGTGGTTGATCTCCATGCCTTCCTGCCATTTGACCGTGATGCTCTTGTCTTCGCCGACTGCGGCTTCCACGTCGCCGACTTTGGCGCCCAGAATGGCTTCGGGGGTCTCGGGAGTGTCGGCGGTCATCTTGTAGGTTTCCTCCGTCTTGCCGTTCATCAGCACCACGACATTGACCGGATTGTTCAGATTGACGGTCGAGGTCAGATTGGCGGGCGTCTTGAGGATATGCCCCTTGTTCATCTTGAAGGTCACTTCGACGGCCGTCAGATCGGTCGTGTTCTGGAATTCCCCGAACTTGATCGTCTTGTCCGTGTCATTGACGGTCGCGGTCATCGTGCTGCTTCCGTCCTTGGCCGTTACGGATGCGAAAGGCGTCGAGCCTCCGGAAGGACCGTCGTTTTCTCCGTTGTCGTCATCCGAGCAGGATGCCAGGAATAACCCCCCCCCGGCCAGGAGCAGCGTCATTAAGCTAAAAAGTCGTTTCATAGTTAAAATTTTAAGATTTGTAAAATGTGTGGTTTAGGTTCGTTAATTGTTTCGTTGTTCGGTATTTTCAGGGTGTTGCTATCTCATGTGTTTATATGTTAGGAGCTTGTTGCGTATTTCCTGCGGCCCGAAAATTCGGTCCGAAACAAAAATGTAACATTATTTTAACACAAATGTAGTAATAAAATTTATGAAAGCAATTTTTTGAAGAAAAAATTATTATTCCGGAGGCGTTCGGGAATAGGCATTTAAACTGTTCGCCGCTGTTCCCGGATTCGGCGGCCCGGACGTCGCTTCCGGATACCGGGATATCCGGGCGACGGATTGCCCGGGTGGAAAATTTGACTTATTTTTGCGCTCCGAATCTCACTATATATTATATGTCTCCGACTTCCGTTCGCCGCGGCGGGTTCCTGGCGCTGACGCCGCTGCTGGTTTTTCTGGTGAGCTATCTCTCCGTGTCGCTTCTGGCAGGCGATTTCTACAAGATGCCGATTTCGGTGGCTTTCGTCGCCGCCTCGGTCTATGCCGTGGCCCTGATGCGGGGCATGCCCTTCGCCGAGCGTATCGGCCGCTTCTCGTCCGGAGCGTCCGATCCCAACGTGATGCTGATGATCTGGATCTTCGTGCTGGCCGGGGCTTTCGCCGAGTCGGCGCGGAGCATGGGGGCCGTGGACGCCACCGTGGCGCTGACGATGCACCTGCTTCCCGGGAGCCTGCTCCCGGCGGGGCTGTTTCTGGCGGCCTGCTTCGTTTCGCTGTCGGTCGGCACGTCGGTCGGCACGGTCGTCGCGCTAGTCCCCGTGGCCGCCGGGCTCGCCGAACAGACCGGGCTCGGCGAGGCGTGGCTCACGGCGATCGTGGTCGGCGGGGCCTTCTTCGGCGACAACCTCTCCTTCATCTCCGATACGACGATCGCCGCGACGCGCACGCAGGAGTGCAACCTGCGCGACAAGTTCCGCGTCAATGTCCGCATCGTCGCCCCGGCGGCCCTGCTGACGCTCGGGATTTACCTCGTGACGGGCAGCGCAGCGGCGGTCCCCGCGCAGCCCGACCGGATCGAGTGGATCCGGGTCGTGCCTTACCTGCTGGTGCTGGTGACGGCCCTCGCGGGGATGAACGTGATGAAGGTGCTGCTGCTGGGTATCGCCGCTTCGGGGGCGATCGGGCTGGCGACCGGGAGTTTCGGCCTCATGGCGTGGTGCGGCGGCATGGGGCGCGGCATTACGGGGATGGGCGAGCTGATCATCATTACGCTCATGGCCGGCGGCCTGCTCGAAATGATCCGGCTGAACGGCGGCATCGACTACATCATCGACCGCATGACGCGCCGTATCTCGGGGCGGCGCGGGGCCGAGGGGACCATCGCGGGGCTGGTCTGTCTGGCGAACCTCTGTACGGCCAACAATACGATCGCCATTCTGACCGTGGGACCGATCGCCCGCAAGATCGCCGACCGTTTCGGCGTGGACCGGCGCCGCAGCGCCAGCCTGCTCGACACCTTCTCCTGCTTCACGCAGGGCCTGCTGCCCTATGGGGCGCAGTTGCTGATGGCGGCGGGGCTCACGGGGCTTTCGCCGCTGGGGATCATGCGCTATCTTTACTATCCGGTCATTCTGGGCGGCGCGGCCCTGCTGGCCGTTCTGCTGCGTTATCCCCGGAAGTTCTGACCGGCCGCCGCGGTGCGTTCAGGTGGGGCGGGCCGTTGTCGCGCGAATCCCGCCGGGCCGCCCCTGTTCGTTCCGCGGCGCTTCACGCAGCGGCTGCCGCGTGAGGGCGGGGGCGGCTGGCGTTGCGGGCGGGATCGCCGGTGTCGTCGTTGCATGCATATCGCTCCGGGTTCGTCCTCCGGCCGTGCCGGGGCGCAGTGCTAATGCATGCCGGGACCGGCCCGGAGGGTAGATGGATTACGGATTCTTTTACCCCGATTCCGGATTTCGTCCGCCGGCCGTGCGCAAAGCCGATAAAAGCCGTATATTTGCGGAAAACGAACCTTGTCATGGAACAGAAAATTCATCATCTGGAGTCCGTCGCCGAGTACAATGCGATGCTGGGCGTCGAAACGCTGCACCCGCTGGTGAGCGTCGTCGATTTGTCCGAGGCGCATCCGATGCGGCATTTCCGGCAGACCTACGGTTTCTATGCGGTCTTTCTCAAGGAGATCAAGTGCGGCGACATGATCTACGGCCGGCACTATTACGACTATCAGGAGGGGACGCTCGTCTGTCTGGCGCCCGGGCAGGTGATCGGATTCGAGGACGACGGACGGGAGTTCCAGCCGAAGGGCTGGGCGCTGGTTTTCCATCCGGACCTCATCCGCGGCACGTCGCTGGGCCGCAACATGAAGGAATACGGCTTCTTTTCGTACGAGGTGAACGAGGCGCTGCACCTCTCGGAGCGCGAGCGCGGGATGGTCGTGGACTGTTTCGGGAAGATCCGTCATGAGCTGGAGCACGCCATCGACCGCCACAGCAGACGGCTCATCGCCATCAATATCGAGATGCTGCTGGACTACTGCCTGCGTTTCTACGAGCGGCAGTTCATCACGCGGTCGAACGTGAACCGCGACGTGCTGACCCGTTTCGAGGAGCTGCTGGACGGCTATTTCTCCGACGGCCGGGCCCGGCGCGAAGGGCTTCCGTCGGTGAAGTACTGTGCCGGGGAGCTTTGCCTGTCGCCCAACTATTTCGGCGACCTGGTGAAGAAGGAGACGGGCCGCACGGCGCAGGAGTATATCCAGCTCAAGCTGCTGGAGGTGGCCAAGGAGCGGATTCTGGATCCCTCGCTCACGATCGGCGAGGTGGCCTACGGACTGGGATTCCAGTACCCGCAGCACTTTACGCGCATGTTCAAGAAGCTGACCGGACAGACGCCCAACGAGTACCGGAACGTCAATTAACGGTCGAAAATCCCTATTTTTAGGTATGGCGGGGACCGCCCGTTTTTCCTATTTTTGCCGCCGGAAATGGAACGAACCAAAATACCTAATTTGTCATGAAACACATTCTGTTACGCGCCCTGGCCGTCGCCCTCGCATGCGGCGCCTGCGCATCGGTATCCTGCGGCGGCAACGCTTCGACGAAAGCCAAGACCCGGCAGACGGAGGTCGCGCGGCCGGCCGCGCTGGAGATCGACGAGCTGCTGGCTTCGGCCGACTCGCTCGCCGGCAAGACCGTCACGATCGAGGGCGTCTGCACCCATACGTGCAGGCACGGCGCGCGCAAGATCTTCCTCATGGGCAGCGACGACACGCAGACCGTTCGTGTCGAGAGCGGCGAGCTGGGCAGCTTCGATCCGCAGTGCGTGAACCGTATCGTGCGCGTTACGGGTACGCTCGACGAACAGCGCGTGGACGAGGCCTACCTCGCGGCCTGGGAGGAGCAGACGAAGGCGCAGACCGGCGAACGGCACGGCACGACCGAGGCCGGATGCGACGCCGAGAAGGCCGCACGGCAGGAGACGGGCGCCACCGTCGCGGAGCGCATTGCCGACTTCCGCGCGAAGATCGCCGCCCGCAAGGCCGCCGAGGGCAAGGACTACCTCTCGTTCTACTACGTGACGGCGACCTCGTATGAAATTGAACAGTAGCGCGCTGCGGCGCTGGAGCCGCACGCTGCACCGCGACCTTTCGTATTTCTTCGCGGGGATGGTGCTCATCTACGCCCTGTCGGGCATCGCGATGAACCACCGCGACACCTTCAATCCGAACTATTCGGTCTCGCAGACGCGTCTGACGCTCCCGGCCCCGCTTCCGGAGAGGGAGGCGTTCTCGCGCGCCGACGCCGAGGCGCTGCTCGAACGCGCCGGCGTCGGGGAGGGGTACGTGAAGCACTACTTTCCCGACGGGCATACGCTCAAAATCTTCCTCGAAGGCGGTTCGTCGCTCGTGGCCGACATCCGGAGCGGCGAGGCGGTCGTCGAACGGCTGACGCGGCGGCCCGTGTGGAGCGCGCTGACGAAACTGCACTACAATCCGGGGTCGTGGTGGACCGCCTTCGCCGACATTTTCGGCGGAGGGCTCATACTCATCACGCTCACGGGACTGGTCATCGTGAAGGGCCCCAAGGGGCTGCGGGGCCGCGGCGGCGTGGAGCTGGCCGCAGGCATCCTCCTTCCGCTGCTGTTCCTCCTCATCTGACACCGCCATGGAATCCGTTATCGAATGCCGCAACCTGACGCATTGCTACGGGCGGCGCAAAATCTACGAAAACCTCTCGTTCGACGTCCCCGAGGGCCGCATCCTCGGCCTGCTGGGCAAGAACGGCACGGGCAAGACCACGACGATCAACATTCTGAGCGGGTATCTCGAACCCCGCAGCGGCGAGTGCCGCATCTTCGGCGAGAACATCCGCCGGATGCGGCCCCTCACGCGGCGGCGCATCGGCCTGCTGATCGAGGGGCACGTGCAGTACCAGTTCATGTCGATCGAGCAGATCGAACGGTTCTATGCGGCCTTCTACCCGAAGTGGCGGCGCGAAGCCTATTACGAGCTGATGCGCAAGCTGCACGTCGGCCCCGGGCAGCGCATCTCGCGCATGTCGTGCGGACAGCGGTCGCAGGTGGCGCTGGGGCTCATTCTGGCCCAGGACCCCGACCTGCTGGTGCTGGACGACTTCTCGCTGGGGCTCGATCCCGGCTACCGGCGGCTGTTCGCGGACTACCTGCGCGAGTACGCCAAGGCCGAGGGGAAGACGGTCTTCCTCACCTCGCACATCATTCAGGACATGGAGCGCCTGATAGACGACTGCATCATCATGGACTACGGCCGCATTCTGCTGCAACGCCCCGTCGGGGAGATTCTCGACCGCGTGCGGCGCTATACGTGCCGTGTGCCCGAGGGGGCTCCGCTGCCCGGCGACGGGGAGTTCTACCACCCCTCGGTGGTGCGTTCGACGCTCGAATTCTGCTCGTTCCTGCCGTACGGGGAGGTGGCGCGCAGGCTCGCGGAGGCGGGGATTCCCGCCGAAGAGCTGCACGAGGAGCGCGTCTCGCTGGAGGACGCCTTCATCGGTCTGACCGGAAAATACTGAAAAACGCCATGTTGAAAGCCATATTGTACAAGGAGTGGATCAAGTCCCGCTGGTATCTGGCGGTCGCCTTCGCGGTGACGTGCGCCTTCGCGGGCTACGCCATGCTGCGGCTGTACCGCGCGCTGGGAATGATGGGCGCCGGACATATCTGGGAGGTGATGGTGACGCGCAACGCCGTTTTCGTCGAGCAGATGGAGTATGTGCCGCTGCTGGCGGGGCTGCTGCTCGCCGTCGTGCAGTTCGCCCCCGAGATGCACCGCAAATGCCTCAAGCTGACGCTGCACCTGCCCGTGTCGGCGCTGCGGGCGACGGGGACCATGCTGCTGTTCGGCGTCGCGGCGCTGACCGTCGTCTCCGGCACGAGCCTCGCCCTCGTCGCGGGAGCCGCATCGCCGGTGCTGCCGCACGAGCTCGTCGCCAATATCGTGGGGACGCTCATGCCGTGGTATGCGGCCGGACTGGCGGCCTACCTGTTCGCCGCATGGGTGATTCTCGAACCGACGTGGAAGCGCCGGACGGTGAATATCCTGATGGCCGTGCTCCTGCTGCGCATCTTCTTCCTCGCGCCCGTTCCGCGGGCCTATGCCGGCTTCCTGCCCGTACTGCTGGCGCTGACACTGCTCTCGGCCTCGCTCGCATGGCTCTCGGTCGTGCGGTTCATGGCCGGCAGACAAGACTGATTCCTTCCGTAAATCCCGAAAATCCATGACCCGATTCAGCAGAATATTCTTCGGACTGCTCGTCGCCGTGCTGCTCGTCTGGCAGTTGCCGTGGGGCGTCAATTACCTCACGGTGAAGAGCGAGGGCACGCCGTTCACCCTTTACAGCGAAGTGCTGGGCGATTTCGCGATGATCCGCCGCGGCGGGAAGGAGCTCGAGTATCTCGATCGCCGGGGCAACCGGTACGGACAGCGCCAGTTCGATTCGCTGCTGCCGCTCTTCTACGCCCGGCAGCTCGTGGCCGACGGCCGTTTCCCCGATTCGATCGCGGGCCGCGCCGTCTCGCCCCGCGAGGCGCAGGCCGCCACCTTCGTGTTCCGCTCCACGCCGCAGGATGTCAATACCCCGGTTTCCGGCATCCGCTTCCTGCTGGAGTCGATGTCGGGCCGCGTCGATCTGGCGATGCCCGACGATGCCTTCCGCCTGACCGCCTCCGGCATCGAATTCATCGACATGGCCTCGAATACGGTCGATACCGCGAAGAGCGCCCTGTTCACCGGGACGATGCGCCGCAAGGGAGTGCGCTTCCCGGTGGCGGAGATTTCGGGCAACCCCTCCGCACGCAAGGAGTACGACGAGGGGTATGTGCTGCTCGACGCCGACCGGCGGCTGTTCCATCTCAAGATGGTGCAGGGGCGTCCTTACGTGCGGGCCGTCGGTCTTCCGGAGGGCGTCCGTCCGGAGCACCTCTTCATCACGGAGTTCCACAGCCGCCGCACGCTGGCGCTCCTGACCGATGCGGAGAACCGCCTCTACGCCGTGACGATGCCCGGCTACGGGGTGCGCCGCGTCGGGACCGTCGAGTTCGATCCGCGGCGCGAGGCGATGTCGATCGTCGGCACGCTGCTCAACTGGACGGTCTGCGTGGAAGGGGCGGCCGCGGAGCGTTACTACGCCGTGTCGGCCGATGACCTGTCGCAGCTCGACACGCTCGTCTTCCCGCTCTCCGACCGGCACGTCCCCGGCCTGAGCTTCACTTCCGCGACCGACAATTACGTGCGTCCGAGGCTGCGCTGAGACACCCCGTCGGCCGATCGTCTCTCCGGGCCCCGCTGGCAAGCGGGGCCCGTTTCCGTTCCGGGGGGGCGGCCGTCGCGCGCCGGGTTTCCGAGGGGGCTGCGGAAAAAATTGCGGATTTCAGTTTCCGTTCAGAATCGGTTGCGACATTTGTTCCCGAAATTGAATCGAAGTCTTATCGGAAAAAGAAAATGAAAATGAAAAGAATCGTTTGGAATATGTTGGGTGCGGCGGCCGTTGGGTTGCTTGCCGTCGGATGCGAAAAGGAGAGCGGCTCGCAGGGAAGCGGACCGGACCGGGTTTCCCCGGCCGTGCTGGCGGCTTTCGAAGCGCTCTATCCGGGCGCCGAGCAGGTGCGCTGGGAGGTGAAGGGCGACTATGCCGTGGCGAATTTCTACTGGAGCGGCGTGCGTGCGGCGGGTGTCGCGGCGAATCGCGCCGCATGGTTCGAGAACGGCGACGGCGCATGGTCGATGACCGAAACGGACATCCGGTTCGACCAGTTGCCCGAAGCGGTTAAGAGAGCCTTCGCGGAGGGCGAGTATGCCGACTGGCGGGTCGATGAGGTCGATATGCTGGACCGTGACGGCGTGGAGGTCGTCTATGTGATCGAGGTCGAGCGCGACGGCCGCGAGATGGATCTTTACTACTCGGCGGACGGCGTGCTCGTGAAGAGCGTGGCCGACGCGGGCGACGATTACGACTACGGGGATTTCATCCCTTCGCGTCCCTCCGACGGGATCGGGGACTTCATCGCGAGCCGTTATCCCGGGGCGCGCGTGATCGACGTGGATGCGGAGTACGAGGGTACGGAGGTCGAACTGATCGACGCCGACCGCGTCAAGCGCGAACTCTTCTTCGACCGCAGCGACGCCTGGCAGTACACCAAAACCGAGCTGCGCCGCTCGGAACTGCCGCAGGCGGTGACGGCTGCGTGGGAGGCCTCCGACTACTCCGAGGCGAAGGGCTACCGGCTCGACGATGCCGATCTGTACGAGACGGCCTCCGAAGGGACGTTCTACCGTCTGGAACTGGAGTCGCGCCGCGGCGACGTGAAGGTGAAGGTCACTCCCGAGGGCGAGCTGTCGCTCTACACCCCGCAGGAGGGCGGCGACGGCGCGGCGGTCGGTGCGGATGTCGAAGCCTTCATCCGCACGAACTACCCCGGCGCGGTCGTGCTGGAGAAGGACTCCGACGACGGTTTCCTGGAGGTGGAGATTCGTCACGACGGCCGCGAGAAGGAGCTGCTGTTCAACGGTGCGGGCGAGTGGGTGAAGACCTCGTGGGAGGTGCGCGTCCGCGAGCTGCCCGCGGCCGTGACCGATGCGATCCGCCGTTCGGATTACGCGGCGTTCGGGATCGACGGGGCGGATTTCGTGGAGACGCCCGACGGCGACTGGTACGAGGTCGAACTGGAGGATGACCGGGACCGTGAGGTGACGCTTCGCGTGACGGCCGAAGGTGCGATCCTGAAGCGTTGAGGCAAGGGTCGGAAAGCGATGCGGGCGGGTCCGACAGGACCCGCCCGCATCGCTTTTCAGGTACGGGGGCCTCTGCCGCGCCGGCGGTCCATCGCGATGCTGATGACGATGGGGACGGCGAGGAACAGCGCCGTGCCGCAGACGACGAGCGTCGTATATATGGCGGGGCTGCCGACGGGCAACTGCGACGGCGGGAAGAAGGTGACGGCGAACGAGAAGAGCACGGCGAGGAAGCCGATGCCGCCGACGGCCCACATGCCGGCGTTGCCTCCCGGAACGCGGTAGTCGCGCTGCAGGCCGGGCTGCGTGTAGCGCAGGCGGATGGCGGCGGCGTACATCATCATATACATGATCAGGTACAGTCCGATCGTGAGGGCGCTCAGCAGGAAGAAGGCGACGCTCACGTCCTTCATGAAGATGTAGAGCGACGAAAGCGCCGTCACGATGCAGCCCTGGATGATGAGGATGTTGATCTGCACGCCGTTGCGGTTGGTCTTCTGCAACAGGCGCGGCAGCCGCCCTTCGTTGGCCGTCCAGAGCAGGCCGCGGCTGGGACCCGAGATCCACGACAGCACGCCCGCCAATGCGCCGAACGCCACGAGCAGGCTCATGACGTTGGTGAGCCATCCGACGCGGTAGTGTTCGAAGACGATCTGGAACGTGGTGAAGAGTCCTGACTGGAGGTTGATCCGGTCGTAGGGCGTGATTACGGCCACGGCCAGCGCGCCCAGCGTGAAGAGGCCGAACGAAATGAGTGCCGCGAGGAACATGGCGCGCGGGAACTGTTTCTGCGGGTTTTTCAGCTCCGGGGCGTGTACGGCGTGCACCTCGACGCCGGCGAACAGCAGCAGAATCCCCGCCAGGAAGGCGATGTCGCTCATGCCGGTGATGTGGGGAAAGAGCCGCGGATGGGCGTGGTGCGCCGCATCCAGATCGACCACCTGCGAGACGGACGCGGGAATGTGTTCGAACTCCACGCCGTTGCCGCCCGCGAGCCAGGCCGCGGCCGCCAGGACGATGACGATGCCCGGAAGCACCGTGCCTATGAGAAAGCCCCGGCTGGTGATGCCCGAGATGGCCGACGTGCCGCGCAGCGTGACCCACGTGGCGAACCAGTACATGGCGATCGAGAAGAGTCCGACGAACGGGCCGTTCTGCGCCAGCGCCGGAAGCCCGATCGTGTAGGCGATCGACGCGGCGGCGAATCCCAGCACGGTGGGATACCAGACCACGTTCTGAATCCATTGCAGGAAGATGGCCGTGAACCCGAGGTGGGGGTTGAACGCCTCCTTCACCCAGGTGTAGACGCCTCCGCCCTTCGCCGCGAAGGCGCTGCCCAGCTCGGCGCCCACGAGCGCCGCGGGGATGAGGAAGAGGAACGTGGCGAAGAAGATGTAGAAGAACATGGTGAGCTCCTCCTGGGCCATCATCGGAAGGCCGCGCAGGCTGATGACCGCGGCCGCGGTCATCAGCGCGAGCTGCGAGGTCGAGATGTTTTTGCTTTTTGCCATAGTTTCGTTTGCTTGACGTTTCCCTCTCCGACAGCAGTTTTCGTGCCGGGCTGTGCGCTTCGGGGCGGAACGGTGACCGCGGACGGTTTCCGAAGGGCCTCGTGCAGCCGGCGGCAGCCGCCCGGACGGGTTTTCCGTCCCTCCTGCCGTTTTTCCGCCGGAAAGGGACGCCGTGCGGCGGATTTTTCGTATCTTCGCGGAGGCCCCGGTGCGTGCCGGGGCGCGGCGGCCCGCTGCGGAGGACCGGGCCGGCCGCCGGGAACGGAAAAGACGGAGAACGATGAAAAAAGGACTGATGGCGCTGGCGCTGTGCCTCCTCGCGGGGCGCGCCGCCGTATGCGCGGAGCCGTCGCGGGATGCGGCGGCGGACGACGGGGGCCGGACGGTGCGTCTGGTGACCTATAATGTCGGCGTGTTCAACAAGTATGTCAGGGACGACTACCGGCTTGTGGCCGGCCTGCTGCGGGAGGTCCGTCCCGACGCCGTGTGCCTGAACGAGCTGGACAGTTGCACGGCACGCACGCGCGGCGTCTTCCAGTTGGAGCGCATCGCCGGGATGATGGGCGGCTGGGACTTCCGTTTCGGGGCCGCGATGCCCTTCGACGGCGGCTCCTACGGCGAGGGAGTCATGACGCGCGAGCGGGCCGTGAGGAAGGAGGCGGTGGCGCTGCCCGAGGCCGGCGGGGCCGAGCCGCGCGTGCTGGTCGTCGTGGAGCTGCCCGACTACGTGATCGCCACGACGCACCTCGACCATGTTTCGCCCGAAGCGCAACTGGAGCAGGTGCGGACGATCAACCGCGAAATGATGCGGCGGTACGGCGACTCTCCGAAGCCCGTCTTTCTCGGGGGCGATCTGAATGCCGAGCCCGGTTCCGAGACCCTCCGGCTGCTGGAACGGACGTGGCGGGTGCTCACCCCGACCGACGGGGGGACCTACCCTTCGGACGAGCCGGAACAGTGCATCGACTACCTGTTGCAGTTGCGCAACGGGGTGCGCTGCGAAGTGACCGACGCGCGCGTGCTGAGCCGCTTCGGGACGGGCGACGTCTCCCGGGCCTCGGACCATCTGCCGGTGCTGCTCGAAGTGAGGTGGTAGCCGCTCGGCCGGGCGTTCCGGCTGCGGCGCGGCGGGAGGGGTACGGATTTTGCCGTTTCCCTCCGGCAGGAAGCCGTCGCCGCCGGTTTTCCCGCACTTTTCGTATCTTTGCCGCATGAGAATCGTGAACCGCATACTTCCGTTCCTGCTGTTTGCGGCGTGCTGCATGCCGGTCCGGGCGCAGCAGCGGGAGACCTATTCCGTCGCGGGGCGGGTCATCGACCGCCTGACGCGGCAGCCCGTACCCTACGTCTCCGTCGTGGTGGCGGGCGACGAGCGGAAAGGCGCCTCGTCGGATTCGACCGGACGTTTCGTCATCGAGCGCGTGCCGCCCGGCATCTGCCGCTTCGCCGCGTCGTCGGTGGGCTACAAGAGCCTGCTGACGTCCGAATACCTCGTCTCGGCCGCCACGCCCTTCGTCGAAATCGAGCTGGAGGAGGATGCCACGCGGGTCGAGGCCGTGACGGTGCGGCCTTCGCCGTTCCGGGCCACGGTCGAAAGCCCCGTGGGGCTGAACGTCATCGGCATCCGGGAGATCGAGAAGAGCCCCGGCTCGAACCGCGACATTTCGCGCATCGTGCGCTCCTATCCCGGCGTGGCCTTTTCACCGGTGGGCTACCGCAACGACCTGATCGTGCGGGGCGGCGGACCTTCGGAGAACAAGTTCTTCATGGACGGGATCGAGATTCCGAACATCAACCACTTCGCCACGCAGGGCGCGACGGGCGGTCCGGTGAGCATCGTCAATGCCGACCTGATCCAGGAGATCAGCTTCTACACCGGGGCGTTTCCCGCCGACCGGGCCGGGGCGCTGAGCTCCGTGCTGGATTTCCGGCTGCGCGACGGCAATGCCGAGAAGCAGACCTTCAAGGCGACGCTCGGCGCATCGGATGCCGGTGTCAGCGGCAGCGGGCATATCGGCGGCCGCACGACCTACGTCTTCTCGCTCCGTCAGTCGTACCTCCAGTTGCTTTTCAAAATGCTGGGGCTGCCGTTCCTGCCCAACTACATCGACGGGCAGGTGAAGGTCAAGACGCGCCTCACGGAGCGCGACGAACTCACGGTGCTGGCGCTCGCCGGCATCGACAACATGAAGCTCAACGTCGATGAGAAGGGCGAGGACGCCGAGTACCTGCTGAGCTACCTGCCGCGCATCCGGCAGGAGACCTTCACCGTCGGGGCCTCGTGGCGGCACTACGCCGGGCGTCACGTGCAGACCGTGACGCTGAGCCACAACTACCTGAACAACCGCAACCTGAAATACCGCAACAACGACGCCTCGTCGGAGGAGAACCTGACGCTCCGGCTGCGTTCCGTCGAGCAGAAAACTTCGCTGCGGGCCGAGAACCGCACCTATGCGGGGCGGTGGACGCTGCGCGGGGGCGTCGAGCTGAACTATTCGCACTATACGAACCGCACGTTGCAGCGGCTCTACGCCGGCGGCGTGCGCCTTTCGGATTACCGGACGCGGCTGGGAATCGTCGGCTGGGGGCTTTTCGCCGGAGCCGACTATGCGTCGGGCGACCGGCGCTTCACCGCCTCGGCGGGCCTGCGGGCCGACGGGTGCGACTACTCCGCGCGCATGGCCCGGCCGTGGCACCAGCTTTCGCCGCGCGCCTCGGTATCGTATGTCGTCGCCCCCGGCTGGACGGTGAGCGGCAGCGCGGGGCTCTACTACCAGCTGCCGCCCTATACGGCGCTGGGATTCAAGGAGGAGGGCGCCTTCGTGAACCGGGACCTGCGCTATATGCGCGTGGGCGAGGTGAGCGCGGGAGCTTCGTGGCGGCTGCGCGACCGGCTGATCGTCTCGGTCGAGGGGTTCTGGAAGGGGTACGGCGACGTACCGCTTTCGCTCGCCGACGGCATTCCGCTCTCGTGCAAGGGAAACGACTACGGCGTGGTGGGCAACGAGGCCCTGCGCTCCTCGGCCGAAGGACGCGCGTACGGCGTCGAGGCGATGGCCCGCTGGCAGATTCCCGGACGGGTGAACGTCGTGGGGTCGGTGACCCTCTTCCGCAGCGAATACCGCAGCGACGGCGCCTCGCCGTGGGTCGCCTCGGCGTGGGACAACCGGTTCGTGGCGAACGTCAGCGGGACGTACGACCTGCCGCGCGGCTGGAGCGTCGGCGCGAAGCTGAGCGCCGTGGGCGGAGCGCCCTATACGCCCTACGATCTGGACAAGTCGTCGCTCGTCGAGGCATGGAATGCGCAGGGACGCCCCTATTACGACTATTCGCGCTACAACGAAGGACGGCTCGACGCCTTTGCGCAGCTGGACCTGCGCATCGACAAGGTGTTCTATTTTCGCGGCTGCATGCTGGGGCTTTATATCGACCTGCAGAACGTCACGGTGAGCAAGCTGCGGCAGCCCGACGTGGCGATGTCCACGGGCGAGATCGTGAATCCCGAAGCCCCGGCGTCCGAGCAGCGCTACCGGATGAAGTACCTCCGGCAGGAGAGCGGGACGCTGCTGCCGTCGATCGGCGTGACGGTGGAGTTCTGACGCGGCGGCGCGGCGGGAGCCGCACGGGCATGAAAAAAACAGCAGGGAATCTCCCGATTGCCTGCTGTCCCCGGAGGTTGCCCTCCTAAACTACTAACCCAAACTTAAATAAATGAAGAAACCTCACTGCGGTTCCTTGCCGCAGCTGTCGTAGTCATTCGCAAAGTCGGTGCCAAAACGAGAGCCGGCGATCCGCGGATCGCCGGCTCTCGTCGTTTCGGGGTATCCTTGCGCCTGCGGGGCGTATTCGCCTCCCGCGGGCGTCGCGGAGTCGGGGCGGGATGTCGTGTCCGGCGTCCGTCAGCGGCCGAACACGCCCGTATAGGTCGCGGGCGAGAGGGCGCGCAGCTCCTCCTTCACGGCTTCCGGCACGTCGAGCGTCTCGATGAAGGCCGCGATCGCCTCGCGCGTGATGTGGGCGTTGGTGCGCGTCAGGGCCTTCAGCGCCTCGTAGGGTTTCGGATAGCCCTCGCGGCGCAGGACGGTCTGGATGCCTTCGGCCACGACGGCCCAGTTCTGCTCCAGGTCTCTTTCGAGGGCCTCGCGGTTGAGGATCACTTTGTTCAGCCCCTTGAGCAGGGACTGGAAGGCGATTACGGCGTGGGCCACGGGCACGCCGACGTTGCGCAGCACGGTCGAGTCCGTCAGGTCGCGCTGCAGGCGCGAGACGGGGAGTTTCGAGGCGAGGTGCTCGAACAGGGCGCTGGCGATGCCGAAGTTGCCCTCGGCATTCTCGAAGTCGATCGGATTGACCTTGTGGGGCATGGCGCTCGATCCCACCTCGCCGGCCTTGATCTGCTGCTTGAAATACTCCATCGAAATGTAGGTCCACATGTCGCGCGAGAGGTCGATCAGGATGGTGTCGATGCGTTTCATGCAGTCGAAGATCGCCGCCAGGTTGTCGTAGTGCTCGATCTGCGTGGTGTACTGCGACCGGCAGAGGCCCAGCCGTTCGTTCACGAAACGGTTGGCGAAGTCCGCCCAGTCGATCGAGGGGTAGGCCGCGTGATGGGCGTTGAAGTTGCCCGTGGCGCCTCCGAACTTGGCCGGAACGGCGATGTCGTGCAGCATGGCCAGTTGCCGTTCGAGCCGCTCGACGAAGACCATGAACTCCTTGCCGAGGGTCGTGGGCGAAGCGGGCTGCCCGTGCGTGCGGGCAAGCATCGGCACGCCGCGCCACTGCTCGGCGAAAGCCGCCAGACGGTCGCGGACCTCCTCCGCGGCGGGGTAGTAAACGCCTGCGAGGGCCTCCTTGAGCGAGAGCGGGATGGCCGTGTTGTTGATGTCCTGCGACGTGAGGCCGAAGTGTACGAATTCCTTGTATGCGGACAGTCCCAGCGCGTCCATCTTCTCCTTGATGACGTATTCGACGGCCTTGACGTCGTGGTTCGTCACCGCCTCGATCTCCTTGACGCGCTGCGCGTCGGCTTCCGTGAAGTCCGTGTAGAGCGAGCGCAGGGCTTCGGATTGCGCCCGGTCGATGCCCGCGAGCTGCGGCAGCGGGAGCTCGCACAGGGCGATGAAATACTCCACTTCGACGCGGATGCGGTAGCGGATCAGTGCCTGCTCCGAAAAATAATCGGCGAGTTTTTCCGTTTTGTTCCGGTAGCGCCCGTCTATGGGCGAAATGGCGGTAAGGGGGGTCAGCATAGCGGTTATGAGATTTGTTCGGGCCCCAAATTTACGACATTTATTGAAATCCGCATAATTTTCCCTACCTTTGTAAGGGCGTAAACCGAAAAACGAAAATGAGATTTCTAACCGAAATAGTCGATGCCCTCGCGGGGTTCGTGCAGCGCAATCCGCTGACCGTGCTCCTGATCGTCGTGCTGGCCGTAGGCGCTCCGGCGCTGCTGAAGGGCATCGCGCTTTTCATACTTTATTTCTTTATGGGACTTCTGCTGTTGGTCGTGGCGGGGCTGCTGTTCTTCCGCTGGCGCGTCTGCAAGATGCGCCGCGAGATGGAGGAGCGGTTCGGCCGGGAATTCGGACCGGAGCGGCCGGGCGGATTCCGGCAGGGCTTCGGCGGCGGGGCGCCGCGGACTCCGCGCGAGGGCGAGGTGAAGGTCCGCAGAACCTCCGGAGCCCCCGAGAAACGGGTGGCGGAGGACGTGGGCGACTACGTCGATTTCGAGGAGACAAAAGAAAACAGGTGAACGATGCTGAAGGTATTCGGACTGATAGGGCGCTACTTCATGCTGATGGGAAAGGTCTTTTCCCGTCCCGAGAAGGCGGGGATCTACCGCCGACGCATCGTTTACGAGATGGAGGCGCTGGGGGTCGATTCGATCGGACTGACGGCCATCATTTCGGTCTTCATCGGCGCGGTGATCACCCTCCAGATGTGCATCAACCTCGACTCGCCGTTCATCCCGCGCTCGCTGGTGGGGTATGCCACGCGCGAGACGATGATCCTCGAATTTTCGTCGGCCGTCGTGGCGCTGATCCTGGCCGGCAAGGTCGGATCGAGCATCGCCTCCGAGATCGGCACGATGCGCATTACCGAGCAGATCGACGCGCTGGAGATCATGGGCGTCAATTCCGCCTCGTACCTCATTCTCCCGAAGATCGTGGCCTCGATGATCTTCTTCCCGTTCCTGACGATCCTTTCGATCCTCATCGGCGTGGTCGGAGGCTGGCTGATAGCCGCCGTGACGGGCATCATGATCCCCGCGGACTACGTGGACGGCCTGCTGATGGACTTCAAGCCCTATTCGATCACCTACACGCTCATCAAGACCGTTTTCTTCGCCTACATCATCACCTCGATCTCGGCCTTCTACGGCTATTACGCCAAGGGCAATTCGCTCGAAGTGGGCACGGCCTCGACGCGCGCCGTGGTGGCCTGCTCGGTGGTGATCCTGCTTTTCGACCTGATCCTGACACAAGTGCTGCTGATATGATACGCACCGAACACATCGTCAAGTCGTTCGACGGCCGCCGGGTGCTCGACGACATTTCGATCGAATTCGAGACCGGCAAGACGAACCTCATCATCGGCCGCAGCGGTTCGGGCAAGACCGTGCTGCTGAAGACACTCGTGGGACTGCACGAACCCGATTCGGGCGACGTGTGGTACGACGAAGTGAACTTCACGCGGCTGGGATTCCGCGAGCGCAAGGAGATCCGCAAGGATATAGGCATGATCTTCCAGGGCGGGGCGCTGCTCGACTCCTCGACGGTCGAGGAGAACGTCAAGCTGCCGCTCGACCTGTTCACCTCGAAGAGCGAGCGCGAGAAGATGGAGCGCGTGAACTTCTGCCTCCAGCGCGTGCGGCTCGAGAACGCCAACCGGCTCTATCCGGCCGAGCTGTCGGGCGGCATGATCAAGCGCGTGGCCATCGCCCGCGCGATCGTGATGAATCCCCGCTACCTGTTCTGCGACGAGCCCAACTCGGGGCTGGACCCGCAGACCTCGATCGTGATCGACAACCTGATTCACGAAATCACGCGGGAATACGGCATCACGACGATCATCAATACGCACGACATGAACTCCGTGATGGAGATCGGCGAGAAGATTGTATATATACACGACGGGCTCAAGTGGTGGGAAGGCACGAAGGAGGAGATTCTCCATGCCGACAACCGCGAGCTGAACGACTTCGTCTTCGCCTCGGCCATGGCCAAGCGCGCCAAGCTGGCCGCACGGTAGCCGCACGGCGTGCGAGGCTCCCGGAGAGACCCGAACGGGCTTCCGGGACGCTGCGGAGGAAGAGCCCGGGCTCCGGAAAGCGCGGCGCGGGGATTTTTAAAATAGTTAAATTTTTATTTGCGTAAATTATAGAAAGTGCGTACTTTTGCGCTGGAAAAAACAGAGCGAGTTTTTTACTAACAAATAATTCAAAACGTTATGGCAACTATCAAGATTGGTATCAACGGATTCGGTCGTATCGGCCGTATGGTTTTCCGTGCCGCCTGCACGCAGACTGACAAGTACGAGATCGTAGGCATCAACGACCTCTGCCCGGTGGACTACCTGGCTTATATGCTCAAGTACGACACGATGCACGGCCAGTTCAAGGGCACGATCGACTACAACGTCGAGAAGAGCCAGCTGATCGTGAACGGCCACGCCATCCGCGTGACCGCCGAGAAGGATCCCGCGAACCTGAAGTGGAACGAGGTGGAGGCCGAGTACGTCGTGGAGTCCACGGGTCTGTTCCTCACCGAGGAGAAGGCTCAGGCTCACATCGCAGCCGGCGCCAAGTATGTCGTCATGTCGGCTCCCTCGAAGGACGCTACGCCGATGTTCGTATGCGGCGTGAACACCGATACCTATGCAGGCCAGAAGATCGTTTCGAACGCTTCGTGCACCACGAACTGCCTGGCTCCCATCGCCAAGGTGCTCAACGACAAGTTCGGCATCACCGACGGTCTGATGACCACGGTTCACTCGACCACCGCCACGCAGAAGACCGTGGACGGTCCCTCGATGAAGGACTGGCGCGGCGGCCGTGCCGCTTCGGGCAACATCATCCCCTCCTCGACCGGCGCTGCCAAGGCCGTAGGTAAGGTGATCCCCGCCCTGAACGGCAAGCTGACGGGTATGTCGATGCGCGTTCCGACCCTCGACGTATCGGTTGTGGACCTGACGGTGAACCTGGCCAAGCCGGCCAAGTACGACGAGATCTGCGCTGCCATGAAGGAGGCTTCGGAAGGCGAGCTGAAGGGTGTGCTGGGTTACACCGAGGAGGCTGTCGTTTCGTCGGACTTCCTGGGCGACGCCCGCACGTCGATCTTCGACAAGGCTGCCGGTATCGCACTGACCGATACCTTCGTAAAGGTCGTTGCTTGGTACGACAACGAGTGGGGTTACTCGAACAAGGTGCTCGACCTCATCTCGGTGATGAAGGCTTACAACAAGTAATCGGACACTCCGGTTATGAACGGGAAGGACTCCGCGAGGAGTCCTTCTTTTTTGTCCGGACCTGCCGGATAGCGGATTTCGGGAGCGGATTTCTCCGGGGGCGGGGATGGCGGCAAAAAGGGCCGGGTTTCTTCCGGAACCGTCCGCCACGGGACCGGAAGGGGTGGCGGGATCCGGCAGCGGCGGACTATTCGTGCGAATCCACGCGCAGTTCGATCGACGCCCCCGACCACTGGTTGATCCGCCGTTTCTCGGAACGGATGCGGCGGCCGTCGCAGGCGATCTTCAGGTCGATCTCGAAGGGACGCGTCGCGTCGATGTCGTTGCCCGCGGGCAGCGTGTGGGGTACGATGTAGATATAGAGCACCAGATGGTCGCACGGTCCGGTCGTGAGCCTTGCCGTGCGGAACGCGGGAATTTCCGCGGGCCGCTCCGGGAGGTTCGAACCCACGCCGGCGACCTCCGAGGCGGCCGAGGCGAATCCCGTGCGGCGCTCTTCGGCGTCGAAACAGCCGCACATGAGCGCGACGTTGTAGCGCCACCACTCCTCGTAGCGGCTCGTGACTTCGATGGTGAATCCCTTGTGTGCTGCCATATTCGGCAAATATAATACAACTTGCGTGCAATGCCAAATTCGAGCCCTGCGGGATGGACCGCGGGTGCTAAAACTCGCCGTTTTCTTTGCACTTGTCCTATTTTTTAGTAACTTTGCGCACTAAATGTGCACAAATGGAGGTGGCTCAGGGATATTCCATAGCCTTCAAAGGGCTGAAGAACGGGCATCACGATTTCCGGTTCGAAGTCGGGAAGCCGCTCTTCGATGCTTTCGGGAACACCGAGGTCCGGGACTGCGCCTGCGAGGTGTCGGTAGGGCTGGAACGTGCGGAGACGCTGCTCGTGTTCGATGTCCGGATCACGGGTCATGTGGTCGTCGCGTGCGATCGCTGTCTGGAGGACTGCCGCATTCCGGTCGATTTCGAGGGGCGGCTCATGGTCCGCTTCTCCGAGGAAGAGCACGAATACGACGGCGAAGTGCTGTGGCTCGTGCCCGGAGAGGACGAAGTGGACCTCGCGCAGTATATCTACGAGAGCATCGTCCTGTCGCTGCCCTACCAGCGGGTGCATCCCGAGGGGGAGTGCGATCCCGACATGCTCGGACGGTTCCGCATCGTCTCGGACGAGGAGTTCGCCTCGATCGAGGCCGGGGCCGGAGGCGAGGAGCGCCGGGGCGGCGAATGGGCCAAGCTGGCGGAGCTGCGCGAACGCATGGAGCCGGGCGGCCGCTCCTCCGGGGATGACGCGAAAGACTGAAACGAAATACGTTAAACTTATAATTACACTGTAAAATGGCACATCCTAAACACAAAGTCTCGTCGACGCGACGCGACAAGCGCAGAACTCATTACAAGGCTGTCGTTCCGACGGTGGTGACCTGTTCGAACTGCGGTGCAGCCGTGCTGTACCACCGCGTATGCCCCGAGTGCGGTTTCTACCGCGGCAAGCTCGCCATCGAGAAGAAGGCCGCCGAATAAGCTCGGCGCTCCGAAGAGTGCATCCCCCGGGAATGCCTCTTTTTTACTTTTTACGGGAGGTTCCGTAGGCGCGGGACGGGATGGAGCCATCCGTTCCGGAATCCGGTCGTGCGGAACCGGAATTAAACCAAATCGCATTCGAGTATGTTAAGAATAGGTGTGGATGCCATGGGGGGCGATTTCGCTCCCGAAGCGGCTGTCAAGGGAGCCGTCATGGCGCTCGACGCGATCGGGCCGGACAGCCGTATCGTGCTGTTCGGTGACGAACGGAGGATACGCGAGGTGCTGGAGGCCGAAGGGTGTCCGGCCGAACGGTTCGGCATCGTGGCCACCTCGGAGGTTATCGAGATGGGCGACCATCCGGCCAAAGCCTTCCAGGCCAAGGCCGATTCGAGTATCACGGTGGGCTTCGGCTACCTGGCCAAAGGCGGCATCGACGGTTTTGCGAGCGCCGGCTCCACGGGCGCCATGATGGTCGGCTCCATGTACGCCGTCAAGCCGATCGAGGGGGTTATCCGCCCCACGATTTCGTCGATCGTGCCCACCGTCGCGGGACGCCCCGCGCTGTTGCTCGACGTCGGGCTGAACGTGGACTGCAAGCCCGAGGTGCTGGCGCAGTACGGCGTGATCGGGTCGATCTATGCCGAAGCGGTGCTGGGGATCGGATCGCCCCGCGTCGCGGTGCTCAATATCGGCGAGGAGGAGACCAAGGGCAACGCCCTGTCGAAAGCGACTTACGAATTGCTGAAGGCCGAGCCGCGCATCAACTTCGTCGGCAACGTCGAGGGTTCGCACATCTTCTCGGGCAAGGTCGCCGACGTGATCGTTTGCGACGGCTTCGTGGGCAACACGGTGCTGAAGATGGCCGAGGGTCTCTACCGGATCAACAAGGCGCTGGGAGGCGGCAATGCCTTCTGGGACGCCATGAACTATGAAAACGTGGGCGGCACGCCCGTGCTGGGCGTCAATGCGCCCGTCATCATCGGCCACGGCTGCTCGTCGCCCGCGGCGATCCGCAGCATGATCCTCTCGACCGAGCAGGTGGTGAAGGCCGGCTTGACGGCCAAGTTGCAGCGCGCGTTTCAAAATTAGTGACTAACCAAGGTAAACAAGAAGTTAATGAGCAAGATAACAGCAGCGATTACGGGTGTGGGGGAGTACCTTCCCGATTACATCCTGACGAACGACGAATTGAGCCGGATGGTCGATACGAGCGACGAGTGGATCATGTCGCATATCGGCGTCAAGACGCGTCATATCCTCAAGGGCGAAGGCGTGGGAACCTCCTACATGGGAGCCCGCGCGGTCATCAACCTGCTGGATAAGACGGGCGTGGACCCGATGGATATCGACGTGGTGATCTGCGCCACGGTGACGCCCGACATGTTCTTCCCTTCGACGGGCAACCTGATCGCCGACCAGGCCGGCTGCAAGAACGCCTTCGCCTACGACGTGTCGGCGGCTTGCAGCGGCTTCCTCTTCGCCCTCACGACGGGCGCCAAGTTCATCGAGGCCGGTACGAGCAAGAAGGTGATCGTCGTCGGCGCGGACAAAATGTCCTCGATCGTCGATTATACGGACCGTTCGACCTGCCCGATTTTCGGCGACGGTGCGGCTGCCGTGCTGCTGGAACCCGATACGGAGGGTTACGGCGTGATCGACTCGATCCTGCGTTCTGACGGCTCGGGCGAGCTGCAACTCTACATGAAGGCGGGAGGTTCGCGCTACCCGGCGTCGATCGAGACGGTGCAGAACAACTGGCACACGATCATGTGGGACGGCCATGCCGTCTTCAAGGCCGCCGTGTCGAAGATGGCCGACGTGTCGGTCGAGATGATGGAGCGCCACCACCTGTCGTCGGACGACATCCGCTACCTCGTGCCGCATCAGGCCAACCTGCGCATCATCGACGCCACGGCGCGCCGCATGGGCATCACCTCGGACAAGTGCATGATCAACATCGACCGGAACGGCAACACCACGGCCGCGACGATTCCTTCGTGCCTCTACGACTACGAAAAGGAACTCCGCCGGGGCGACAACCTCATCCTGTCGGCCTTCGGCGGCGGATATACCTGGGGCGCCATCTACGTGAAGTGGGCCTACGACGGCGAGAAGGCATAGCCTCGAACGGTATGACCGGACTTCGGAGGTCCGGGCGGAAAGCGATACGTCTCAAAGGGCGTATCGCTTTTTCGTTTCCGGCCGGAAATTCGTATCTTTGAGAGATGGATGCGACGATAAGGCCGATGACGCGGGCGGAGTTCCCGCTGCTGTCCGGCTTCCTGTACGAGGCGATCTTTATTCCGGAGGGCGCGGCTCCGCCTCCGCGGACGGTGCTCCTGTCGCCGCCGCTGCGGGACTATGTCGCCGGGTTCGGCTCGCGGCGGGACGACCGGGCGCTCGTCGCCGAGGCGGCGGGGCGTGTCGTCGGGGCCGTCTGGGTCCGCTGCGGCGCGGGGTTCGGCCGTGTCGCGGAGGGGGTTCCGGAGCTTGCGGTGGCACTCGATCCGGCCTGCCGGGGAAGGGGTGTCGGGACGCGGCTGCTGCGGGCGATGCTGCGGTCGCTGGCCGACGAGGGCTATCCGGCCGTCTCGCTCTCGGTGCAGAAGGCGAATCCCGCCGTGCGGCTGTACCGGAGGCTGGGGTTCCGGGTCGTCCGGGAGCATCCGGAGGAGTATGTGATGGTGTGCGTTCTGGCCTGACGGGCCGGGCGATTTCGGTTTCCTTTCGGATTCGGGGCGTAACTTCGCCCCGGTCCGGCGCCGGAGACCCGGCGTCGTGCGGGAAACGATAATTGAATGGAGTTATGAAGATTCTGATCGTCGAGGACGAACCCTCCCTTCGGGAGATCATGGCGCAGACATTGCGCCGGGAGCAGTACGTGGTCGAGGAGGCGGCCGATTACACCTCGGGGCTCGACAAGATCGCGGCCTACGACTACGACTGCATCCTGCTGGACATCATGTTGCCGGACGGCAGCGGGCTGAAACTGCTCGAGGAGCTCAAGCGCCGCGGGCTGCGTGCGGGGGTCATCATCATCTCGGCACGCGACTCGCTCGACGACAAGATCGGCGGGCTGGAGCTGGGAGCCGACGACTACCTGCCCAAGCCGTTCCATCTGGCCGAACTGAGCGCCCGCATACGCAGCGTGCTGCGGCGGC
Source organism: Alistipes dispar (assembly GCF_006542685.1). Classification (NCBI taxonomy): domain Bacteria; kingdom Pseudomonadati; phylum Bacteroidota; class Bacteroidia; order Bacteroidales; family Rikenellaceae; genus Alistipes; species Alistipes dispar. The sequence goes on along the minus strand of NZ_AP019736.1, from coordinate 884,594 downwards.
ACCGGCACGACGGCCGGCAGAGCCTCGATGCGGGCAATGTCCGCCTGTGGCCCGACAGCCGCCGCGTGGAGGTCGCGGGCCGCGAGGTGGAGCTGCTGCGCAAGGAGTACGACATCCTGCACTATTTCATGAGCCGGCCGAACCATACGATCGACAAGGCCGCGCTGGCCGAAGGGGTCTGGGGCGACCATATCGACCAGGCGGACAACTTCGATTTCGTCTATGCGCAGATGAAGAACCTGCGGCGCAAGCTGGAAAAGGCGGGTGCCGACATCGAGATACGGGCCGTTTACGGCTTCGGCTACAAGCTCGTCCGGCCATGAAGCTGGTCTATCGCATCGTGCTCCACCTGGCATGGGTGCTGTCGCTGCTGCTGGCGGCATGGGCCGTGCTCTTCTACTTCGCCCTGACCGACCGGATCGACCGCGAGACGGACGACGCGCTCGAGGCCCGGGCCGAGACGGCCATCAAGCAGTTCCTTTCGGGACGGGCGCTTCCCGACTCCGGGAGCGGCAACGACGGCTGCCTGCTGCGCTCTATTCCGGACGAGTACGCCGCCGTGCGGCCGCAGGAGGTTTACACCGACGAACGGATTTATATTCCCGAGCGCGATGCCCGGGAGCCGGCGCGCGTGCTCCGGATGCTTTTCCGCGACGGCGGGGGCGGATGGCACGAACTGACGGTGATGGCGCCCGCGATCGAGAAGAACGAACTCACGCGGGCCCTGCTGCGGTGGGTCGTGTCGCTCTACCTCGTCCTGCTGCTCCTGCTGCTCGTGGTGACGGCCTGGGTGCTTCACCGCACCATGCGGCCGCTCTACGCCCTGCTGCGGTGGCTCGACGACTATACGGTGGGAAAGCCCAACCCGCCGCTGGCCGACGATACGGCCGTGGCGGAGTTCCGCCGTCTGAACGATGCCGCACGGCGCTATGCCGCCCGGGCCGAGTCGCTGTTCGAGCGGCAGAAGCAGTTCATCGGCAACGCTTCGCACGAGATGCAGACCCCGCTGGCGGTGTGCCGCAACCGGCTGGAGATGCTCGTGGACGACGCCCGGACGCTCACCGGGGAGCAGCTGGCCGAGATAGCCAAGGTGCAGCGGACGCTGGGCCACCTCGTGCGGCTGAACCGGTCGCTGCTGCTGCTCTCGAAGATCGAGAACGGGCAGTTCCCCGAAACCGGTCCCGTGGACGTGAATGCGCTGGTGAGGCGGACGGCCGGGGAGCTGGAGGAGATCTATGCGTACCGCGGGATGCGGTGCACGGTGAGCGACCGGGGGCGGCTCGTCGTGCGGATGAATCCCTCGCTGGCCGAGAGCGTCGTGGGCAATCTGCTCAAGAACGCCTTCGTGCACGGCGACGTGCCGGGAGAGGTGACCGTGGAGATCGCGCCGGACGCACTGCGGATTTCGAACGGCGGAGCGGCGGGGCCGCTCGATGCCGGGCATATCTTCGACCGGTTCTACCAGGGGACGAAAAAGGAGGGTTCGACCGGACTGGGACTGGCGATCGTGGATGCCGTCTGCCGCCTCTACGGCCTGCGGGCGGAGTATGCCTATGCGGCGGGAAGGCACTGTTTTTCGATCCTTTTCCCGGAAGGATGCCGTCTGCCGCCGGAATAGCCGCCGCCTTTTCAGATTCCTTTCAGTTTCGGCCCCTACTTTTGTACCGAGAAAAAACATTCAGCCTTAAACCGAAAAAAAACGTATGAGAAAATTCCCGATCCTGCCGCTGATCGCATTGCTGGCCGCCGGTCTGACGACGGCCTGCGAGAACAGCCGCCCCCTGACGGAGGCCGAACTCCCGGCAGCCTCGCAGCGATTTCTTTCCGAACATTTCCCCGGGGTGGAGATTTCCTTCGCCAAGGTGGACACGGAACTTTTCGACAAGGAGTACAAGGTGGTATTCGTCACCGGCTCGAAGGTCGAGTTCGACCGCCGGGGCGCATGGAAGGAGATCGACTGCAAATACGGCGAGGTTCCGTCCGGCATCGTGCCGCAGCCGATCCGCGCCTATGTGGAGAAGCATTTCCCGGGGCGCCGCATCGCGTGCCTCGAGCGCGACCGCCGCGACTACGAGATCGAGCTGGACAACGGCTTCGAGCTGAAGTTCGACCTCGATTTCCGGCTCGTCGATTTCGACGACTGACGCCTCTGCGCGGCCCGGGATTCCGGCATGGCGTGTCGGAGCGGCGTGCGGATGCATACCCGGCGGCGCCGGAAAGCCGCGTTCCGGTCATTCGGGACGGCAGGGCCCGTATTTCCGCTGCGGATTCCGGGGTGCGGTGCAGCCCGGCGAACCGGATGCGCGCGCCGGCCGGATGTGCGGGACTCGGTCGGTGGACCGGTCGGCCGCGGAGGCTCCGGTGCGGTTTCGTGCGATAAAATAGCCGGATTTTCCGATACGATTTTCCGAAAACTTGTGTACCTTTGTCCTAAGAAAGGAAAGTGCAAGACTTAAAATCCGTAATAGCTATGTTGAGTAAAAAACTGCACGAGGCGCTCAATGCGCAGATCAATGCCGAGCTGTGGTCGGCGTACCTCTATCTTTCGATGTCGATGGACGCCGAGGCCAAAGGACTCAAGGGCGTCGCCAACTGGTTCTACATTCAGTTCCAGGAGGAGCAGGATCACGCCCGGATCTTCATGAACTACATTCTTTCGCGCGATGCCGAGGTGACGCTTCGGCCCATCGCCGAGGTCCGCACGTCGTGGGCTTCGCCGCTGGAGATGTTCCGGGATACGCTCGAGCACGAAAAGAAGGTGACGGCCCTGATCAACGACCTCGCGGCCATCGCCGCCGAGGACAAGGACTACGCTTCGTCGAACATGCTCGTATGGTTCATCGACGAGCAGGTCGAGGAGGAGGAGTCCGCACGCGGGATGATTACCGCCTGCGAGGCTGTCGAGGGCAACAAGTTCGGGATGTACATGCTCGACAAGGAGCTGGCCGCCCGCACCTATTCGCAGGCCGCACCGCTGGCTTCGTCGAACGACTGATAACGGTTGCCATAGCCGTTAAGCTTCCGGCTCTTCCGCTTTTTCGGGCGGAGGGCCGGATTTTTCTGTTGCCGTGCGCTGTCCGGAGGCGGCTTCTTTCGGGCGGTTCTCTCCGTGCGGTTCCCGTTGCGGCCGCATTCCGGTTCCGGACACCGCTTCGGGGCTATCGTTCCGGGCGGTAGTCGATACCCGCCTTGCGGGCCTGGGCGTGCTGGTGTTCCCGGCGAATGCGGTAGAGGCGCCCCTCCTTGACGAACCGGGCGCCGGTCTGGTGGAAGGTGAAGGGAACTCCGGCGGCCGCGCACTGCCCGCGGAGCGCGAGGACCCATGCGAAGTCGCATGGCCGTGCGTCGTTGCCCGACTCGCCGCCTGCGGAGACCTCCCCGACCGCGGGCCCGAGCCAGGGCGTGAGGTCGATCCGTTCGAGCAGCGGCGCACAGACGATCACCCGGTGGCGCAGGGGCGTTTCGAGGAAAAGCGGCAGCCGCAGGTCGGCAGCCGTCTGGTTCTCCACCGTGCAGCCGACCGTGACGTTCTCGTAGCCGTCGCCCCAGTCGGGCGGCAGTTGTTCCCGAAGCCGTCCGATCCGCTTGGTGATGAAGAAAAACTCCAGATCGCGGCGTAGCCGCATCATCTCCCAGGCTTCGGCGCGCCAGCCGTCCGCCTCCTCGACGAGGAAGTCCGACGTGAAACAGGTATAGACCCGTTCGCCGGGCGGGATTCTGAACCGCCCGGCGCGGCTGCGGCGCACGGGAAGCCCGAAGGCGGCGGTCCGCACCACCTCGCGGCTGTCCCGTTCGTGCAGCGCATCCTGCCGATAGACGTAGCAATGGCGGCATCCTTCGCTGATCTTGCGGCAGCCGTGCCAGGGATTCCACGAGACGGACATGGTTTTCGGATTTGTGCGGGTGTGCGGTGTTCGGGTTCTTGTCGGGATTTTACCGCCCGGCGGGATCGGCGTCCGGGCCGGGGCGGATGCCGGTTGCGGCGAGGGGTTACAGCTCCATGCTCATCCGTATCATGTGGCGGCATTCGACGCCGTTTTCGAAGATCGGGGCGGGATAGTATTTGCGGAAGTAGTCCTCGTCGATGCCGCAGCGTACGAACCCGCAGCGCAGATAGAGGGCGATCTGCCCCGTACCCGAATCTCCCGTACCGATTTCGAGACGGCGGAAGCCCGCCTCCCGGGCCGTTCGGACGGCATGGGCGAGAAGGGCCGTGCCGACGCCCTGCCGCTGGAACCGGGGAACGACGGCGATATTCACCACCTCGGCCGTGAAGGGGCGGGTGTGGAGCAGTACGTACTGCCCGGCGAGCGTATCGCCGCAGCGGGCGGCATAGCAGGCCCCGCGGCCGATGTAGTCGGCCACGGAGGCTTCCGATTCGTCGGCCAGCAGGAGCAGTTCGTGCGAAGGGGCGTTTGTCCGTTCAATTGTCAGTTGCATGGTGTCCGGGATTAAAAGAGGGTGGCGACCCCTTCGAAAGAGGCCAGAATGACGGCGTAGCGCAGGGCCTTTCCGGCGAGCATCGAGACGCCGGTGAGCCACGCGTTGCTGCGCATCAGCCCCAGCACGATGGCCAGCGCCTCGCCGATGGTCGGCAGAAAGGCGAAGAATCCCATCAGGGCGCCGCGTCCGGCGAGAAACTTCCGGGCCCGGGCCAACTGGCGGGTCGAGACGCCCAGCCGGGTGATCCACTCGGTGCGTCCGAGCGTCCCGATCCAGTAGCAGGTCATGCCTCCCAGCGTATTGCCCGCCGATGCGGCGACGAGACACCACGCCGGATCGAGCCCCATGCCGACCAGAATGACCATCACCGCTTCGGAGCTGAACGGCAGGATGCTTCCGGCCACCAGCGCCGAGACGAAGAGGCCCCAGTAGCCCCAGTCGATGAAGAATTGCGTGACGGTTTCCATGATCGTCGGAAAGGCGGATTCGTTTCGATAGGATGTATCTTGCGGAATGCGGACGGGAAGCGGAGCGAGCCGGTAGGACGGAGGCTATTCCAGCTTTTTCCGGTATACCTCGTCGAGCGTCTGTCCGCTTTTGTCTTTCCATTCGTTCCAGCCGTTCGTATGTCTGCCCAGACAGATGCTTGCTGCCATACTCGGGCTGTTGAAAGTGTAGTCTGTTTCCAAAACGATGTTTCCGTCCTGCGGGGCCGTATACTTCTTGATGAAATCGTCCCGTTTTTCTTTCATTTTGAATAACGGTGCGCTTCCTTTTGCCAATGTGCTGCCTTTCAGTACGGTAAACCCGTTTTCGTCGTAAAATCCCCTGATGTTTGCCCCTTTGCTTTTACTGAAAAATATATGGCGGTCCCTGGGATCGATCACGTCGAATATGGGACAACCGATGAATGATGTCAGTAATCGGATATCGTCGAAAAATTCATTCATGGAATCTTTCTGATGCTCCGGCAGATTCGGCTCTTTCGGGATTTGTTTGTTGTCGCACAGGTCAAAGCGTTTGGCCTTGTTTGCGGTTTTTACGGCCAGATATTCCAGATACTGGACATCGGCTTTTGTCATGGCGCCGTCCTTGGAGATGAAAACCAGCGTTTTTTGCCAGAAAGCCTTGTTGTATTCGTGGTTCTTGATGCGCTCCCGGAAATTCTCCGTTTCTCCCAGATACGCTTTGGAGGTGATTCCGTCGTCTTCGCCCAAGAGTATGTAAAATGCGGGGCTGTGCAACTCCTCCCTTTCGTTGATTATCGAGAGGGCAGCCCGTGGAATGACCAGCATTTTGCATATTTTATTGCTTATGAAAACGGATTGTGTTCCTTGCGGATTTCCGTCTATCAGATAGGTGGTAATCGTCTTGCCCATATTGATTCGTATATCGGAGACATCAAAAATAGCGATAATTCTCCGAATTCCGCCGTTATATCCGGCTACTTTTTCTTCACTCGAAATTTTTATGCCTTTTATATGATTCTGTACCAGCCCGTTGTTGTGGATTATAAGGCGAAGTTTCGGCCGGGATCGCTTGCGGCGGTCATTTGCCGATGCAAAAATTCGAAAAGATGTGCGAGAGCACTTCGGGGGCGGAAATGTCGCCTCCGGTAATCGAGCCGAGGTGGCGGATCACCTGACGGATCTCTTCGCTCAGCAGGTCGGTCGGCAGGCCCTCGTCGAGCCCTTCGATGGCGCGGTAGAGGGCTTCGCGGGCTTGGGTGAGCGCCGCGTAGTGGCGGCTGTTCGATACGACGGCGTCGCCGTGATAGAGCGCCGAAGTGTCCACCGCTCCGCGCAGCGCCCGGCAGAGGCGGTCGATGCCTTCGCCGTTTCGGGCCGAGAGGCCGACCGCGCCTTCGGGCAGCGGTGCGTCGGGGCGTAGGTCGAGTTTGTTGACGGCCCGGAGCAGCGTCTGATCCGGCCGCAGCGCGAATTGCTCCGGCGGTTCCGGGGCGGTCGCGTCGGTCAGGCGGATGACGATCCGGGCCCGGCGGATGCTTGCCATCGTGCGCTCGATGCCCATTCGCTCCAGATGGTCGTCGGTCGTGCGGATGCCGGCCGTGTCGAGGAACCGGAAGAGGACCCCGCCGATGTTGGCGCACTCCTCGATGACGTCGCGCGTCGTGCCGGCGATCTCCGACACCATGGCGCGCTCCTCGCCGAGCAGGCGGTTCAGGAGCGTCGATTTGCCGACGTTCGGCGCGCCGGCTATGGCCACCGGGACACCCTCCTTGATGGCGTTGCCCAAGGCGAACGATTCCCGCAGGCGGTCGATCTCCCGGGCGATGTCCCGCATCGTTTGGCGCAGTTCCCGGCGGTCGGCGAACTCCACCTCTTCCTCGGCGAAGTCGAGCTCCAGCTCCAGCAGGGCGGTCAGGTGCAGCAGCCGGTCGCGCAGCGCCGCGAGAGCCGCCGAATAGCCGCCGCGCATCTGGTTCGAGGCCAGCGCGTGGGCGGCCTGCGACGAGGCGGCGACGAGGTCCCCGACGGCTTCCGCCTGCGCGAGGTCCAGCTTGCCGGCCAGGTAGGCGCGGACGGTGAACTCGCCCGGCGATGCCATGCGGGCCCCGGCGGCGATGAGCAGCCGCAGGATTTCGGAGACGATGTAGGAGGAGCCGTGGCAGGAGATCTCGACCGCATCTTCGCCCGTATAGGAGTGCGGGGCGCGGAAGACGGCGGCCAGCACGTCGTCCACCGTGCGATCTCCGTCCGCGATACGGCCGTAGTGCACCGTATATCCGGCCGCTTCGGCGAGCGGCGTCCGGCCCCGGAAGAGGGTGTCGCAGAGTGCCAGCGCCCGTGCGCCGCTGACGCGGACGACGGCGATGGCGCCGCCCGGGGCGGTCGCCGGGGCGACGATGGTATCGTGGTCGGCGGTCATGCGCGGATGTCGTTTAACGGCCCTCGATGCGGAGCCGCTGTCCGATGCGGAGTTTGTGGGCGCTCTTGAGGCGGTTCCAGCGCATCAGTTGCGAAACCGTCACGCGGTAGCGGCGTGCGATGGCGCCGAGCGTGTCGCCGCTCTTCACGACATAGACCGTGCCGCTGCGCTGCTGGCGTTTCTTTTCGATGTTGGCCGGGTTGATGTACTCCTTGAGGTACATGGAGTCCTTGGCCATGATCTCCTTTTCGTGGGCGATGTACTGCGAGACGCTGCGCTGCGGCAGTACCAGCGTGTAGCTTTTGGTCGTCGCGGGGACGATGTCCAGCTTGTATTGCGGATTGAGCAGCCGTAGGGTCTCCAGCGGCAGGTCGATCGTCGAGGCGATCTGTTGCAGGTGCAGCAGGCGGTCGATGCGGATCGTATCGACCGACAGGGGGATCGGAGCCGGCTGGGGTTCGATGTCGTGCTGGCGGTGGTAGGCGTAGGCATAGGTGGCGCCGATGAAGGCCGGGACGTAGCCGCGCGTCTCGCGCGGGAGGTAGTCGTAGATCTCCCAGAAGGTCTTGCCTCCCGAGCGGGCCATGGCCTTATTGACGTTGCCCGGGCCGCAGTTGTAGGCGGCGATGGCCAGCGTCCAGTCGTTGTAGATGGCGTAGAGGTCTTTCAGGTAGCGGCAGGCGGCCTGCGTGGCGCGGACCGGGTCGCGGCGTTCGTCCACGAGCGAATTGACCTCCAGTCCGTAACTCTTGCCCGTCGAGGGCATGAACTGCCACAGACCGACGGCTCCGACGGGCGACACGGCCGTGGGGGATAGCGCCGACTCGATGATCGGCAGCGCGCGCAGCTCGATCGGGAGGTTCTCCTTGAGCAGCTCGTCCTCGATCATCGGGAAGTAGTACTGCGACGAGCCCAGGATGCGCCCGATCGTCCCGTAGCGGGGATTGACGTAGCGGTTTATGTACCCTTTGACGATGTAGTTGTACGGCATCGGGATCGGCGAGACGAGGGCCCGCAGCCGTCCGGCGTAGAGCGAATCGGTCGCCGCGTCGGTCGCCGGGGCGTCGGCCACGGCCGTGGAGTCTTCGAGCACGAAGCGGTCGAAGAACTCCGTGAAGGAATCCGCCTGCTGCCGCTCGCGCCAGACGGCCACCAGCGAGTCGGCCTGCTCGGCCGAGAGGCCCAGCGTGAGGTCGTTGAGCGGCTCCTCTTCGGCGACGGGAACCGCCTCGGCGGGTTTCTCCTCTTCCGCGGGCTTCGCAGTGTCCGGCGCGGGGGCGGGAGCCGCTACCTGCTCGGTCTTCGCCTTTCTGCGGTTGCGTTTTTTCTTGCGGGGATTGCGGTCCGCGGCCGCAGCCGAGGCGGCCACGGCGAGGAGCAGCGCGAGGGTGAGGAGTTTTTTCATCGTCTAAAATTTGAGACTCATGTTGAACCCGAACACGGGGCGGTTGCCGCCCAGCGTGGGGACGTAGGTGTAGTCCACCAGCGGTTCGAGATTCATCGAGAGGTCGTCCGAAATGTCGTAGTCCTTCAGGTGCGCGTCCACGTGCGCGTCGATGATCTGCAGGACGTAGAGCGCACCCGAGATGATGATGCAGAGGTCGCGGTTGCGCCGGAAGTTGTTGCGCAGGTTGAGGATGTACGAGGCCGAGTAGCGGCCCCCGAACTCGTCCACCGGGCCGTCGGGGTACTTTTCCGGGTGTTGCTCGTAGTCGCTGATCTGGTTGTAGGCTTTCTTGAAGCGTTGGTAGCCGCGGTTGTTCCAGTCGATGCAGTAGATCATCGAGGCGAATCCGCCCACGACGAACGGCACTTTCCAGTAGCTCTTGTTGTAGATCTGTCCCGCGCCGGGGAAGATGCAGGCCAGCGTGGTGGCCTTCTTGACCGAGGAGACCTCGTTGGTCGAGTAGTTCACCGCCGCGTCGCCGATGAAATAGACGTACGAGGCGATGGTGATGCCCAGGTAGATCTGCCGCCGGGTGTTGCTGCGGATCATCTTGGTTTGCAGGGCATCCAGTTCGGGCGTGCGTGCGAGACTCGTGTTCGTGTAGGATTCGTAGGCCCGTTTGAGGGGCTTGTAGGTCTTGTTTTCGTGGAGGAAGAGGGCCAGTCCGGCGCCCACCGTGCCGTAGAGCACCGGCAGTTTCCAGTATTGCCGGTTGTAAACCTGTCCGTAGCCGGGCAGCACGGTCGAGAGCCAGCACACCTTCGAGAGCGACATGGAGTCGCTCATGAACCAGCCCTTCTTGAGCCGGGGGCGTTTGGCGGTGGTGTCGAGTCCCTGCAAGGCCGCGGCATAGCGGGCCGCGGCGAGGGAGTCGAGCGTGCGGCGGTCGTCGGTGCGCAGGGCGGCGACCGCCGCCGAGTCCGCGGCGTAGTCGGGAGCGGCGACGGAGTCCATTTCGAGCAGCAGTCCGGCCAGCCGCAGCGAGTCGCGTTCGGCGCGCAGCGAGTCCGGTTTCGGCATCAGACCGCTCCGCACGAGCGTCCGGGCGCCGCGATGGAGCTGCGCTGCGGCGGGCAGCCCCAGCAGGAGGGCCGCCGCGAGAAGCAGGAGTCTGGTCCGGAGGCTTGCCATCGTGCCGGCTCAGGAGCGTTTCGTGAAACGTTCGATGAAACGTTCGATGTCCTTGTCGTCGTTGAAGCCGATCACGATGCGTCCGCCGCCGTTTTTCGAGCGCTTGATCGCGATCTCCTGCGAGAAGCAGGGCTCCAGCAGCTCGACCAGCCGCGAATAGCTCTCGGGGTACTCCTCGTCCTCGGCGGCCGTCGCCCCCTTGGCGGGCGCTTCGGCGAGCGAGCGCACCAGCTCCTCGGCCTGACGGACCGAAAGCCCCTTCTTGACGCACCGCTTCAGCACGCGCAACTGCTCCTCCGCGGGTGCGCCCGCGATGGCCTTGGCGTGCCCCATCGAGATCAGCCCCTCCTTCAGGGCGAGCTGCACCTCGTCGGGCAGCTTCAGGAGCCGCAGGTAGTTCGACACCGACGAGCGTTTCTTGCCCACCTTCTCCGAGAGTGCGTCCTGCGTGAGGTGGCACTCGTCGATCAGGCGCTGCATCCCCAGCGCGATTTCGATGGCGTTGAGGTCCTGCCGCTGGATGTTTTCCACGAGCGCCATGGCGTGCAGGTTCTCGTCGTCCACCTCGCGGATGTAGGCCGGGAGGGTTTCGAGATCGGCGCGCTGCGCGGCCCGCCAGCGGCGTTCGCCGCTGATGATGACGTATTTGCCGTCGGCGGCCTTCTTGACCGTCACGGGCTGGATGACGCCCAACTGGCGGATCGAGTCGGCCAGCTCGTCGAGGGCCTCCTCGTCGAACTGCGTGCGCGGCTGGGTGGGGTTGGGTATGATGTCGCCGATTGCGATTTCGGCCATCTGGCTCATCGGCTTGAGCCGGGCGTCGATCGGATCGCTGCCGAAGATGGCGTCGAGTCCGCGGCCTAATCCCTTCTGTTTCATATCGTCGTGTTTTTTTTATTTGCTGCGGCTTTTGCGGTTGCGCTTGAGGAACTCC